>JAYVNY010000040.1:0-14006 GCA_043758205.1 Akkermansia sp.
CCAGGGGAGATTTCAGGCGCGTGGAAATCCCAGACCTCCGCTTCTCCCGACCGCCGGCACCGCCGAGGCCTTTGGGCAACACGCCCTCCAGATGCACCCGGCACAGCTTCGAAGCCCAAATCATCATTTACGCCTCCGCCGCCATTCAGTAGTTTTTTTAAGCCGTGGCGAAACCCGAACCAAAAACCAGCGAGGCCATTCCTTTTGAGGAGGCCATGCAGAAGCTCGAAACCATCGTGGAAACGATGGAGTCGGGCGAACTGCCGCTGGAGGCGCTCATGATGCAGTTCGAGGAAGGCACGCGGCTCGCGAAGATTTGCCAGGCCAAGCTCGCGCAGGCGGAGACGAAGATTCAACTTTTGGAAAAGAACGCGGCAGGTGATCTCACCCTCCGCCCGGTGGAAACCAGCAACGACTAAAACATGAGCCGATACCTCGATATGGTGGACAGTCCCGAACACGTTAAAAAACTCACGCCCGAGCAACTCACGCATCTGGCCGCGGACATCCGGCACGAACTCATCACCAAGCTGGCGGTGAATGGCGGGCATCTTGGCCCGAACCTCGGCGTGGTCGAGCTGACCATCGCGCTGCACAAGGTCTTCTCCACGCCCAAGGACAAATTCGTGTGGGACGTGAGCCATCAGGTTTATGTCCACAAGCTGCTCACGGGACGGCGCGACCGCTTCCACACCATCCGTACCACGAACGGGTTGAACGGCTTCGCGCTCCGCACGGAGAGCGAGCATGATTGCTACGGCGCGGGTCACGCGGGCACGGCGCTGTCCGCCGCGCTCGGCATGTGCGCGGCGCGCGACCAGAAAAAGACGGACGAGAACGTGGTCTGCATCTTCGGCGATGCGGCGCTGACGAACGGCGTGTCCTTCGAGGGTTTGAACAACATCGCGCACACCACGAAGAAGTTCATCGGCATCCTGAATGACAACGAGTGGAGCATCGCGAAGAACGTCGGTGCCATTGCCGGCTACCTGAACAAGCTCATCACCAATCCGCGCTACAACAAGATTCAGAAAGATTTTGCCGCGTGGGTGAAGAAGATGCCCAAAGGCGAACTGGCCCTGACGCTGGGCCACAAGGCCGAAGAGATGTTGAAGGGCACCGTGTCCGAAGTCGCATTGGAACAGAATCCCGCGAACGTGGACGCGGACGGGCGCGGCGGTTTCGGCAGCAGTTTGATCTTCGAGGAATTCGGCCTGCGCTATCTGGGGCCGATTGACGGCCATGATTTGCCGCTGCTGATCAAGACGCTGGAGTTCGCGAAGAGTTGTGAGGAACCCATCGTGTTGCATGTGCTGACCAAGAAGGGCAAGGGCTACGAAGCCGCGCTCCAGCATCCCGAGAAATTTCACGGCACCGGGCCGTATGACGTCACCACGGGCAATTCACCCGCCGCGAAAGCCGGCACGGCCCCCGCGTATCAGGACGTCTTCGGCCAGACCATGGTGAAGCTCTGCCAGAAAGATTCCACCATCGTGGGCATCACCGCCGCGATGCCGAGCGGCACGGGCCTGAAGCATTTGGAGAAGGCCATGCCGTCGCGTTATTACGACGTGGGCATCGCCGAAGAACACGCGGTGATCTTCGCGGCCGGCATGGCCACGATGGGGTTCCATCCAGTGTGCGCGATTTATTCCACGTTCCTCCAGCGGGCCTACGACTGCATTCATCACGACGTGTGCTTGCAGGATTTGCCGGTGATTTTCTGCATGGACCGCTCCGGTCTCTCGGCGAATGACGGCCCGACGCATCACGGCCTTTTCGACATCGCGTATCTGCGCTGCCTGCCGAACCTCATCGCCATGTCGCCAAAGGACGAGGATGAATTCACGGACATGATGTTCACCTGCACCTTGCAGAAGCATCCGACGTTCATCCGCTACCCGCGCGGCCCGGCGGAAGGCGTGCCCATCAAGGCGACACCCGCGCTGCTCGAAATCGGCAAGGCCGAGGTCACGCAGAATTTCTCGAACACAGGCAAGCCCAAGGTCGCGCTCTTCGGTCTCGGCCCGATGCACGGGATGGCGAAGAAAGCCGCCGCGAAACTCGCCGCCGAAGGCTACGACTGCGCGGTGATCAATCCGCGCTTCATCAAGCCGCTCGACGAAGGCACGCATCAGTTCTTCGGCAAGGCGGCGGATGTCGTCGTCACGTTCGAAGATCACGTTCTCATGGGCGGCTACGGCAGCGCGGTCATGGAAGTCTTCGGCGAGAAACGCATCACCACGCCCGTCGTCCGCATCGGCTGGCCGGATGAATTCATCGAGCACGCTTCCTCGGTGGACTACCTCCGCGAGAAGCACGGTCTGACGGCGGACAAGGCCGTGGCCAGCGTGAAAGCCGCGCTGAACGGCCACGCCGTGGCCACCCCGGCCCTGAAGATCGCCTGAGCCATGCGACCGCGGTCGGGGCGTTTCTTCCAACGATAAAAAAATTCAGGGCGCGGTGTTCACACCGCGCCCTGTTCGTTTTCAGATGAGGATTCCGCTCAAGGCGTGCGCGCGCGGTAGAAGCGCAGCGGTCTTTGGAACAGCGCGCCCTGGTTGGTCACGGTGGTAAGCGTGCTGGTGGCGGTGAAGTTCGTCACTTGCACCCAACTGCCCGGGGCGAGCGTGGTCGAGCCTTCCACCACGTAGCTGCGGCCGGGCGTGGTGGTGATGTTGAGCTTGAACGTGCCGCCCGGCAGCGTCTCGGAGGCATAAACATGCACGACCTCGGCGGCCGGCTGGTTCGCCGTGCCGGCCGTGGGCGGCGCGGCATACCAGTTCGTGTGATCGTTGGCGTAACCGGTCAGGCTCAGGCGTTGCAGCGAGACGCCGCCGCCGTCGGCGTTCGTCGGCCACGGAGACACGTCCTCGTATTTCACTTTTTCGACGAAGACTTGCGGCACGAAACCGGCGTCGGGGTGGGGCGGAAGCTGCACCGGATCGGGCTTGTAGAGAATGATGGTCTCGGAGCTGTTGACGAGCTTGCCGCCAAACGGGCCGAAGACCGGCACGGTGGTAGCAACGCCGTAGGTGGCGCGAAAGGCGGCGAGTTGCGGCGCATTGGTGAAAGGATCGAAGTTCAACAGCAGCAGGCGGCCGTTGGCCGGGAGCGAGACGTTGGTCGGAAACGTGTAGGTGATGCCGCCTTGAACGGACCAGGTGTTGGTCGGATACGCGGTGTCGTAGAGCTTGAGCACGCCGTTGGTGATGCTGGTCAGCTCGATGTATTCGTCGAGCAGATTGTCGTTCGTCCCAATGTCGGGCGGGTGATACATGATTTCGCTGATCACGAGCGGACCGACTTTCGGATACGGATTGGGCAGGCCGGTGCTGGTGCGGAACTGCACGGTGGTGGTCGGGTTGTCCACGCCGAAACTGCGTACGGTCATGGGCACGAAGTCGGCGCCGCCGTCGCTCTTCACGTAGCGGCCGAAGGAGACGCCGTTCTCCGCCGCGTCGAAGTCGCGCACCAGTTGGAAGACGGTGTTCGAGCCGTACAAGAGCGGGGTCGGCGCGAAGTAGGTGAGCACGCACTGGTCGCCGTGCGCGGAATTGAAAGTGAAGTTGGGCGCGGTGTCGTTGCCGGCGGGATTGAAGCCGAGCGCATTCGACGGGCCGTTCACAATGCTTTGTTCGAAGAGAACTTTGTAGTTGGTCCGGGAGATGAAGGTGTTCGCGGGGAAGCGGAATTTGTAAGGGCTGCCCTGCGAATTGCTGAGCCACCAACCGCCCACGTTCACGGCATTGTCCGTGGGATTGTAAAATTCCACCGCGTCCTCGAGCGGCGGGTCGGTGTGCGAGAGCAGTTCGTTGACGACGATGTTGGTGATTTTTTCGCCCTCTATGTTCGGCCCTCCCAGCGTGGTGTTGTTGGTGTAGAAGAAGACGATGTTCGTCCCGCCGTCCGGCACGCGACCCATTGAGATGTCACGCCCGGCGAGTGGGAGATTGGTGAAGGTGCCGAAGCTGATGCGGTCAATGAGTGTGGTCTTGTTCGAGTTGTAGAGGGAAATGGTCTCACCCGACGAACTGCTCAGGCGGAATTCCAAGTGATCCGCCTGGTCTCCGAGGAGGGTGGCTTGATTGTCGGCGGTGAAGCGCACGAAACCGCCGGAGGCGATGAAAGAGTTGGAAAAAATCAGCGGCGTGGTGGTGTCCGGCACGGTGAGGCTGCCGGTGATCTGGACACCCATCGGCCCACCCAGGCGGACGGGACCGTTAGTGGCTGGGTTGAAAAGTTCGAGCCGGTCCTTGTCCGCGCCGGCGGAGTTGGTGGGCAGCCACTCGTTCAGCCGCAGGGCGAAAGGCGTGCCGAGGGTGAGGGCGGTGCTGGCGAGATTGGCGGTCCCGGGCGTGGGGTTGGCGAGCGACCAGCGGCCGGTGCCATTAGGAATGCGCGCGAGGGCCTTGTCTTTGACCTGCAAGCCGAAGCCGACTTGGTCTTGCTGGACGTTGGCCGAGTTGAAGAGGGAGAGAACGTCACCACCCGCGCTCAGGGAAAAAGACGTGGCGTGCAGGCCCGGCCCCGGGCCATTGGTCAGGGCGTCCAGCCAGACGAGCAAGTAACCGGCCGGCGCGATGGCGATGCCGGCGGGAAAAACAAAGGCGTTGGAAAACGTGGCGCTGGTGGTGTCCGTGAGTTTCCAGCCCGCGATACTCACCGAACTTACGCCGCTGTTGTACAGCTCGACGTAGTCCGCACTGCCGCCGCCGGGCGAGATCACGGCCCCGGCGTTGTCAGCCATGATTTCATTCATGCGCACCTGTGCGGAGGCGCCGCCCACCACCAAGACCAGACTCAGCACCAAGCCCGGCCACCGAAGGGGATTCAATTTCATACATTTTCGGGACAACCCGTTTTGTTCGCGCAACGCCAAGCGGATCGCGGGCCAAGCGCCCGGATTCATAGCATTAAAAGCCGAAATAAGCCAGCGTGGATGAAAATGGGGCAGTGGGGCTGGATTTGAGACAGCGTGCCCAGACTCCGCTTCACGTGAATGATTCCGGCTCCGCTCTGGATTTCCCGCTTTCCACCGCGAACACTCGCGCGCATGAAACTCGAAGCGCTGCACATCGGCATGAAAGTGCGTCATCCGCAGTATGGCGTCGGCACGGTGAAAACCATTGCCGAGCAAACGGCGGAAATCCGGTTCGACGACGGCCAGCGCACCGTCGCGCCGGAACCCGCCGGGCTTCAGCCCGCCGAGGCGCAGGTCGAAGTGACCGGACTCAGCCAGCCCTTGAAACTCTTCGTCCAGGAAACAGTCCAGGCGGCGGTGGACGCGCTGGGTCTGGGACCGTCCGATTTCGTCCTCGAAGAATTGGGCGCGCGCTGGCAGGGCGGCAAAGTTGTCCTGCATCCCGCCGATCCCACGTTGCAAACCAAGGAAGTGCCGCTCGAAGTTTTTTTTCACAAGATCGTCATGATGCGGAACAACCTGCGCGTGCTGGAGCAAAAGGTGAACGCGCACGACAAGCTCGGCGACGGCGAAAAAATCGAGATGCAGCAATACATCACCAAGTGCTACGGTTCGATGACGACCTTCAACGTGCTGTTCCGCACCAAGGAAGGTCAGTTTGGAGGCTGATATGATTCACGAAACCATTCGACAGATTGAAACGCGGCTGCACGAGTCCGCCCTCCCGCCGGCCACGCGCGCGGAATTGCTCGCCCTCGTGGCACAACTCAAGAGCGAGGCGCAGCACTTGCCGCCCGGCGAAAGCATGGCCAGTGATCCCTTGGGCGAAGCGGGCGAGGTGCGGACGTTGCAGGATGATGTGAGTCACCTGCGGCGTTCCGTGGAAGAGTTCGAGGGCAGCCACCCGCGCCTCGTGCAGGCGGCGAACCATCTCGCAAACACGCTGTCTGGCTTGGGGATTTGAGACCCGCCGCGCGGCTACACCGTGGACAAATCGTCCGCGGTCTTGCGCGGCAGTTGGGGCAGCACGAAGACCGCCGCGTTGCGTTCGCTCCAGCGTTGCGCGGCGTGCTGCCACATCTCGGCGGCGAGTTCGTGCAGGATTTGAAAGCGGTTTTCCTCCATCGTCTTCGGCGCGAACATATCCAGCAGCACGGTCTCGCCCGTGATGTGCAGTTCGTGCCGCGCGGAGCGGAGCGGCGCTTCCTCGTCCGTGCCGTTCCAGGAGCAGCGGGCGTCGCGATGGGAGAGTGTGACCTCCGTGAAACCCAGCTTGCGCGCGGCGAAGGTAAAGTCGTTCCAAAGGGCCACGAAGGTTTCACACCGCTCGGATTCCAGCTCCATCCACTTGCGCATGTGCAGGGCGTATTGAATCTCCTTCCGCATCTCGAAGGAGTTGCCCATCGCGCGGCCAATGGTCAGCCAGTTGCGGATCAGTCCAAGGCTCGGGGCGATGATCAGCACCAGCATGAACCCGCATCCGAACAGGATCGGCGTCCAACGGCCACCGGACCAGAACACCACAAAGGCCAGCGCCAGAAAGACGAGCGAAACTCCATAGAGCGTCAGCACCGTGCGCCGCCGCGACCAGCCCTGGTGCAACAGGCGATGGTGAATGTGCAGACGATCCGGCCGGAACAACGGCAGCCCCTTCATGCCGCGCCGCACAATCGAGAAGCTCGTGTCCAAAATCGGCAGCGCCAGCGCGAAGATCGGCGCGATGAGCGCGGCGGCGATGGTGCCCTTGTTCGAGTTCTGAATCGTCAGCCCGCCGATCAGGAAGCCGAGGAAATACGCGCCGCCGTCGCCGAGATAGATTTTTGCGGGCGGAAAGTTGAAATAGAGGAACGCCAGCAGCGCCCCGATCATGCCCGTCGCCAGACAGAGCGAAAACATCTGCCCTTTCATCCCCACATAGACCAGCAGGCCCATGAGCATGAGTGAGATGCCGGCCGCCAGGCCGTCGATGCCATCAATGAGATTGATCAGATTCGTCATGGCCACGAGCCAGAAGACCGTGGCCAGGACCGACCAGCCACCGAGGTCATAGACCACGCCGGAGAGCGGGTTCTTGAAGGTCTCCACCCGCAGCCCGAAATAAAAAGCGGCGAGGGAAATCACGATCTGGCCGATCAGCTTCTTGCGCGCGCCAAGCGGCGAGATGTCGTCCCACAAACCAAGCGCGAACATGGCGAGGCAGGCCAGGCCGAGCACGGTGCGGGGATGACCGGGCAGTGGCCCTTCCAGAAAGTAGCTGAACGCCGTGACGACGACGAACGCTGCGGCCAGCGCAATGCCGCCGAGCCGGGGCACGGGCAGCTTGTGGGTCTGGTGCAGTTCGCGCCGGTGCGCCACCGCCGGGGCGATGGATCGTATGATGAACGGAACGGCGAGGACGCAGGTGACAAAGCCCAGCGCACCGAAGATCAAAGCGATCAAGGAGACCAACGGAATCAATTGTTCTATGTCTGTGAACATCCCAGGGATTGTGTCGTGTCCTGACCGCACGTTGGCCAGCGTCGGCATTTCAGCACCCCGTATTTGTCCAGTCAAGTGACGGTGTTGTAAAAAAAGATGGACCTAGCGGTCACGGGATCGAAGGCGGAAAGCGAACGGACGGGATGGGCGGGCAGCCAGGCTGGGGCGCGGGCGTCTCGCCCGCCGGACAGCGCGGAAGTTTCCCGACCGCTTCACGCCGTTTGGGTGAAGCGGCGTCCGGTTCCACTCAGGCGGGGCGGGACGCCCGCGCCCCAGACACGTCCACCCGCACCGGAGGGGGCGAGGTCAGCGCGAAGCCGGGGGCAGGGTGAAGGCGCGGAGGAAGGTGGACTGCGGGATGCCGCCCGGTGGAGGAACGGCGCAAGCGTGGCACAGGGCCGCAAATTCAGCATCGCGCGCCGCCCAGCGGCGCAGCGCGGCGGCGAGTTCTGCGCCGCCGTTATGCGGATCGAAGACGAGTCCGCGCCGCGACTCCAAAATAATCCTCGCCGCCTCGCTCGTGCGCGGGCCAAGGAAAACGCAGGGCCGTCCCGCCGCGAGCGCGCCGTAAATTTTGCTGGGCACCACCAGTCCGAGCAGCGCGTCGCTCATGCAGGCGAGATGCACGTCGGCGGCGGCGAGGGATGCGGAAAGTTTTTCCAGCGGCGCGGGCGGACGGAACTCCACGTTCGCGCACGAGGCCAGCGCGCTTCGCAGCGCGGCCAGTTTCGGTCCGGTGCCGGCGAAGACAAAGCGCACCGGCGCGTTCTCTGTCGTCAGCAGCTTCACCGCCTCGATGATGGCCTCGAACGGATGCGCGAGTCCGAAGTTGCCGGAATACATGACCGTGAAGGGGAGTTGAGAGTGGCCGGTTTTGAACTTTGAACTCTGAACTTTGAACTCTGAACTTTGAACGTCGAACCGCTCGACGGAGTCTCCTGCCACCGAGGAAGCGGAGGGGAGGAACGGATTAGGAGTAAGATTAAGAGGATGAGTGAGGGACGCGCCGACGGCCCAGTTGGGGATGACGGAGATGTTGGCTTCGTCGAGGCCGCGCGCGATGAGGCGGTCCTTCATGCAGCGGCCCACGGCGATGATTTGATCGTGACGGCGCAACGACCAACTCGACAAGCCACGCAGCACGCGCGCGACAAATCCGTTTTTCTTCAACACGCCGAGTTCTTCCGCCACTTCGGGATACACATCCTGCGCCCAGTGGACGAGTCGCGCGCCCTTCACAAACTTTAACAGCGGCCCGAGGACGAGCAACAGCGGCGGATCGGTGAGCGTCACGATCACGTCGTGACGCGGCAGACGCAGCGCCCGCCAGAGCAGCGCGGGATAGAGCGAGGCGTAACTGAGCGCGCGGCGCACCAGCGAGGCGCGGGTGAAGGGCAGGCCGCGCACGCGGTGAATTTCTGCTTTCTGCTTTCTGCTTTCTGCTTTCGAAACTCCCCCCGCCAGCACGGTCACGCGCCAGCCGGCACGCGTGAGTTCGCCCGCCAGTTCCGCGAGCAACTGTCCCGTCGCGCCGTCGTCCGGCGGATACACGCGGTTGATGAAAAGAACGGAAGGCATGGAAAAAATCTGAAAAGCTAAAATGCTGAAAAGCTGAAAGGATCGCGGGCCAAATTTCAGCGTTTCAGTTTCTCAGATTATCAGCGTTTGCCCGCAAGAGTTTTGGCAATTCCGCGCGCAACAGTTCCTCCGCGTGCTTGGCATCGCGCGCGCCCCACAAACCGATTTGCAGCACGCGCTGGCCCTGGTTCCGGCGGCGCTCGCGCACGGCGTCCAGCCGCGCCTGGCGCGTCAGCAGTTCCGTCACGTTGCGCTGCTCCTCCGCGCCGTCTTCCCACAGCGAGTAGAAGACGAAGAGCGGATGTCCACCCTGGTCCGTGGTGTAGCAGCGGAACGGCAGCGATACACCGGCGGCTTCCACGCGCGGCAGGTCCGAGATGTCGCGCAAATTTTTCCCGGCGGCGGGGAGGCAAATTTCCGGCGTGTGATTGCGCGCCAGCGTTGAGGCCACTCGGCCCGGCTCCCACCGCAGGTAAATCATCTGCCAGCGCGTGCCGTCCGTGCTGCGCCAGGAGGCGGACTCGCCTTCGTCGTAGCGCAGGATTTGCCGCGCGGCGGGCGGCAGGATCACGGTTTTGAAATTCGATTCGCTTCGTGGAAACTCCGCGCGCCACTCCGCCGTCATCACGCGCGGTGCGCTGGCATACCAGAAGCGAATGGCGAATTCGCCCGCGAGCAGGAGCACCGCCGTGGAAAGGATGAACGCTGATTTAGCGCCGAGTCGCAGAGACGCTGAGGCGCAGAGCGCGGAAAAACTTTTTCCCTCCTTCTTCTCTCCCACCTCGGCGTCTCTGCGCCTCGGCGGTGAATTCTTTCGCGCCAGCCACGCCGCCGCGCCCCACACCCCGCAGAAGCAGCCGAGGAGAATGGTCACGCCCGCCGGGTCATGCCAGCGCGCCACGGCCTCCGAGCCTTGCTTGGTCGCCACGAGCGAAAGCGTCACGGTGCGCGCGAGGTTGAAGACGCACGCGAGCGCGAAACTCACGCCCAGCAACACCAGCCGTCGCGTCACGTTCAGCCGCCGCCATTCGCCGAAGAACAGTGCGAGCATCAGCGCCGCCTGGAGGGAGCGAATGCCGCTGCACGCTTCGTCCACATCTACGAAGCCGCCGGCGGTTTCGATCACATTGCCGCGCGGCAGCGCCGGAAAGCCGAGCGCGTTCAGCACCTCGACGGTTGCGGTCACGATGCCGCGCGTGAGCAGTTGAATCGTCGGCTGCTCCAGCGGCGTCGGCCACGGCACGGCCACGAGGAAGAACAGAATGGGAAAGGCGAAGTGCTTCACCGTGCGCGCGCCGCCGGAGAGAAACAGAAACGCCAGCGTCAGCCCGGTCACTTCCAGCGCCAGCGCCCAGCTTACGAGCCGCCAGTCGGGGTTCGCCTCCTCGACGAGGCGGGTGAAGAGGAAAGCAACCAAAAGCAAAAAGCTGAAAAGCTGAAAGACTGAAAGGCTGAAAGCAGGAAATTTCAGAGTTTCAGTTTTCAGTGGTTCAGCATTTTGAAATCTCCTCCACGCCAGCAGCGCGCACAAAAACGGCACCGCCCAGCCGTAGTTGTATTGCTCGTCCACCGTCCAGATGACGCGCAAGTGCAGGATCACTCGCAACCACATGAACGCCAGGACCACCAGTGCAATTAACACCGGCCAGCGACGACCCCAAGAGAACATGGAAATGCTAGAGGACATTTGGAAATTGAAACGCGGAAAGGGGGACGGCGGGAATCGGCAGGAACATTGAACTTTGAACTTTGAACTGGGAATGGCGCGCCCGGAGTGACGCGCCCCACCTTGGGATCGGAAGCGGGAATCGCTCCACTAGACCAGCGTTTCCAGAAGAGATACGCGCAGAGGAACGGCACCGCCCAGCCGTAGTGGTATTGGTCGCAGATGGACCATTGGCCGCCCAGCGGCCAAAGCACCGGGAGCCAAAGCGCGCCGAGCATCAAGGCCAACATCAGGAACGAAAACATTTTTTGTCTCTGCACCATTCCTATACTTCTTTTGCACCAGTCGTGGACTCGTGCCCGGTCAGTTCCGGGCCACCATAAATTTTTGCAAGCGCAGCGCGCATGTCGAGACCACCGTCGGCTCCGGAAATTTCTTTTGGCTGCGTGGTTTCCAAGCCCGTGGCGATACGGCCCAAACTATCGGCGAGGTTGAGCATTCGGGCGATTTGATTCAAGCCCAGTCGCGCGTGAGGCTGTCTTTGTTGAAACCGGTTCAGCGCTTCCTGCCCCAGGTGGGACCAAAGCTCGTAGGCGGCCATTTCCCGTTCGATGGCGCGCAGCGTGTGGCGTGATTTCGGCCCGCACCCGGATAGGGCAGCGACCGGCGTCATCTCGGGCTGCGGTTCCACACCAAACACAGTCGTCAACGCCTGATGGCATTCCGCCTGCCACGTTTCATCGAAAGCTCGCGAGGCCAGTTCACGGTCCACCACGGCGTTATCAAAGACGCGGGGAGCCAGGCGCATCAGGCGACGCTTCGCGCACACCGCTTTCTGAAGGGCATGAATCGCGTCGGAGAGATAATTCGGCCGCCGTTCACGGGAGAGCAGACGAGGGCAAACCTTCCCAAGCCGGTGAGACAAGGCTCGATCCCGCGCACGATTCGAAGCGCGGTGCAAATGGCGGTTAGAAGTCATGGCGGGAGGGGAGGCGGAAAAGCGGAAATTGCGAAAGCGGAAAGCGGAAAACAAAAATGGACCACGGACCGCGAGACTACGGGACTACGGGACTGCTCTAAAAAGCTGAAAGGCTGACATGCTGAAAGGCTGACATCAAGGCAACGAGACAACGGGACCGCGGGACAGGCGACGAACTTTGAACTTTGAACTTTGAACGGGGGAAGGCGCGCACGGAGTGACGTCGCCCCACCTTGGAAATGGGGAAAGCGGACGATGGGGCTGCGGGACCAGGGGACGTTTTTGAAAAGCAGAAAGCAGAAAGCAGAAAGTGGAAAACAAAAATGGACCACGAAACCACGAGACGACGGGGCCAAGGGAAGTGGCGACGAGTCGCCTGAGACCGGAAGGCGATGACGAGTCATCGCACTCCAGGACGGCTCCTCGGGAGCAGAATCAGCCAGCCCAGTCTTGCACTTGCTCATGATATTCATCATCCGGGATGTCCTTGATGGGGGAGGTGAATTTGAGGGAACCGGTTTCGACCAAAATCTGCTGTCGCAACGCATGCGCGAGTCCAAAGAGGCGACCGGTGGAAACCTGGGTGAGGTCACGCGTGGCCAGTTCCGCCTCGACCCGCTTGAGTTGATCGGCCAACGCACGCGCCCGAGCTTCGCGAGTGGAAACGAGTTGTTCCTGCAAGGCCTCGAGTTCAATGGCGCGCTGGTTCCCGATCACGAATTGAAACTTGCGGCTCCAGTTGATGAGCGTGCCTTTGGCCACGTCCAGCTCCACAGCAATTCGGGCGAAGCTCCAGCCCTGGCCGCGCAGGTGAACGAACCGTTGTTGTGTTTCCTGATCTTTCATAATCAGCTCCGTGTATAACATGGAGTTTTACGCCGAAGCTCCGGCCAGCCGCGGACCGCAGGCAACGAGAGGAAAGGACGCGCACCAACGCGCAAGGAGATGCAAGGAGGCGAAGAAAATAATTAGAAAAAAAGCTTGCTGGGTTTTTTGGTGGAAAAGTCCAAAGGACAAAGGGGCTTCCGCAAATTTGAAAGTGGAAATGGAAAGCAGAGAGGCCCGCACGCAGCGACGTCTTTCCACTACCGGTGTTGGTAAGGCATGTGTTTGACGCCTTCGCAAGAGCACAGTCTAGGAATCCGTGGAAACCCACTCCAGACCCAACACGCCCTGATTGCCAACCAGCACTCCAGGACGGCTCAGCGGCCGGCGGTCCCTGCATCACTCGGGTTCGTTGGCGGGGGGCAGGGACGGGGAAGGATCGCCAGAACGGCTCAGAAAGAGGGTGGTGACGAGGCTGGAACCAAGGAGAGCAAAAGCGATGAGCACGACAAGGCGTTGCCAGCGTCGGGCGCGTTTGAAAGCACGGACTCCTGAATACCCACCGAGAAGCGCGATAACACAGGCACCCACCAATTCCAGGGTGTAGTGCGAATCGGTTTTGTTGATGCCGTGCAGCACGCAAAAGGCAAAGAGCGCCAGACCCGCCGCGCCAACGCAGAGCAGGTGCAAGCGCAGCCGCAGCCGGCGATGGGCCCGGTGTTTTTGATGAGCTTTTTCCGGATCGGGAAGCATCTTTAAAGTCGGAGTATGGGACGGCGCGAGGTTCTAGAAAAATGGAAATTTTCAAGTGTTCCACGGAAAAATCCCAAAACGCACGCCGTAAATAATCATCTTCAGGTATTCGGCGGCAATGTAGCTCCGCTCGTATTTCCAGAGTTGCGTCCGGGGAGCGGGCACGGACAGAAATTCAATCTCGGGCGCATATTTCCGAAAGGAACTGAGCGCGCGTCGGGAATGATACCACGAAGTAACAAGGATGACATTGGTGAAGCCCCGTTCACGCAGGAGGCGCGCGGTGAACTGCGCATTTTCCTGGGTGCTGCGCGAATGGCCTTCCACCACAATGGCATTGGTCGGCACGCCCCTTTGCTGCAACATCCGGGCGTTGTCGAGGCAATCCCCCCGGCCGGTGACAATAATCGATTTGCTGAAACCCCGTTGATAGAGATCGGCAGCCACGGGATCGCGTTCGCCCGTGGCGCCCCCGAGCAGCACGATGGCATTACAGTCCCTCGGTTCGCTGCGAACGCACAGGAACACATCTGGAAAAGCCAGCAGCACGGCCACCATTAAAATCAATAGGCTGCCAGCCAGCAGCAGACGTTTGCGCCAACGAGAAATTTTCAAGACTTCAGCTTTCGCGGTGCCAGCCTGGTTTCTAGGAGATGCATGGAGAGAATTAATTCTGCCGTTACGCGTTGAAACACGTAGAGCCAGCCCGGCCAGCCGTCGAAGAGGGCGCGCTTCCAGAGAAGCGTGTAGAGGAAGACGACGAAGGGCGCGGGCAGCATCCAGAGGCGCAATCGATCTTGCGC
>JAYVNY010000041.1:0-7205 GCA_043758205.1 Akkermansia sp.
CATCGCCGTGTCGAACGAACCGAAGCTGACGCTCGAAGAAGTCCGCGCCGCGATCAAAGCCAAGGGCCTGCCCAACCTCGCCACGCCCCGCGAAGTGAAGTTCATCCAAGAAATCCCGAAGCTCGGCACGGGGAAGACGAATCATCGGGAGCTGGAACGTCTGCTCGTCGAGGAGGTATGAAATCAACGCGGCTCAGCAAATGGAAATGGTTCACGGCCACAATCGCGATCCTTACCGGGATCGGGATTGCATGGTGGCAACTGGTGATGGTGTGGCCGATAGGACATGGGCCAGCGGGACCGCCGATTGATCGAAACGCATTCGGCAACGCTTGGGACACCAGAGAAGTTTTGCTTGTGGGCATCGGCGACAGTGTGACGGCGGGTTTCGGCGCCGAGCCGGGCCGTTCGTACTTTGACCGGCTTGTGCGAAATCCTGCGAACGATGCCCAAGACGTTGACGGGCTAAATCTATCTCGCGTTTTTCCTAATTTGCGAGCCACCAACCTCTCCGTCTCCGGCAGCACTTCGCCGCAGCACCTGAGGACGCAAATTCCAAAACTCGCTCCTCAACCAACGAATGTTCTCGGCCTGCTTGTCGTTTCAACCGGAGGGAACGACATCATTCACAACTACGGAAAGACTCCACCATCCGAAGGAGCCATGTTTGGAGCTACGTTCGATCAAGCCCGTCCTTGGATCACCAATTTCGAGACGAGGTTGGACCAGATGATTCGTGGAATGTCCGAAGCGTTCCCTGGTGGTTGCCAAATCTTTCTCGCGAACATCTACGATCCCACCGACGGCATAGGAGACATCGACCGGGCGGGGCTTCCGGACTGGCCGGATGGACTGAAGATTCACGCCGAGTACAATCGGATCATCGCTGACGCTTCGCGCCGTCATCAGCAGGTTCACCTTGTCGATATCTCCACCGCTTTCCTTGGCCACGGCATCCACTGCCGGCAATTTTGGCGCGCGCATTATGACCGCAGCGACCCGCACTATTGGTTTCACGACAATCTCGAAGACCCCAACGACCGTGGGTACGATGCTCTGAGACGGCTCTTTTTGAACAAAATGGTTGAAGTGTTCTCTCAAAAGAATCGCGCAAGTTCCAAGGAGAGAAAATAGACTTCATGGTTCCATCTTTGGAGATTCGACTTCATGGTGATGCCTCCTGGCCCGCACTCATTTACCTCCCCGGTCTGCATGGCGATTGGACGCTCGTTTCCAGCTTTCGCGCCGCGGTGGCGGGGCGCGTGCGCTTCGTGGAGTTCACCTACCCGTGCCGCACAGACTGGTCGCTGGAGGATTACGCGCGCGCCGTGATTGAACAACTGGCCGCACACAACATCACGAGCGGCTGGATTCTCGCCGAGTCCTTCGGCTCGCAGGTGGCGTGGAAGATTCTGGAACTCGCGGACAGCCGGTTTGCACCGACGGGTATGATCTTTGCTGGTGGATTTGTCCGGCATCCAATCATCTGGGGCGTGCACATGTTCCACTCCATGCAACGCCAGATACCGTGGCCGTGCTTCCGACTGCTGCTGAAACTTTACGCCCGCTTTGCGCGGTTCCGTCACCGGCAGGCCCCGGAGACACTGGCGGCAATTGATGAGTTCGTGCGCCGCCGCACGCGCGCGGACAATCTCGCCATCGCCTCGCGCTACCCGCTCATCGCGCGCGCGGACTTCCGCGACACGGCGCGACGCACGACGCTGCCGGTGTTCGCGCTCACGGGATTCTTTGATCCGATTGTGGCCTGGCCGTTCGTACATCCGTGGTTGCGGAAAAATTGTCCCGGCTTCCGCGCGCGCAGAATCATCTTCAACGCCGACCACAACGTCCTCGCCACCACGCCGCAAAAATCCGCGGAGCAAGTGCTGGCGTGGATGAAAGTCACTGACTGAGGAGCGCGGACCGCCGAGTCCGCGTGTTTCAGCGTGAAGCCATCAACGTTTTTTCAAGCGCCGGTCGCAGTGGACGCGCTTTCCCCTCACCCCGGCCCTCTCCCCAGCGGAGAGGGAGAATCGCATTCAGTCTTCGTCCATGCGGACGCGCTCGTCGCCACCCAACGCTGGGGGACTGACTCCCTCTCCCGGCGGGAGAGGGCCAGGGTGAGGGGGACGGCGTGCTCCAAATCGAAATGCCTCATTCGCACGCTGGCAGCGTGATGAACACGCGGACTCGGCGGTCCGCGCTCCAGCCCACCGTGCCGCCGGTTTGCAGCCGGCAGCACGTTGGGAATCCTGAAAGGATTCCATCACCACAGCCCAGGGTTGCGTGGCACGCGCTACCCTGGGTCAGCGGCGTGATGGTCGAACAACCCTGAAAGGGTTGAATCACGGGGCCTCGTGCGGCGCGTTGATGCAACTCCTTCAGAGTTGGAAAATCATTTGGCACCGTGACCCAGGGTAGCCTCGCGGACTCGGCAACCCTGGGCTGGAGGATTCAATCCTTTCAGGATTGGAAGTCAGCCCGCCGGAATCTGGCCGTGACCAGTTCTCGTGCTACTTCACGATCAGATTTTTCTCCCAGCCGAGTGCCTTCGCGGTCTGGAGCGGATACGACCAGTCGGCGGCGTTCGCGCCGCGCAGTTCCACGCGGCAGCGCTCGCTGGCCATCGCCACGGCTTGCGGGATGTCGAGGATGCGCAGGACGTTCAGGTAGTCGGGTCCGCCAGCCATGTGCGACTTGGGGAGATTCGTGAGCACCAGTTCATCCACCGGCGCGAAGAGCGAGGCGTAGAGCGCGTTCACCGCCATGTCGCCCTCGGCTTCGAGGCGGATGGGGAGCTTGCCAAATTTATTCGTCGCCTGAAGCCAGCGGATTGTTTGCACGATGTCCCAGATGCGCGCGGAGTCGATTGTTTCACCGAGCAACATGAAGCGTCGCCGGATTTGAACCGTTTTTTTCGCGTCGCTGTTCCCCGAGCTCCGCAGATAAAGACGCGCGCTAACCGCGTCTTGCGCGGTGGAGGAAGGTGGAGAGGCGTTCGCTTGATCACTCGGAAGATTCACGATCAGATGGGTGGGCTTTGGAGCACCGAACCCGTCGTAATAGAGGTAATGGAGGTTTGCCAATGTTCCCCCAGTATCAGCCAGTCGGATTGTTCCTGACGCACCCCCACCGCCTGCGTTCATCATGTCCAATGTCGGGTGCGGCCATGGCGCGGTAGTCGGCCAAGCGCGAAATTTTTTTTGCGTGAGATTCAGAAACCAGACATCTCGTTGCTTGTCCCATTGCTCTCTCGTCTTCGGCACTTCCGCCCGCGCCGCCTCCACGAACGTCTCGTGAATCTTCCCGTTCACCGCGTCGCCCGGCAGCGTGGCGAACACCTTCAACTGTTCAGGCGAAAATAATTTCACCGCCGCGTTTTCCACCAATCCTTCCTCGCCTTTGAGATGCTTGTTGAACCAGCGCATCACCGGCACCTGCAACTCCTGCGTATCATTGTGGCCGCCGGGCGTGATGACGAGGCCGCACTTGTCGCCCGCGCCGAGCAGGTCATAAACGCGACGCACCTTGTCGCGCAGTCGCACCACGCCATCGAGCGGGAAGAGGTTGTCGTCGTCCGTGTTGACGATGAGCAGCGCGCGCGGTGCGGCCAGCGCGGCGAGCATCGGATAATCCCAGCGATACGTGTTCACGAAGAACATGCAGTCGCAGTGGCCCTCGACCGCGCCATCCACGACGTGGTTCTCCAAGTCGGTGATTCCGGCGACCGGCGCGGCGGCTTTGATGCGCTCATCCATCGCGGTGACGAACCAACTGTAAGCGCCGCCGCCGCTGCGTCCGGTGACGCCGAAGCGGTTGGTGTCCACCTCGGGCCGTGTGCTGAGGTAATCCAGCGCGCGCATTCCGTTCCAGCACTCGACGCCGGCGGGTGTGTAGCCGCGTGAGTTCCACCACCACATCCCTTCGCGATAGGTGCCGTGATGCACTCCGGAAATCTCGCCGAGTTGCACCGTGTCGAGGATGAGGCAGACGTAGCCATTCCGCGCGAACCACGCGCCGTGATGCTGATAGGAAACCTTGTTCCCGTAGCTGATGCCGTTGGTCACGACCGGCCCGTGACCGCTGACGTAGAGAACCGTCGGCGCGGGGCTGGTAAGATTTTTCGGCACGTAAAGATTCGCGGTGACGTAGAGGCCGGGGCGTGATTGGAAATGCAGGTTCTCCACCGTGAACGTATCGTGCTCGAAATGCTTGGTGACTACAGCGCGCAAGTCCGTGCGCGGCGGCATGGGCGCGAGTCCGAGCATCTCGGCGAGTTCGGCGCGGCGCTGCGGCAGTTGCGCGAGCCACGCGTTGCTCGTCGTGAGATCCGTGAGGCAGCGTTCCGAGATCGCGCGCGTCTCACGGCGGAAGTATTCGGCGAGGTTCGTGTCCGCGACCTGCCATTGGCGCGAGAGCGTGGCGGCGTGGGAGACGAGCGTGAACGTGGCGGCGAAAAGAATGACGAGCCGTTTCATGAGTGTGCGGAGGATGATGCGCCCGTCCTGCTCAGGCAATCATCGAGTTCGTCAGCCGTGCCCCCGGCGTCCCGCCGGGTGGAGGCGGGATGACGTATTGCGCGGCTCGTCAAAGGGTGGTGCGTTCGGGTTGCTGAAAAGTTCTTCCCGGCGGGACGCCGGGGGCACCCTCACGGCACGGTCAGTTGCGCGGGCGCGCTGAAATTTGTGCCCACAAAATTGGTCACGCGCACGGAGTAGAGGCCGCTGTTCGTGGTCTGCAGGTTGCGGAGGCTCAGGCTGGATTTCGTGGCGTTGCTGATGGCCGCGTCATTGAAATACCACTGGTAACGCAACGGGGTGCTGCCCTTCGCACGCACACGGAAGCGGGCGGTCGAGTTCGGCTGATTCGTGCGCGAGAGGGGCGGCGTGATGATGATGGGGGGCATCAGCACCTTGAGATTCGCGTAGGCGCTGATGGCGGCACCCGCGCTGTTCGTAACGGTGACGCGGTACTCGCCCGAGCTTTTGTTGGTCACGTTCAACAGCGTGAGCACGTTGCCATTCTGGTGGAGCGGCTTTTTTCCGAAGGTCCAGTTGAAGTGAAAGGGCGGGGTGCCTTGCACGCCCACGGCGAGGCGCACGGTGCTGCCGGTCGGCGCGTAGGTGAGGAGCGCGGGTTGGGAATTAATCTGGGGAGGCACAACGCGCACGCCGAGGCGCGCGGGGTTGCTGGTGGCCGCGCCGCCGTTGCCGAGGACGCTCAGCGTGTAGAGTCCGGCGTTCGCGGGTTGAATGCTGTTGAGCCAGAGCAGAGTGGTCGTTTCGCCCGCGAGATCGCCTCCGTTGAAGCCCCACTGATACTGAAGGTTTTCGCCCGAGGCTTGCGCTTGGAACATGACATTGGCTCCGACGTCGTTGGTCGTGGACTGCGGCTGTTGCGTGATGACGGTGGGCGCGCAGGTGGGGCCAAAGAAGTGAATGGGCGGGCTGTCTATTTTGTTGCCGCTGGGCGGGGAATCCGTGGTCGTGATGTAGCCGCGCCCATGAGGCAGGAAGGCGATGGCCTCGCCGTTCGGTTCTGCGTTGAGACTCATCACGGGGATAGTTTGGCCCGCGCGGGTCAGTGCGTTGCTCACTGTTTCGCCGGGGCAGCGCAGCCAGATTTGCGCGGTGAATTCATTGCGCAACGCGATCTGGCGGCCGTCCTGCGAAATCGCCGCGCCGGAGACTTCATTGAACGGAAGGACCAGCACTTCTTCCAGAGGGTTGGTCGAGCCAGCCGCGGCGTTGTTCAAGTTCGCGCGATAGACGAAAGAGAAACTGTTGTTCTTGGTGAAGATGTAGAGATCGCCGTTGAGCGGATCAACGAGCATGCCTTCCGCGTCGAAAAAATAGGCGGGCGGATACCTGAGCGTGAAGACTTGCACGCCGGTGAAGTTGAGCAAGGGCGGGCCACCCGGTCCGAGCGGCGGCACGACGGGTTCGGGAATACGCACGATGCGCACGGTGTTGCGCACCGAGGCGCCGCCGCCGATGTCGCCCACGTAAAGATATTGCACACCCGCCGCCGGCCCGGGTCCGACCGCCATGTCTTCGATGTCACCAATGCCACCGAAGCTGACATTCATGTTGTAGCGCGCGAGACCGGTGCCGTTGGTGCGGAAGGCGAAGAGACGTCCGTCGTTGCCGTCGTCATTGTGCGACCAGATCACGCCGGGATTGCGCGTGCTCACAGCGAGGCCGGAGGCTTCGTTGAGTGAGCTGAAGGAAACGTTGCTCCACTTGACGCCCGCGTTGAACGACACGCAGCCGGGGCATTGCGCGTGTACGCTCGTGATCGCGAAGAGACTCATCAACACACCCGCCGCGACCAGGAGCCGCGGGCGCAAGACCCCGGACAGAATTTCAGCAAGGAACTTCATGCAAGTGCGCGCAGTCTAGCACCGCAACAAACGAGGGCAAAAAATTCCTCCCGAAAGGAGTGCCCCCGGCGTCCCGCCGGGCGGAGGCGTGAGGACGGCGGACGCGGCTTGGCGAAGGCTGGCGCGGTCGGAGGGCGAGAATCTCTTCCCGGCGGGACGCCGGGGGCACCTGGTTTTGCCATTGCCTTCCGCGCCCTGCCCGCCAACGTCTTGGCATGAATTGTCTGCCGCTCATCGAGGCCAAGCGCGAAGGACGCACCCTTTCTCCCGAACAAATCCACGCCGTCGTCGCGGGCGTGGTCGCGGAAACAATTCCCGACTACCAGCTCTCGGCGCTGCTCATGGCGATCTTCTTTCGCGGACTCGATCCCGTCGAGACTCGCGCGCTCACGCTCGCGATGCGCGATAGCGGTGACAAACTCTCTTTCCCTCACGACCCCGCGCGGCCCGTCGTGGACAAACATTCCACCGGCGGCATTGGCGACAAAGTTTCGCTGCCGCTCGCTCCGCTGCTGGCGTGCCTCGGCTTTCGCGTGCCGATGATTTCCGGGCGTGGCCTCGGCATCACCGGCGGCACGCTCGACAAGTTGGATTCCATTCCCGGTTACCGTTCGCGGCTCACGTCCGGAGAAATCTCGCGGCAAGTGCAGGAACTCGGCTGCGTCATCTGCGGCCAATCGGTCACGATGGTGCCGGCGGATCGGCGGCTCTACGCGCTGCGCGACGCGAGCGGCACGGTGCCTTCCATTTATTTGATCACCGCCTCCATTCTCTCCAAGAAGCTGGCGGAAGGAATCGAGGCGCTGGTGCTCGACGTGAAGTT
>JAYVNY010000042.1:0-17355 GCA_043758205.1 Akkermansia sp.
AAGTCGCGCGTGATGGTGCTGGCCCCCGTGGTGCGCGCGCAGAAGGGCGAGTTCCGCGACGTGATTGAACGACTGGGCCGCGAAGGTTTTGTGCGCGCGCGCATTGACGGCGAATTGGTGGAGCTGTCCGCGAACACGCGCGTGAAGCTGGAGCCGAAGGCGAAGCACAACATTGATGTGGTGGTGGACCGGCTGGTCATTGATGACAAGATTCGCACGCGCCTGAGCGACTCGGTGGAGACGGCGCTGAAGTGGGGGGAGGGAGCGCTCATCACGTTGCATCAGGTGCCGGAGGACATCGGAGCGCCAGCGTCCTCGCTGGCGTTGCGTGCTGTTCGACCCAAAGCCGGCGAGGACGCCGGCACTCCGGGCCGTGCTAGTGCGGCTTCTGGTTCTCAACCCTCAACCCTCAACTCTCAACAATGGATTGAGACTCTGCATTCCAACCGCGCGTTCAGTCCTACGACCGGCAAGAGCTACGAGCGCGTGTCGCCAAAACATTTCTCCTTCAACTCCCCGCACGGCGCGTGTCCGGTCTGCCACGGCCTCGGCCAGAAGATGGTTTTCGACGAGGCGCTGGTCGTGCCCGATCCAGACAAGTCGCTGGACGGCGGCGCGGTGTTGCCGTGGCGGCGCGGCGGCAAGCGGATGATCACTTACTACAAGGCCATGCTGCGGGCGGTGGCGTCGCACTGCGGCGTGAGTCTGGAGGCACCGTATAAAAATTTACCGGAGGATTTCAAAGCCAGGCTCATGCGCGGCACGGGCGAGACGGAGATTGATTTCAATTTCTGGCGCGCGGGCAAGATGAGCAAGGTGACGCGCGCCTTCGAGGGCGTGATTCCGA
This sequence comes from Akkermansia sp., assembly GCA_043758205.1. GTDB lineage: Bacteria > Verrucomicrobiota > Verrucomicrobiia > Limisphaerales > SIBH01 > JANNGC01. Next base: position 848 of record JAYVNY010000042.1, read on the forward strand.
ATCTCGAACGCCTCTACGCCGAGAGCGAAAGCGAGTTCACGCGCAACCGGCTCAAGGGTTTCATGAACCCGCAGCCGTGCGATGCGTGTGGTGGAAGGCGGCTGAAGGCGGAGATCCTCGCGGTGACGCTGCAGAGTGCCCCCGGCGTCCCGCCGGGAAGTGTCGCTGGAAAACCCGAAACCTGCTCGACGAATCAAGCGACGACGGAAAATGGGAAGTCCCGACCCGGCGGGACGCCGGGGGCACGCGCGGTCCCGGGCTTCTCCATCATGGACGTGTGTGAGATGTCCGTGGAGCGCGCCGATCAGTTCTTCGCGCAGCTCAGTTCCTCGCTCACGCCGTTCCAGCACAAGATCGCCGACGAGGTCATCAAGGAGATACGCGCGCGGCTGGGCTTCTTGAAGAACGTCGGTCTCGGTTACCTCACGTTGAATCGCGAAAGCGGCACGCTCAGCGGCGGCGAGGCGCAGCGCATCCGGCTGGCGACGCAGATTGGTGCGGGTCTGGTCGGCGTGCTCTACATCCTCGACGAGCCGAGCATTGGCTTGCACCAGCGCGACAATGAGCGGTTGCTCGTCACGCTCGAAGGACTGCGCGAACTGGGCAACACCGTCATCGTGGTCGAGCACGACGAGGACACGATTCGCCGCGCGGATTACATCCTCGATCTCGGCCCCGGTGCGGGCGTGCGTGGTGGGGAGATTGTCGGTGCGGGGACGTTGGAGCAGTTGCTGCAAGCACCGCGCTCCATCACGGCCAAGTATTTGAACGGCGAGTTGAGCATCGCCGTGCCGAAGCAGCGCGTGAAGCCGAGCAAGGAGCGCGGCTGGATCGAAGTGCTTGGCGCGAGCGAGAACAATCTCAAGAACGTGGACGCGCGCATCCCGCTCGGCACGTTGACCTGCGTGACCGGCGTGAGCGGCAGCGGCAAGAGCACGCTCATCGTTGATATTCTCCAGCGCGCGCTGTTCCGCCACATGCACGGCTCGAAGGAGACGCCCGGCAAGCACCGTGCCATCGAAGGCAAGGACTTGCTCGACAAGGTCATCGTCATTGATCAAACGCCGATTGGCCGCACGCCGCGCAGCAACCCGGCGACTTACACGGGGATGTTCAATCACATCCGCGACCTGTTCTCGAAGCTGCCCACGGCGCGCATTCGCGGCTACACCACGGGCCGGTTCAGCTTCAACGTGAAGGGCGGACGCTGCGAGAAATGCCAGGGCGACGGCCTGATCAAAATCGAGATGCACTTCCTGCCGCCCGTCTATGTGACGTGCGAGGCCTGCGCTGGCAAACGCTACAACCGCGAGACGCTGGAGATCGCCTACAAGGGCATGAACATCTCCGACGTGCTGAACATGAGCGTGGATGAGGCGGTGAATTTCTTCCGCGCCGTGCCGCAGATTTACGAGCAATGCCTAACGCTCGCCGAAGTCGGCCTCGGCTATCTCGGCCTCGGCCAAAGCGCCACGACGCTCTCCGGCGGTGAAGCCCAGCGCCTGAAACTCGCCGCCGAGTTGAGCCGCAAACAAACCGGCCACACGCTCTACATCCTCGACGAGCCGACGACCGGCCTGCACTTCGCCGACGTGGACAAACTGCTCGAAGTGATTTTCAAACTGCGCGCCCCCGGCAACACGCTCATCGTGATCGAACACAACCTCGACGTGATCAAAGTAGCCGACTGGGTGATTGACCTCGGCCCCGAAGGCGGCGAGGGCGGCGGACGCATCGTGGCGCAGGGAACGCCGGAACAAGTCGCCGCCTGCGCGGAGAGCCACACGGGGCAGTATTTGAAACGCTTGTTGAAGCAGTGAAGCCGCCCGGCCTCAAGGCGTCGGCGTGAACTTGCGTGCGAAACATTTCCCGCCCTCGGTGTAGGCGACCCAGACCGCGTGCGTCTGCGGATCGAGGGTCACGGTCTTGGCGCCGCGCGCGGTGGTCACATCGCCGATGGGCTGGACAGAGTTCTTGCTCGTGTCGAGCACGGTCATCTTGCCATTGCCGCTCGGGCAGTAGAGGCGATCTTTGGCCGCGTCGAAGGCGATTTGATCCACGCCGTTCACGGTGTCGGCGGAGCCGAGCAGCTTGCCGTCGCTGGCGCGGAGGATAGCCAGCTTGCCGTTGATGCCGGCGACAAAGAGCCGGCGCTCGCCGCGCAAATCCAGTGCGAGACCGTGCGGCTTCTTCGCGGGCGCGGTCGGCCAGGTTCCGCCAATCGTGCTGTTGTTATCAGACGCGCTGATCACCATCACCGTGTCGTCTGATTTGATGTTCATGTAGATGCGGCTGGTGTCGTCCTCGGCCACGAGATACTCAGGCCCTTCCGCAATCGCCAGCGTGGAGACGATGGCCTTGGCCACGGGATCGATGACCCAGAGCTCCTTGGCATCGTCGTGACCGACAAAGACGCGCTGCACACCTTTCGGCCCCATGGTGATGGCGTCACCCGGGCCGGGCAGCGGGAACTCGCCGATGACTTCCAACTTGTCGCGGTCAATGATGACGAATTTTTTCTCCTTGCTGACGCTGACGTAGTAACGGTTTCTCGCCGCGTCCACGGCCACGCCCATCGCCGCGCCGGTCTTGATCTGTTTCAAGAGCTTCTCCGTTTTCAAATCAATCACGTCCAGCGTCCCGTTGCCGGTGTGGTCGAGCAGGAGGCGGCGGCGGTCATGGTCCACCTGGAGGTAATCAAAGCCCCCGCGTGAATCTGGAATCTCGATGGGCGTTTGACCCGTCAGCGGCGCATTGGCCGCCAGGCCGACGAGCGGCAGCGCCAGAATCAAGATGGGTATGAAACGATGGAACGGGCGCGGAGTAAGCATGGCGGAAACATGCGCCGCGGCATGAGGACGGGCGAGGAAATTGTTGCTGTCATCCGCGTCTCCTCGGCTCACCACGATGTGCCCGGCGCCTTCTCCGAGGGCCAATCAGGGTTTTTGGTCTTCCTGCGGGGTGGCCAGTTCGACGGGCAGAATCACCACCTCAATACGCCGATTCTTCGCCCGGCCCTCGGCGGTGGTGTTTGGCGCGATGGGATGAAACTGGCCGTAGCCCAGCGCACCAAGGCGACGAGGATCGACACCCGCCCGCTCCTGGAGGAAGCGCACCGCCGCCGTGGCGCGGGCGGTGGAGAGTTCCCAGTTGCTGGCGAACCTCCGGTGAATCGGAACGTCATCCGTGTGGCCGATGATGTGGACCTGGCGGTTGGTGTGCAACGCGAGCACGCCGGCGATTTTTTCCAGAATGCGCTGGCCCTCCAGCTTCAACTCCGCCTCGCCCGAGTCGAAGAGGATGCGGTCGAGAATGTTCACGGTCAGCTTGCCGCGCAGTTCAGAGATGGTGACTTCCTTCGATTCAAGCGCCTTGCGCATTTCGTCTTCGAGGCTGGCCTGCGTTTGCGTGACGGTTTTGTTTTCCTCGGAGAGTTTCGCCATCGCGCTTTCGGCGTCGTCGAGCTTGTTGCTCAAGGAGCCGAGTTCGCCGGATTGTTTTTCCAACGCGGCGCGGGCTTCGGTGAGTTCGCGTTCGAGCCGCGCGTTCTTCAAGCTCTGGTTGCGGATGGAAAGAAAGATCACCCCGATCAACACCATCAGGGAGAGGGCGCTGGCAATGATCCAAGTCTGTTTCGGCACGGGCGCAGCGTAGCGAACCGGATGAACACGGCAAGGGTGACGACGGCCACGAACGAAATTCGCCGCACCATTTGCGCGGCCCGGCAGTGACGCCAACTCACCCTTTCAACTGCCGCTCGATCCTCGGAATCTGCCGCTGGAACAGGTTGCGAAAATCATTCGTGTTCCGAATCTCGCGATACGCTTGCAACGCGCTTTTCAAGTCACCCGCGTTTTCGTACGCATTGCCGATGCGTTCGCGCGCCCAGTCCGCGCGGGCCGGAGTTTTCGCGCCGGCCAGAAAAATTTCGTAGGCCCGCACCACGTTTTGATACTCGAAGTTGCGCTGGAAAATGCCCGCGCACTGACCCAGCAGGTTTTCTTCATGGAAGGGCGAGCGCCGGTTGGCGTCATTGGCAAGATCCAGGTGCGGCAACACGTAGCCCTCGACGATGCGGGCGGCCACGCCGCCGTTCACCGCGTATTCCGCCGCGTGCCGGGCCGCGCCGAGGGCTGCCGTCACGCCCTGCCGGCGATGCTCGGGATTCCCGCTGTCGAGTAAACCCTGCGCGACAAACAATTCCTGCCCGATGGTTTTGTACATCGCATCGTAGCTCGTGGCGTTGCGCAACTGGCGTTCAGCGTCATCGGTGAACTGCTCCCGCGCCTTCGCCAGCGCCGCCGGGTTGGAGGCACCCGCCACGGCAGCCTGGCCGGAAAATTTCTTCTGGAACTCCCACAAGTCTTCCTCGATGGGCGCAAGGGCTTGCTCCTTCTCCCGCCATTCGGCGCGGCGTGAAGGAGCCTGGCGCAACGCGGTCATCTTTTCCCGCAGCGTGGTGACGTTCGACTCCAGAACGCTCCTTTCCGTGCCGCCGGCCGCGAGCTGTGTGGTGAGCGCGTCGAGCTGTTCCGTCCCCTCCTTCAACTCGCGTTCCGCGCGCACCACGACGCGTTCCACGGTCACGGCGGCGGTCTTCTGGGCGAGATATTCTTCGCGCAACACTTCAAAGGTTTTTCCCGTGCGCGCACCGGTGGGAACTTTCGGCCCGCTGGATTGATCCTTTGGTTTCTCCATCTCGGCCCGCGAGGGAAAGGGAAAGTCCGCGCGGAAGTTAGACGCGTGCGATTCATTCTTCAAATAGCGGTCCAGCTTCCAGCGCACCAGCCACGGGCGCGGCGGGTGCGTGAGGTAACGCCAGCCCACCGCCAGCGCGGCCAGCAGCACGACCCCGGAGATTAGCAGCATCCAGCTTCGGCGAGAGAGGCCGAGTTTGCTCCACTGAATGTCACGCAGATCGATGTCGCCTTTCATGCAAGGGACACCAGAGCAGACGGGACGGCGCGAGGTTACAGTTGTAACCGCGCATCACGCCACGCGGTCTGGCAGAGGAACAAAGACCATTATGAACACAAAAAAAATTTCCCCTCTCCGCCGCGCGACGTCCGTCGTGTGCGGCTTGCTCAGCATGACGCTGGCCGTCCTCACCGCTGGCGCGCAGCCGGCGCAGCCCGCCGCGCCCGCTCAGGGCGCCGGACGCGCTCAGCGAGTCGGTGGCGGTGGGAACAACACTGTTCAGCGCGGCGGCAACCCCGGCAATTTCGGCGGTGGCCTGAGCTTCGATGAGAAGCAACGCGAGCTGTTGCAGCAAGCCCGGCAGGTTCACCCCGATGAGCTTCGCAAACTGAACGAGAAGCTCGCCGAGGCGCAGAAGGAATTTGTCCAAGCGGTCGTCGCCGAAAAATACGTCGAGAAAGTTGTGCGCGAAAAGGCCGACGCCATCGGAAAAATTCAGGCGGAAATTCTCGCGCTCAACGGCCACTCCTTTGCCACCGTCTCGCCCACGCTCAAGCCCGAACAACGCGAGGTGCTGGAAGGCAACGTGCGGCTTGGTCTCGCCATCATCAGTCCGGCGAGCGGCCCCTTCACGGCGCCTCCGGGCGGCGGGCGTGGCAATGTGGGCGGTGGCCCCGGTGGTTTGGGCGGACCTGAAGCGGGCGGTGGTGCCGACCGCACCCTGCGGCGCGGTGCCGATCGCGGCACCCCCGGAGCACCGGGCGCTCCCGACGGCGCGGGCAACACGCGCCGACGCGGCGAAAACCCCGGCCAGTAGCCCCACGCCGAAGATTAATTCCGTCACTGCGCCCAACCTCCGTGCGCGCGACCCGAGGGCGCGCCAGCCTCGCCGGATTTCCATCTCGCTTTCGTGAGCGGGTTCGCTAGCGTCGCCACACCTGCTCCGTGTTCCGGCGGCGTGAGCGTGCCTTCAGAAGCGCGTCCACCTCGGCCAGATGTCCCCAATTTAATGAAAACGTTTCCGATGACCGGACATTTACGGAGGGTGCTAGTGTGGGTTCCACCACTTGTCCTCTTTCGGGGCATGGCTTCTAGTGTCGAGCGTATGAAAAAGGTGTTGAACAGCCTGGGCGGTGTGCGGCGCGCGAGCGTCGTGCTGTTCTGTTTCTCGCTGCTGACTTGGGGAACGCTTTCCGCCCACGCCTACACGGCCGTGCCCTTCGACGCCCTCCGCGCGCAAGTGACCAATGACCTCGCCGTTTTGATCGCCCTGCCCACACCCACGAAGGCCGAGCGCGCCCTGCTCAAGGCCTTGCGCCGCGGCACCAACACCCTCGCAAAAGTCACGGTGTCCGATGGCAAGACACTCCGTTCCATGCACCGCATCCTCGGCCGTCAGCCCGCCTACCTTCCCGCGCTGGCCGGCATCGAGACCAGCCTGCTGACGGGCTTTGAGTCCGAGCACCGCTTCGTGGAGAACCTGTTGGTGGAACTGCCCGAGTCGCCTGCGGCGACGGCGGTACGCGCGCAGTTCCTGAAGTTCGCCCCCAGTGCCGCGAAGCTGTCCGCAGCCCCCACCCTCGCCAAGTTCGCCGGCCTGTATGACGCGACGAAGCGCAAGCTGGACGACCTCCTGTTCCAAGCCAGCCAGGCCGCCCTCGTTCCCTTTCCCCAAGAGCTGACGAGCAACTCCGTGTCCGCGCGCATCAATGGTCCGTTCAAGGTCAAGACCAGTGCCGGCGCTTCCAGCTTCAACGTGTTTCAGGCCACGGCCAGCGAGACCAATCTCAGCGTGACCTTGCAAGCGGTCTTCTACACCGCCTCGAACTCAGTCTCGCGCGGCATCCTCTTCTCCGTACCGAACGCGCAGCCGGGCACCTTCCGCTACGCCATCCCGACCGGGGTCGTTTTCACCAATCGCAGTGGCTGGTTTCCCCACGAAACGGAAACCAACTCGGGCGCGACCAACGGCTCCATCTTCATCAGCACCACGGCCACGGAAGTCTATGGCACCTTCTCGTGCAGCGGGCCGGATTTTAACATTACCGACGGCAAATTCCGCATCACCCTTTCGAGCCAGCCCTGAGCTGGTTCGACCACGCCATCAAGCCGTCCCACGCTTCGGGACGGCTTGGTTTTTTTCCGGGGGGCGTAAGAGTTGGTCTGAGCCCGAATTCCGAAATCGGAACGGGTGGAACGGGCTACCAGCCCGTCCCGCCCGGCTACCAGCCGGGTGGAATGGGAGGAGCTTAGTTTGGAACTGAACGCCCGAAACTTTTCCACATCCTCCTCCGTTCCGCCCGGCTGGTAGCCGCGCGGCACAGGCAGGTTGCCTGTGCTTACCCCGGCGGCGGCGCCGCCGCCACTTCGGCGTTCGGGCTGAGAAGGTGCGGCCGGCAGGATGCCGGCCTCCACAGGCTCCAACAGCAATCACCCCTTCAACCGCAACAACCGCCGCGCGTTGGCGTGCAGGATTTTCCGCTCAATGGCCTTGCTCGGCGCGAGACGACGGATGGCGGCGAGGATTTGCGCGCCCTGGCATTTCGCGCCCGCGCCGAACTTGTCGTCGCAGTCGCTGCCAAACAGCAGCTTGTCCTGATGACGCGCGAGGAAGTCGCGCATGTGCGCCTCGTCGCGCGTGAAGGCGTTCAGGCCGGAGCCGGCGGAGGTATCCCCAAACATGTTCGGGTAGTCGCGCAACAGACGGTCGGTGAGACCGCCCGGCGTGACGGGCGTCTTCGGGTAAAGCAGCGGCTGCGCGTGCGCCGCATCAATGTTCGCCCACCACGTCTGCGCGTGGCCGATGAAGTTCACGCGCGGATATTTTTCCAGCACCTTGTGAAAGCCCTCAATGCCGGTGTTGTAACGGCCGTGCTGGAAGTGCATCAGCACCGGCACGTTGAATTCCGCCGCCAGTTCCGCCACGCGCTGCAAGTGCGCCGAGTCGCAATCCACTTGGAACTTCTGCTCGCCAATGCCCACCGCGCCGCGCCGCAAATATTTTTTAATCTCCACCTCTGCGCCGTCGAGATACGGCACTTCATTCGCGAAGAAGCTGAACTGGCGCGGAAATCTCCGCGCGAGCGGCTCGACGGTGTCATTGCCGCCGCAGCCGGCCTCCAGCCCGAAGTAGCGGCCCGCCGGCAGCAGCACGGTGTGCGTGACGCCCAGCGCGCGCTGGTGCGCGATGAGTTCCGCATCAGTGCGCCCGGCGTAATTCGTGTGCTGGTGAATGTCTATGATCCGCTCGGCGGCGGCGTAATCGCCCGGCGCGTGACCGACCGGCTCCGGCGAGACGCAACCGCCGAGCGCCAGCGCGCCGAGCGCGAGAAATTCCCGGCGGGATCGGAGCGGCACGGGCGCGTGAGCGGAATTCATCCGACGAGTTGAGTTGGACACGCGGCCAGACTGAAACGCACGAAACGGGAATGCAAACCTGCGGTTCGCGATTCCAGCCTTGCCGCCGCGCGCCGCACGCACACAATGCGCCGCGTGACTCGCGGTGTGACCCAACTTCTGTTCGCGCTCGGCGTTTTCCTCGGGCCGGGACTTTTCGCCGCCGCGCCGCTCGCGCCCTCCAACACGCTCATGACCGCCAGCGAAGTCACGCGCGTGCTCACCCAGGCCATCGCACGCGCCGAGCAAATCATGACCAACGCCGTCATCGCCGTGGCGGATCGCGAGGGCTACATCCTCGCCGTGTGGACGATGGACGGCGACAGCACCAGCCTCGGCGCGCAGTTGAACATCCTCGACGCGGCCACCAAGGCCGGCACCGCGTCCTTTCTCAGCAGTGATCAACACGCCTTCACGTCGCGCACCGCAGGCTTCATCGTGCAGCAGAATTTCCCGCCTCGCATTCGCAACCGCGGCACCGGTCCGCTCGTGGGCGTGAATTTTTCCAACCTCTCCTTCACCGACGTGAACCGGTTCAAGAATCCCAACTCGGGGCGCAACCCGCTCTCCACCGAGAGCGGCACCAATGGCGATCCCCTGCCCGGCCCGGCCGCGATCAGCGGACTGGCCGGCTCGCCCGGCGCCGTGCCGCTGTTTCGGGATGGGAAATTGATCGGCGGCGTGGGCGTGGCCGGCAGCACCCGCGCCCCGGCGCGCAGTCCGCTCCCCGCCCTCGCGGACATCCAGGAAAAATCCGCGCGCGATGCGGACGAGGACGTGGCGCTGGCGGGGCAAAGCGGATTTCGTCCCTCATCGAAAATTTTTGGCTCGCGCGTTTTGATTGATGGCATCCGCGTCCCCTACGTGAAAAGCAAAACCAAACGCGGCACGCCGAAGCCGCTCGGAACCATCGGCAGCGCCGTGCCGGGATTTCCCGTCACCGCCTCGCCGCTCGTGGCCTATCCCACGAATCTTTTCGGCGGACAGCTTTGCGAAGTGCGCGCCTCGGTCATCGCCGATCCGCTGCCTGGTTTCATTCGCGGCGCGGCGCGGCTGACCTCGAACGAGGTCGCGCAGATTCTTTCGCAGGCGTCGGCACGGGCGCGCATCACGCGCGCCGGCATCCGGCTGCCGCGCGGGCAGGCGGCGCAGACCTTCATCACGGTCGTCAACAACCCGGACCAGACGAACACTGCGCCGCAAATTCTCGGCACCATCCGCACGCCGGGCGCGACGATCTTCAGTTGGGACGTGGCAATTCAGAAGGCACGCACGGCGGTGTTCTTCTCCGATGACACGCGCGCGTTCTCGTCGCGCACCGTGGGGTTTCTGGCCCAGCAATTTTTTCCGCCCGGCATCGCCCACACGCCGCCCGGACCGTTGTATGGATTGCAGGAATATTACTCGCTGCTGCCGAAGGAATTTCCGGCGGGCGTCCCGTTGACGAACATCCTCAACGGCGTCGTGCTGACCAATGCCTTGAGCGCGCCGAACCCGAACGTCCCGAACGGCATCACCATTTTCCCCGGCGGCTTTCCGCTCTACAAAGACGGCGTGCTGGTGGGCGCGATTGGCGTGAGCGGCGACGGCATTGATCAGGACGACATCATCGCCGCCGCCGGCACCGTGGGTTTTCTGCCGCCCGGAAACATCCGTGCCGACCATCAGGAGTATCGCGGCGCACGCCTGCCCTACGCGAAGTTTCCGAGGAACCCGGATTTGTAATCCACGCGGGCGCGGCGCAGACCGCATCGCGCGCTACGACAAATCCACCGGATCAATGTCCACCGCCATCTGCACGTCGTCCGGCAGCGCGAGCGTGGTCTGCAACTGGGCGATGGCGCGGCTGAGTTTCGACATGCCGCGCGTGCGCAGCATGAGCTGGTAGCGGTAGAACGTTTCCGCACGCGCGAGCGGCGCAGGCGCGGGACCGGCGATCACAGTGCCACCGGCATCCTGCCGGGTCGGGGCATTGCCAATCGAGGCGCTCCTTGTCGTCAGCGAGTCGTGGCCCGGCGGGACGCCGGGGGCACTCTGCTGGAGCATCTTCTCCAGTTCGGCCCGCACATGCGCGGCGGACAACTTCACCTTTTCCTCGTTCCTTCCCTTGAGCGTGAGCAGCGCGATGCGCGCGAGCGGCGGATATTTCAACTGTTCGCGGAATTCGATCTCCTGATCGTAGAAGCCGACGAAGTCATGGCGGCGCGCGTATTGAATCGCTGGATGAAACGGCGTGAACGCCTGCACGAAGACCTCGCCCTCGACATCGCCGCGCCCCGCGCGCCCGGCGACTTGCGTGATCAACTGGAATGTCCGCTCGCCCGCGCGGAAGTCCGGGATGTGCAAACTGAGGTCGGCGTAGATGATCCCGACGAGCGTCACGTTCGGAAAGTGCAGGCCCTTCGCAATCATCTGCGTGCCGACGAGGATGTCGATCTTACCGACGCGGAAGTCGCCGAGGATGCGGCGGAAATCATCCTTCTTCTTCAGCGTGTCGGAGTCCATGCGCGTGATGCGGGCGTGGGGAAACAACTTCGCCAGCGTGTCCTCGACCTTCTCCGTGCCGAGGCCGGAGTAGCGGATGCCAGACTTGCCGCACTTCGGCTCGGGACAGGCCACGGGTGCTTTCGCCGAATGTCCGCAGATGTGGCAGAGCAAAATCGCCGCGCGCCGATGGAAGGTGAGCGAGACAGAACAGTTCGGACACTCGGCGACATAGCCGCAATCGGGACATTGCAGCGAAGTGGAGTAGCCGCGGCGATTGAGGAAGAGGATCGTCTGCTCCTTGCGCTCCAGCCGCTGCGTGATGGCTTCCTTGAGTTGCGTGGAAAAGATCGGGAGGCCCTTCTGTTTGCGGTTCTCGGCGCGCATGTCCACGACGCGCACCACGGGCATCTTCTGGTTGTCCACGCGCAAGGTCAGTTCAAGCAATTCGTACTTGCCGCGCTTGGCGTTGTGAAAACTTTCCATCGAAGGCGTGGCGCTGCCGAGGACCACGACCGCGCCTTCCATCTGCCCGCGCACCACGGCCACGTCGCGCGCGTGGTAGCGCGGCGATTCCTCCTGCTTGTAAGAATGCTCGTGCTCTTCATCCACGATGATGAGTCCGAGCGGATGCACCGGCGCGAAGATCGCCGAGCGCGCCCCGATGACGATGCGCGCACGCCCCTGCCGAATCTTGTGCCACTCATCATGCCGTTCGCCCGCCGAGAGATGCGAATGCAACACCGCGACCAGCGTGCGCAAGGGCCCGGAACTGAACCGCGCCTTGAACCGCTCGACCGTCTGCGGCGTGAGCGAAATTTCCGGCACCAGCACGATGGCGCCTTTGCCCTGCTCCAGTGAATGCGCGATGGCTTGGAGATAAATCTCGGTCTTGCCCGAGCCAGTGACACCGTGGAGGAGCAACGTGCCCGTGCCCCCGGCGTCCCGCCGGGTGGACGCTTGACGAGTCGAGTGATCGCTCGTCGTCAGTGAGTCGCGACCCGGCGGGACGCCGGGGGCACGGGGCGGCTCAAAGCTGCCGGCACCCACGCGATAGCCGGCGGTGAGATGCGACTTGGCCGGGTTGTCCCGGATGTAGGCGCGAAATTTGTCGAGCTTCGCCTGGCTGCGCACCAGATGATCAAAATACTCCGACCGCCAGAGTGGGCCTTCACCCTTGATGACTTCGTTAATCTCTTTGGCCGTGAATGATTTCCAAGAGTGCAGAATCTCGGACAAGGTGTGCCGTTCGTCGGGCCGCACCAGCACATGCACATGGTTCGGCATGATGACGTAATCGCCGAGTTGGTAACGCTCGCCATCGAAGAAGCGCAACCCGCGCTCGACGATTTCACTGACGCGCGGCTTGGCGAGAACGCAGGAGCCGTGGCCTGCGTCGAGCAGTTGTTCGATGCGGTCGCTGAAACGCTCGTGGTATTCCGCCCAGTCCTTTTCACTCCACGGTTTCGGGTGGAAGGATTCCCAGATGTGCTTCTCGTCCTGCCATTTGTCGAGATCAGCCTGCGCCGCCGAGTCGTGGAGGCGGAAGGTGACGAAGTAGAGTTTTCCCGCCTGTCGCCAATGGGGCAGCCAACCGGAGTATTTGCCCACCTCGGCCTCTTTGTTGAAGAAGGGCGACAGTGCCGTGCCCCCGGTGTCCCGCCGGGGCGGCGTGTTACCAATCGAGGTGCTGCTCGTCGTGAGTGAGTCGTGACCCGGCGGGACGCCGGGGGCACTTTTTTGCGCCATCGCCAGTTTCACGCGTTCGAGCGCCGTCGCCTGCTCCGCGTTCAGCACCAGCGGCAGCGTCGGGAGAATTTCCTCCTTCGCATACGGATCGCGTTCATCAATTTCCGACGTGATGGTGATCAGCCCCTTGTCCTCCAGCTTGCGGATGGTGACGGGCGTCGCGCCGGTGAGGGTGAGCAACCTTTGCAGCGGCAACTCCCGCCACTCCTCCATGACGTTCAGAATTTCCTGCTGGCGTTTGGTCAGCTTCTGCGCTTCGCCCTTCCCCGTGCTCAAGCGCACGAAGAGCTGCTGCTTGAACCGCGCGTCCTCCTTGCGCACGGCCTCGGGCAGCACGCTCTTGAGGGCGATCTCCGGCGCGCAGCAATAGTAGTCCGCGATCCAGCGCGCCAGCTTCAGCACCTGCGGCGTGACCATGCTGGGCGTGCCGATGATTTTGACAATCTCACGGAGGTTCGTGTGCGTGCTTTCTTCGAGCACCTCCGTCACGACGCCGTTCACCTGGCGCGGGCCGAAGGGAACTTTCACCCGCGTGCCCACGTCAATGCGCGCCGCCAGTTCGGGCGGGATGGCGTAATCGAACTCCTTGCGGAGCGCGATCTCGAGCGTGACACGGGCGACCACGCGCGGACGCTAGAGTCCAAAGTCCAAAGTCCAAAGTCCAAAGTCGGATGGTCACGGCCCGGCGGGCGCATCCGAACACTGATCTTGGTAGGGCGTCGTCGCTCCGCGCGCGCCGGGCTGGAAGCGGCTGAACGCGCTGACACTGGCTCACACCTCACCCCGGCGCGCGCGGAGCGACGACGCCCTACCTGCCTCCGTGTTTTCAAGAACGGTGTTGGGAGGCACCCAAGGCCGGTTGGCCGGTCTTTCCGTTTGAATAACCGCCTTTCGTCACGCAGTCTGATCCGCGCCGCCCTGCGGCCAAACCATGACACTGCCGAAGCATTTCTCTCGCGCCGTCGCGCTGGCCTTGGCGGTGGTGTTTTCCCTGCCCCTGCTCGCCCAGTCGCCGCGCCAAGATCGATTGCTCCAGAGCACGCTCAAGCAGCAGCAGATTCAGAAGACCACGGCGCGCGTGGGCGATCAGTTGTCGGGCATCATTGGCGAGTTCGAGCGCAATGGCATTGCGGGCGAGGACGTGAAAGTGTTGCGCGCCATCCGCAACGTGTTGAATCGTCTGAGCGAGAAGGAAATGGCGCAGGTTGTGACCCTCTTGCAGGACGCGCAGAAATCCGGCGACGACAACGCCTCGAAGAAGGATGTCATCGAGGCGTACTCGGGGCAGAAGATGATCACCACGCAGCTCAAGCAACTGCTGCTCGAATATCAGCGGCAGCAGGCGCTCTACGAAATGTCCATCATGCTCCGCGGGCTGGCGGCGCGGCAGTCGGTCAACATGCGCGTGGGCGTGTGGCTGGCGCGGCAGACGGACCAGAAGCCGCTCCAGAATTTCGGCGAGGACGAGAAGCGTTACCTGAGCCAGCAGGAGATTGATCAAATCGCCATCAAGGATGAAGTGGCGCTGCTCTTGAACAAATTGGAAAAGGTCGCGCGCGAGAGCGATGGCACGACCACGGGCGAACGTCCGCGGGCGGCGTTGGATCAGGTGAAGTCGGGCGGACTGTTCAGTGCGCTGGATGGCGCGGCGGACGATTTGAGGAACGGCAAACTGCTCAGTGCGACGGGCAACGAGAAGAAGGCGCGCGACCAGATGCGCGATGTGGCGCGCACGATGTTGCTCTCGAAGGATTTGGCAGACCTGCTGCGCGCGGCGATTCAAGAGACGGAGAACGCCATCCTCCAGCAGCAGGCGGTCACGGAGCTGACGCGCAAGATGGACCGCAAGGACGACGCGCGCGACGCGGAGGACAAGCAGTTCGAGGTGGTGGACAACACCGATTTGATCCGGCGCGACATCAATGACGTCGCCCCGACGGCGGCGGGTTATTTCCGCGCGGCCATTGACCGGATGCAGGAGGCGCGGGCGTTGCTGAACCGGGGCGAGGACGCGAAATGGAAAGTGCGGGAGACGCCGGTGAAGCAGTTGGACGCGGGCGCGAGCCTCGATCTGGCGCGGCGGGCGTTGCTGGAACAGCTCGCGAAGGCGGAGGCGGCGGAGCAGCAGCCGGAGAGCGTGCTGGCGAATTTGCGCGAGCTGCAGAAGGAGGTCGGGGAGTTGATCAAGAAAGAGGAGGTGCTCAAGACGGAGACCGCAGCGTTGGAGAAGAAGGAGGCGTTGAAAGAGAAAGCTCCGGCGCAAGGTGAGATTCGCGACGCGACCCAAGAGGTGCAGCAGAAGGCGGCGAACGACGCGCCCGAAGCCGCCGCCTCTTTGAACGAGGCGGCGAACCAGATGGAGAAGGCACAGAAGGAACTGGCCCGCAGCAAGAATGCGCCGGAAGCGCAGCAGGCGGCGGTGGAGGCGTTGAAGAAAGCGGAGCAGGAACTCGGCGAGAAAATTTCCAAGCTGGAGCAGAACGAGAAGCAACTGGCCGCACTGGAAAAACTTTTGGAGAAGGTCGAGGCGATCATCAAGGACGAGCAAGGCGTGCGACTCGACACCGCGAAGAACGCGGTGAAGCCGGAGACAAAACCGGCCAGTGAGATCGCGAAGAAGCAGCAGGCGACGAGCGAGAAAACCGCCGAGGCCCAGGCCGAGGCGCGCGAGCCGGTGCCGCAGGCGGCGCGGCATCTATCTTCTGCGCAAGGGCAGATGGCCGGGGCGAAGTTGAAGCTGGAGCAGAACCAGTCGAAGGACGCGCAGCCCGCGCAGACCCTGGCGTTGAATGATCTGTTCGCGGCGAAGAAAGAGATCGAGGCGAAGATGAACGAGTTGCGCGCGGAACTCGGCCAGCAGACGGACATGGAAAAAAGTTTGGCGGACGCGGCGGCGGCGTTGGAGAAGGCGCAGGCGAATGTGAACGACGCCATGGGCGAGATGGCGAACGCGCCGGCCGGATTGCTGGATAATTTGCAGAAGCAGCAGGCGGCCATAGCGAACGCACTCGGCGAACACGCGAAAAGCGCGCCGTCGAAACAAACTTCCGCCGCGCAACAGGCCGCCACGCAAGCCGCGAAAGATTTGGCGGACAACCATCTCGAAGCCGCCGTGGGCGCAATGCAGAAGGCGCAGCAAGCCATCGAGGGCGCGACGCCCGACGCGCCCAAGCCGCCGGGTGAAACGCCGTCGCTCCCGAAACTCGGTGAGCAGCAGAAGGACGTGCAGGAACTCGCCCAGCAATTATTGGCCGCGCAAAAAGCCGTGACGGATCAAGGAATGCAGAGGGCTGCGCAGCAGTTGGAACAGGCCCTGAACAACGTGACGCCTATCGCGGCGGGCGAGGCCGGGCAGCTTCCCGCCGCTGCGCAACAGGCCGTGCAACAGGCGCAGTCCGCGCTGACGCAAGCCGCCGCGCAGGCGGGCGCGCAGCAGAGCCCGGCGGCGCAGTCCAATGCCAGCCAGGCCGCGCAAGCTCTTGCGCAAGCGCAAGCCGCGCTCGCCCTCGCGCAGGCCGGTCTCAGTCCGCAGATGGCGCAGGGCGAAGGCCAGCAACCGGGCCAGGGTCAACAACCGGGTCAAGGCCAGAGTCCCGGCCAAAGCCAGGGGAAAGGCGGCGAGAAGCCGGGTCCCGGCGAAGGCCCGCCGCCTCCGCGCGGCTCCGGCAAGGACGGCAATTGGAGCGGCCCCGGCGGCGCGAATGGCGCGCGCCGCAGCGTCGCGGGTGACGGCACCTTCATCGGCCTGCCCAAGCGCGACCGCGCGGCGATCCAGCAGTCGCAGGCGGAAAAATATCCGCAGGAATACGGACCGCTGGTGGAGCAGTATTTGAAAAATCTCTCCGACCAGAGTGAGGAGTGAAAATCCGAATGACGAATGACGAATTAAATCCGAACTCCGAAACTGGCGGGTGGAGCAGAGACTTGTTCCGGAATCTTTCTGATCTCTGGCTGCGCATTTC
>JAYVNY010000043.1:0-14521 GCA_043758205.1 Akkermansia sp.
CACGCCGATTGTTAAGTTCAAACGACGAACCAAAAGCACAGCTATGTCAACCGAAGCCAAATGCCCCTTCAACCACGGTGCCAGCCTGCCCACCACCAACCAGAACTGGTGGCCGAACCAGCTCAAGGTCGAACTGCTGCACCAGCATTCGTCCAAATCCGATCCCATGGGCGGGGACTTCGATTACGCGAAGGCATTCAAAAGCCTCGACTACGCGGCCTTGAAGAAGGATCTCGCCGCGCTGATGACCGACTCGCAGGACTGGTGGCCGGCGGACTTCGGCCACTACGGCCCGTTGTTCATTCGCATGGCGTGGCACAGCGCCGGCACCTACCGCACTGGTGACGGTCGCGGCGGCGGCGGTCGCGGCCAGCAGCGCTTCGCCCCGCTCAATAGCTGGCCGGACAACGTGAGCCTCGACAAGGCGCGTCGGCTTCTCTGGCCGATCAAACAGAAGTATGGCAGGAAAATTTCCTGGGCCGACCTGATGATTCTCACGGGCAATGTTGCGCTCGAAACGATGGGCTTCAAGACGTTCGGTTTCGCCGGTGGACGCACGGACACCTGGGAACCGGATCACGACGTCTATTGGGGCACCGAGAAGAAGTGGCTGGGCGGCGACAACCGCTACACCGGCGACCGCAACCTGGAGAACCCGCTCGCCGCCGTGCAGATGGGTTTGATCTACGTGAACCCGGAAGGCCCGAACGGAAATCCCGATCCCGTGGCGGCGGCGCGCGACATTCGCGAGACCTTCGCCCGGATGGCGATGAACGACGAGGAGACGGTGGCGCTCATCGCCGGTGGTCACACGTTCGGCAAGACACACGGCGCGGGTCCGGCGTCCAACGTCGGGCCTGAGCCGGAAGCGGTCGGCCTGGAAGCCCAGGGCTTCGGCTGGAAGAACAGCTTCGGCACCGGCAAAGGTGGTGACGCAATCACCAGCGGTCTCGAAGTCACCTGGACGACGACGCCCACGAAGTGGAGCAACAACTTTTTCGAGAGCCTGTTCGGCTACGAATGGGAACTGACAAAAAGCCCGGCGGGCGCGCATCAATGGAAGCCAAAGGGCGACGCCGGAGCCGGCACCGTGCCGCACGCGCACGAGCAGTCGAAGAAGATCGCTCCGTCCATGCTGACCACGGACCTCGCCCTGCGCTTCGATCCCGCTTACGAGAAAATCTCGCGGCGCTTTCTCGCGAATCCCGCTCAGTTTGCCGACGCTTTCGCCCGCGCGTGGTTCAAGCTCACACACCGCGACATGGGTCCGCGTGCGCGGTATCTCGGCGCAGAAGTTCCCTCAGAAATCCTTATCTGGCAGGACCCCATTCCTGCCCTGAATCACAAGTTAATCGACGCGCAGGACATAGCCGCGCTCAAAGCCAAGGTGCTCACTTCCGGCCTGTCCGTCTCGGAACTGGTTTCGACCGCCTGGGCGTCGGCCTCCACCTTTCGTGGTTCCGACAAGCGCGGCGGCGCGAACGGCTCCCGTGTTCGTCTGGCCCCGCAAAAGTTCTGGCAGATCAACAACCCGCCCCAGCTTTCCAAGGTACTCACCGCGTTGGAAGGCATCCAGAGTGCGTTCAACAAAGCGGCCGCGGGCGGCAAGCAAGTCTCGCTCGCTGACCTCATCGTGCTCGGTGGCTGTGCCGGCGTCGAACAGGCCGCGAAGAACGCCGGCCACACCGTCACCGTTCCCTTCACGCCGGGACGCATGGACGCCTCGCAGGAGCAGACCGATGTGGAATCCTTCTCGGTGCTCGAACCCATCGCGGACGGCTTCCGTAATTACCTCAAAGGCCAATACACCGTCCCGGCCGAAGCACTGCTGATCGACAAGGCGCAGTTGCTGACGTTGACCGCGCCCGAATTGACCGCGCTCGTCGGGGGTCTGCGCATGTTGAGGACCAACGCGGGAGGCACGGCGCACGGCGTCTTCACCCAACGTTCCGAGGCTTTGACCAACGACTTCTTCGTAAACCTGCTCGACATGGGCACGGAGTGGACGCCGGTCTCGAAAGACGCGGACGTGTTTGAAGGCCGCGACCGCAAGACCGGGGCAGTGAAGTGGACCGGCACGCGCGTGGACCTGATATTCGGTTCCAACTCCCAGCTCCGCGCGTTCGCCGAAGTCTATGGCTGCGCGGATTCGGAGAAGCAGTTCGTCCATGACTTCGTCGCCGCGTGGGACAAGGTGATGAACCTGGATCGCTTCGACCTCGAGTAATCGAGGTTCACGCTTCGAGAATCCATTGCGCCATGCACAGCAAGCCGCGACCTACTCAGGTGCAAGATTTTTCCCGCGCCTTGCTCTTTGCGAAGTTCCCTGCGTTCAGGAATGTCCGCGCGCCGCTTCGGCGATGCGATCACTTCTGATAGCTCACAAAAGCCAAGCGCCGGCTGTCCGGCGACCAGGACGGCACATTGATCGTGCCTTGCCCGCCGAAGAGTTTCGCGAGCGTCTCGATCTTTCCGGTCGCCAGCGTGAGCAGGCGTAATTCCACGTCCTTGTTCTCGGGATGGCCTTTCACGTCCGGCTCGTAGGCGAGGTAGGCGATGGATTTACCGTCGGGCGACGGATGCGGGAACCAGTTGTTGCGCTCGTCGGTGGTCACGGCTTGTTGCGCTGAACCGTCCGCGTTCATGCGCCAGACTTGCATCCGGCCCGTGCGGTCGGAGTTGAAGTAGATGAGCTTTCCATCCGGCGAATACTCCGGGCCGTCGTCGAGTCCCGCTGCCGTGGTCAGGCGCGTCTCGGGGCCGCCGTTGGTGGCGATGGTGTAAACGTCGAACTCGCCCGCGCGCTCGGCGCAGTAGGTGAGCGTGCGGCCATCGGGTGACCAGCCGTGCCAGTAGGATGGGCCGTTCGAGGTGATGAGCTGCGGCGTGCCCCCGCCAATCGGCAGCGTGTAAATCCGCGAGCGCCGCTGCCCCTGCGACTGATCGCTGATGACGAGTTGCGTGCCATCGGGCGAGATGCCGTGGTCGTTGTTGCAGCGAATGGCGAAGCCGGTGTCGAGCAGTTGCGGTTCGCCGCCCGTCGGCGCGACGCGGAGGATTCGCCCGCGACTGTTGAAGTAAAGTGCGCCGCCATCGCGCGACCAGTTCGGAGCCTCGATCAAATTCGTCGTCCACCAGACCACGCGACGGTCCTTCGAGGAAATCGTGATCGTCTCCAGCGTGCTGATGAGCGGGGCGTGCGGCGGAAGCGCGGTGCCTTCGGTCAATTCCACGTTCGAGAAGACGGCGGCTTCGAGATTTTTGTCGTTGTGCGCGCAGACGCCGAGGCCGATGTAGAACGGCTCTTTCAACTCAAGTCGGAAAGATCCGCCAGCCGGTCCCAAGGCCTCGCCCGAGCCCGCCACGGACATTGAGACATACGCGCCGCGCCGCTCGATGCGCAGACGGCGCGGACCTTTCACGCTGGATTGAATCTCCCGCGTCATCGCGCCGCTCGCGTCGCGGTATTGCAGTGAGGTCAGTCCGTCGCCATGCAACGCGGCGTCGGCGTAGGCGGAATCGGCGTCGAGACTCTGGCGGATGATGAGGCAGGCTTTGCGATGCGGGTCTCCGCCGGTTTCGGGGAACGCGATGTCCGCGGCGAGCGACGCGGAGCCGGAAATTTTTTTCCAGACGAAGTGCAGCGCATCGTTGGTGAACCACATGTTCTGACCGCCGCCGGAGACCCGATACTTTTTCTGCGCCGCATCGAACTGCGCGCTGCCGGCGCGCGTCGGCCCGCCGATGTCTGCGCTGCGTTCAAACGCGCCGACCGCCGCGCGACTCTCCGTCGCAGTGGTCAATGTGCATGCGATCAAAAAAACGCCCAGACCGGGCGCAACGGCGGAAAGGAAGTGGTGCATGACGCGAGTGAAGCGAATCCCCGAGTCGGTGGCAACGCGAGAGATGGCACACGGCGCGCGCTGGCAGTAATAGTCACTCCTTTCCAAACGACGCCTGCCGCCTCAGGCGTGGACCATGAGGTGAGCCGGCAGGAGTTCCCGCCGGCTTCTCCGTCTGAAAAGTAGGTGCCAACGGCGGAAGACAAGGCAGGCGCGGAAATTTTCCATCTTCGACATTTCGTGCGTCTCGCGGCTTCCGTGGCGTCGTTCAGAATTCTCCAGACAACCCAAAGAACCGAAATAACCACTTGCATGATGGATGCTCGGTTTCTACATTCCGCGCTCTTTATTATCGAAAGCTGAACATTTATGCGTCGTCCGAAGGGAATTAAAACGAAGAAGTCCGTGGCCAAGCGGTTCAAAATCACCGCCACGGGCAAAGTCATGCGCTCACGCGCCGGCAAGCGCCACTTGCTGCAATCCAAGAGCGCCAAGCGCCGTCGCGGCCTCGGCGGCACCGTCGTCACCGACAAAACGGACGTGTATCGCATCAAGCAAAACCTCCCTTTCACGCGCTAACCGCCCTTAACTTTCAACTGAACTAAATCCCATGCGAGTAACCAACGCCGCCGCCTCCCGCAAACGCCGCAACAGAATGATTGTGGCCGCCAAGGGCTTCCGCCTGAAGCGCTCGAAGCTCTACCGCTACGCCTCGGACGCCATTGATCATGGCCGTCAATACGCCTACCGCGACCGCAAGGTGCGCAAGCGCACGTTCCGCTACCTTTGGCAGGCGCGCATCAACGCCGCCGTGCGTGAAGTCGGCCTGACCTACAGCCGCTTCATGGAAGGTCTCAAGGCCGCGAACTGCGGCATTGACCGCAAAATTCTGGCCGACCTCGCGGCGCAGGACGCTCCGGCGTTTGCCTCCCTCGTGGAAATCGCCCGGGGCGCGTTGAAGAACAAGCCCGCCGCGACCCTCGCCAAGGCGTAACCGAATTCCGCTTCCAATCTCGACGGGCGACCATTCAAATGGCCGCCCGTTTTCTTTTATGCCATTGCTCGACGAAATTGAACCGCTGAAACAGGCCGCGCTCGCGGACCTGAAAGCCGCCGCTGAATTACCCGCGCTGGAACAAACCAAGGGCGCGTGGATCGGGCCGAATGGCAAGTTCACCGCGCTGATGAAACAACTCGGCACGCTCTCGAAAGAGGAGAAGCCGGTCGCGGGCAAACTCATCAACGCCGCCAAAGTTGAACTCGAAGCCGCGCTCGCTGTACGCCGCGAGGAACTCGAACTCAAGGCCGCGCTGCCGACCGAGCCGACGGACTTTACACTGCCGGGACGCCGCCGCGCGCTCGGCAAGCTGCACCCGCTCACGCAAGTCACCGACGACATCGTGCGCGCCTTCCGCAAGATCGGTTTCGTCGTCGCCGACGGTCCCGAGATCGAGGACGAGTATCATTGCTTCGACTCGTTGAACACGCCCGCCGATCATCCGGCGCGCGATACGCAGGACACGTTCTACGTGGACAACGTGGTCGGGGTTTGCAACCCCGACATTCCGAACGCCTCACCTGCCGGTTGCAATCCGGCAGCACGCTCGCTCCTCCGCACGCACACGTCGTCCGTGCAGATTCGCGTGATGCAGTCGCAGCCGCCGCCCATCCGCATCATCGCGCCGGGCCGCGTCTATCGCCGAGACAACGCGGACGCCACGCACAACCCGGCCTTCCAGCAGATCGAAGGACTCTACGTGGACAAGAACGTCACCGTCGGCGATCTCAAGGGCACGGTGGAATTCGTCTTTAAGCAGGTGCTCGGCGATGACGTGAAGCTGCGTTTCCGCCCGCACTACTTCAGCTACACCGAGCCGAGTTTGGAAATTGATTTCACCAATTCGCTCGTGAAGAAGCTCGGCAAGGACTGGCTGGAGATCGCCGGCTGCGGCATGGTGCATCCGCAAGTCTTCGAGAACGTCGGCTACGATCCCGAGGTGTGGAGCGGCTGGGCCTTCGGCTTCGGCATCGAGCGCATTGCCATGCTCCGCTACGGCATTAACGACATCCGGCTGTTTTACGAGAATGATGTGCGGTTCCTGAGACAGTTCTGATCTGGGAAAGGGATTCCGAATCGAAACTTGAAGGAACCCTTCACGAGCCGATACTGGAAGCATGAAAACGACGATTGATATTCCCGACAAGGCTTTGAAGGAAGCCATCCGTCACACCGGGGCCAAGACCAAGCGGGATGCCATCGTCACGGCGGTTGAGGAATTCAATCGCCGCCGCCGCCTGGAGGAATTGTCCGAACGCCTGCATGGCTCCTGCCCCGGCTTCATGTCGCAGGAGGACTTGCGCCGGATGCGCGAAGACCACAAGTGGGAGAACGCCAAGTGAAGCTGGTGGATGCTTCAAGCTGGATTGAATTCCTGCGGGGCCAGACGAGTGAACCCAGCCTGCGCGTGAAATCACTTTTATCCCGAGGCCACGCCGCCTGGTGCGACCTGACGCTGGTGGAATTGTGGAACGGCGCGCGCGGCCCGGCAGAAAAGAGCGTGCTCGAAGCCCTGGAAGGCGAAGTCCGCCTCTATCCAATCACTGAACAAGCATGGGCGCGCGCCTGCGAACTGGCCCGCCGATGCCGCCGCAAGGGGCTGACAACACCCTCGACGGACATCGTCATCGCCGCCTGCGCCACCGCGCACAAACTGGAATTGGAACATTGCGACAAGCACTTCGAGGACATCCTGCCGTTGGCCAAAAATCTGTGAACTCATGAATCAGTTGCCCACCTACGACCGGTTGATGAATCCAGTGCTTCAAGCGCTGCGAGAACTCGGGGGATCTGGTTCAACGGACGAAATCTACCAGCGTGTCGCGAAGAATTTGAAACTGGCGGAGAGCGTTCTCAGCGTGCTGCACGATCCAGAAACGAGCAACATGACTGAAGTTCAGTACCGACTGGCCTGGTCTCGGACGTATCTGAAAAAGTTTGGGCTTTTGGAAACTCCCCAACGTGGGCTTTGGTCGTTGACGAAGAAGGCCGAGACCGTCTCCGCAGTGGATACCAAGGAAGTTCAGCAGTTCGTTCGCGAACTCGACCGCAAGCAACGGAAAGCCAAACCAGCGGCGGAAGGTGAGGACGAGCAAGCCGAGTCAGAGAAGCCGGAGGAAACGAAAACATGGCGCGTCACTTTGCACGCCATCCTGACGAAATCACTTTCGCCCGCCGCGTTTGAGCGTTTGATTCAGAGAGTCTTGCGCCAATCGGGTTTCATCCAAGTTGAGGTCACGGGACGGACCGGCGATGGAGGCATTGACGGCAAAGGCATCGCCCGCATCCACGGGTTCATGAGTTTTCATGTCGTGTTTCAGTGTAAGCGATGGCAGGGCGTCGTTGGCTCAGGCGAGATTCGGGATTTTCGCGGTGCGATGGTTGGCCGCGCGGACAAGGGTTTGTTTATCACGACAGGAACCTTTTCTCGCGACGCCATCAAGGAAGCCACACGCGACGGAGCACCGCCCATCGACTTGGTTGACGGTGACTTGTTGGCGGACAAGCTGAAGGAACTCCAACTGGGAGTCACTACCACGATGATTGAATCGGTGTCTGTGAATGAATCTTGGTTTGGAGATATTTGAGCCATGCGCCCCGACCACATCAAAATGCCCAAGACGCCGGAGGCCAAAGCCGCCGAGGCCGAGCGCACTGCGTCTTTCGAGCGGAAGCAGAAGTGGAAAGAGCTTCCCGGCAACCGCTACACGCCGGAAGAATTGCGGCTGATGAGCGGCGAGTTTGCCGGCTGCACCATGCAGCGTCCGAAGCTCCGTGTCATGTACATCGACTGAACATGGCCCTGCCCAAGATTTACAACTGGGAGCGGATTCGTGCAGCGTTGAAGCTGCTCTCCGAGGCTTTTCCAGATGAGTTCCAGAACTGGGTGCTCATCGGCGGCGGAGCCATTTGGTTTTATCGCGAGCAGCTCAAGAGCGCGAACGATCCGGACTTTCGCGTGCCCGCCTACTCTCCCGACGAGGAAACAACCTGGTTGAGCAAGGTCGTGGACTTCATGGGATTGACGGAAGCGGAAGGTGCCGCGTTGCTCGGCTCACCTTTCAAACCAGAAACGCACACCATCTCCTTTCGCGGGCTGGAAGTGGATTTTCTGGAGGAGGGTTTTCGGCTGACGCTGGAACTCGCCTTGCGCAACCCGCGTGAAGTCAGGACGAGCGACTTTGTTTTCTACGTCGTCGATCCGTCCGTTCTCTATTCCGAAAAGTCCGCGCTCGTCGCCAGCAAGTCGCGCCCGCAGGACCGCCTGCACCGCACCTTACTGGCGGAATTTCTGAAGTACGAACTTTGCACCGACGTGGAGCAGCCAGCGGAACTCAGCGGCCGCGATTGGGTGGCGCGGGCGAAGACCATCAAAACCGCTGACCTGGAATTCTTCGCCCGCGATGAAAAGTTCGCACGCCGTCTGGCCAAGGGTATTGCCAAGCTGCCGCCCTTGCAGAAACCTCTCAAGCACTGGGCCAAACATCACCTGCCCGATTACACGGAATAATTTCTCATGAAAGTCACACTCAACTGGCTCAAGCAATACGTGGATTTCGACTGGTCGCCGGAGGAACTCACCGAGCGGCTCACCATGCTCGGCCTCGAAGTCGAGGGCGTCACCAAGATCGGCGGCGAGTTGGCCGGCATCGTCGTGGCGCAGGTCATCACGCGCGACAAGCATCCGAATGCGGACAAGCTCTCGGTCTGCCGCGTGAACGACGGCACGGGCGAGCGCCAGATCGTTTGTGGCGCGCAGAATTTCCAGGCCGGCGACAAGGTGCCGCTCATTTTGCCGGGCGCGTCGTTGCCGATGAAGCCCGGTGACAAGGAGCCTTTCACCATCAAGGTCGGGAAAATTCGCAACGTCGAGTCGCATGGCATGATGTGTTCGCACGAGGAACTCGGGATCAATCCCGAAGCTATCGGGCATAAGAAGGAGGACGGCCTGCTCATCCTCAAGACCGACGCGAAGGTCGGCCAGCCGTTCGCCGAGTATCTCGGGCGTGGCGGCAGCGATGTGGTTTACGATTTGGAGATCACGCCGAACCGGCCGGACTGGAACAGCGTCATCGGCATCGCGCGGGAGATTTCTGCGCTCACGGGGAATCCGCTCAAGGTGCCGGAGGTGATAAGTAATCAGTTATCAGTAATCAGTGGGAAGGCGGGTGAACTGGTCGCGGTGCGGGTCGAGGATGGGGAGCTTTGTCCGCGTTACACGGCGCGGGTGATTCGTGGCGTGAAGGTGGGGCCGAGTCCTGACTGGCTGCGTGCGGCCTTGGAGAAGGTCGGGCTGCGCAGCATCAACAACGTGGTGGACGTGACAAACTTCGTGATGCTGGAGACGGGCCAGCCGTTGCACGCGTTTGACTATCACCTCATCGCCCGTAGCCACGGTGGTGACACCGTGGCCATTCACCCGCCCACCATCGTCGTCCGCCGGGCGGTGGCCGGAGAGAAATTCACAACGCTCGACGCCGTGGAGCACACGCTGGCGAACGACCAACTGCTCATCGCCGACGAACAGAAAGGCATCGCGCTCGCCGGCGTGATGGGCGGGGAGAACACTGGCATCAACGAGCGCACCGTGGATGTGCTGATCGAGTCGGCGTATTTCAATCCCACGAACATCCGGCGCACGAGCAAGACACTCGGACTGCGCACCGACTCGTCGTATCGCTTCGAGCGCGGCTGCGATCCGAACTGGGGCGTGGACTTCGCGAGCCGCCGCGCCTGCCAGTTGATTTTGGAGACGGCGGGCGGGCAACTGGCCGAGGGCGTCGTGGATGTTTATCCGAAGCAAGTGGAGCCGAAGACCATAACGCTCAGGCCGCGAAAGGTAACTGAGTTGCTGGGAGTTGAAATTCCCGACGCCGAACAATCGGGAATCTTGAGCAGACTTGGTATCGAGCTTGGCGCTTATGCTCCCGGCGGCATGGACAGGCGAGTTGCCTACAAAGCTCCGACGTTCCGGCCAGACTTGAAGCGCGAGGTGGACCTCATCGAGGAAATCGCGCGGCTGCATGGCGTGGACAAAATCCCCAGCACGCCGCCGCGCGGCGCGATTGGCGCGAACGCCTTCGATGCGGTGTATGACGAGATCGCGGAAGCGCGCCGTCTGCTCGCGGGCCTCAGCTTGACCGAAGCGCAGGGGCAGACGCTCGTGGCGAATGACAAATGTCGAATCCCGAATGACGAACTGGTGCGTCTCGCCAATCCCCTCAGCAGCGACATGGATGTGCTGCGGCCTTCGCTCATTCCTGGGCTGCTCGACTCCTTGCGCCACAATCTCACGCGCAAGAACTACGACGTGGCGCTGTTCGAGATTGGGCGCGTGTTCCAGCAACGTGCCCCCGGCGTCCCGCCGGGTAGTGGCGCAGTGACCACGAACGCGCCTCGCCAAGGGAGTGATCTCCAGACTCAGAACGGCTCCGCCCGGCAGGATGCCGGGGGCACAGCCGAAGAACGCCGCCTCGCCATCGCGCTCACCGGGCGGCGCGCGCCGGGCTTCTGGAGCGGCGATGAGCGGGACGCCAAGTTCGACCTCTCTGATCTCAAAGGCATGATGGAAGAATTTCTCGAACAGTTCGGCGTGCGCGGCGTGACCTACACCCGGCGCGCGGAACCGACGACGCTCATGCTCGAATCCGCGACCATTGCGCTCGGGGGCAAGCTCGCGCTCGGCGAAATCGGCCAGGTCTCCCCTGCCCTCGCCAAGCGCCACGACTTGCGCGACGCGGTGTTCGTGGCGGAACTCAATCTCGACCAACTCCTCGCGCGCCGGAACGCCGCCAAGGCCTTCAAGTCCCTCCCACAGTTCCCGAGCAGTCGCCGCGACGTGGCCATGCTTGTGCCGGAAGCCACCACGCACGACGCCGTGCTCGGCGCGGTGCGACAGGCGAAGCCGCAGAATCTGGAAACGGTGGAACTCTTCGACGTGTTTCGCGGGAAGAACATCCCGGCCGGGCAGAAGAGCGTGGCCTACGCCTTCACCTATCGCGGCACGGAGAAAACGCTGACCGACGCGGAAGTGAACGCGGCGCATGAGAAGGTGCTGGCGCAGTTCAAACAGGCATTGGCCGCGCAGGTTCGGGGCGAGCAGGAGATGACTGGGGTTTCCAGCATCACCACCGCCTCCTGAAGCTGCGCCCGCCCCGCCGCGCCGCGCTCCGCCCGACTGGCGAAGGGAAACTTTACGCGGCCCCGGCGCGGTGCTTCACTGGAGGGCATGAGTAACGGCACGCGACGTCTTGTTCGAATGGCCGTCCTGGTCTGCGGACTTGTGCTGTCGGTGCTGGGCGCGGGCGCGCAAGGCACGTTTCAAAACCTGGGCTTCGAGCGCGCCGTTCTCACAAGCTACCTAGTAAACCCCGGGAGCGGTTTTTATGGGACTAATGCGACCCTCCCGAATTGGCAATGGTCGCCCCAAACCACTTTTGGTATTGGAGATCCAAGCACCAACGTGGTGTTTAACAATGTCGCCATCAGTTCGGCCGCCGTATCGCTGCACGGAACGGGTTCCAGGTATGCCCCCTTAATCAACGGGAACTATTCCCTGTTCCTCCAAGGCGGAGAAGGAGTGTATGGCTACACCGGAGCTTCCATCTATCAGACTGCGTTGATCCCGATATTTTCGAGAACCCTGTTTTTCCTGGGGGGGCCGTCGCTTCAGGTAAGTTTCAATGGGCAGAGCCTCACGCCTTTCGCGCTCAGCAACGCCGCCACCCATACGTACTGGGCAGCAGACATCTCCGCCTACGCGAATCAATCGGGCGAACTGCGCTTCAGCGTGCCAATGAACAGCTCCAGCCTGCTGGATGACATCCGGATTTCCCAGACGGTCATCCCCGAGCCGGGGGTTTTAATGCTGGCGGCGCTGTTCATGGTGTGCGCCGTCGGGTTCTGGCGGCGCTAGCAACCTCCTCGAATCTTCCTCCAGCATTGCCCGTCCATGATGAGGTGTTAAACCACTGCCACGCATGAAAGAACTGAGCGCGACTTCCGCCTGTCCGGGTTTCAACGCGTTGCGGCATTCGAACTCCTAAAGATTCTCCCGCATCCACTTCCGCACGTCGTCGTGGTTGCCGACCATCATCAGCTTGATGGTGTCAGGCCTGTGGTAGAGGAAAATGACGCGCAAGGCGCGCGAGAGGCGAAACTCGAAGGCGTTGTCCTCAAGGCGGCGGACGCCCAGCCCGGCATGCTGGTGCGGTTGGCCGAAACTTGTCCGCAACTCACCGATGCGGATGGCAAGTTCTTCGAGTTCAGCTTCGGTGCGGTGCCTGGCCCAGCGTTTCCACTGGGGGCCAAAGTCAACCGAGAAGCCCCTTGGCGGTTCCGTCCCAGCGTTGGGCTTTTTCATTCTTGGAGAGCCGCTTGATGTTCTTCACCGCGCGTTTGAGTTCGGTCTGCGTCACGCCGTATTCCAGCATCGCGTAGTCCTCGCTATAGACCTTGGTGGGCCGCAGCGCGACAACTTCTCCGTCCCACAGGATGCCGATGTCTTCGCCCTTGAGCGCGCGAGTCAGGAGAGACGTGAGGTTCTGTCGGGCCTTGGCCGGCGTCAGCGTTTGCATGGCAGACTTGTCGCGTCCGGCCGGGGCAAAAGCAAGCCTGTGGGCGTGAAGGGAATTTGCCTCGCAGCGTCCATTCCCCCGTGCCAAACATTTCCCAGCCATGAAAGAACTGAGCGCGACTTCCGCCTGTCCGGGTTTCAACGCGTTGCGGCATTCGCGGCGCCACGCCATCAAGGTCGGCGGGCTGGGACTGCTGGGGCTGACATTGCCGAAGTTGTTGCAGGCGGCAGAGGTTCAAAGTTCAAAGTTCAAAGTTCAGAGTTCAAAGTTGTCTTCCGCGCCCAAGGCGCGCGCAAAGAACGTCATCTTCCTCTTCCAATACGGCGGACCGAGTCATGTGGACATGTTCGATATGAAGCCGAATGCGCCCGAGGGCATCCGCGGGCCTTACAAGCCCATGTCGTCGAACGCGGACGGCATCCAGGTGTGCGAGAAATTGCCGCGCACGGCGAAGGTCATGGACAAGGTCACGCTCATCCGCTCCATGACGCACACGATGAAGAATCACAACTCGGCGGGCTATTACGCGCTGACGGGCCACGCGCCGCCGAGCGATGACCAGCGCTTGCGCGACTCGAATGATTTATTCCCCGGCTACGGGTCGGTGGTGGACCGGCTCGCGCCGTTGAAGGGCGGCGAGATGCCCACGTACGTGTCGTATCCCTACGTGTGCCGCGACGGTTCTATCACGCCGGGGCAGCACGCGAGTTTTCTGGGCAAGGAGCACGACCCGTTTTTCTTCACCAACGATCCGAACGCGCCGGACTTCGCGCTGCCGGAGTTGAGCCTGCCGTCGAATCTCACGCACGAGCGGCTGGAGAGCCGGCGCGAATTGCAGAAGCTGGTGGATGCGCAGTCGCGGCTGCTCGACCACTCGGCGGCGGCGAAGGGATTGGACGCGTATTACGACAAGGCGCTGGGGATGTTGAATTCCACGAAGCTGCGGAACGCGTTCAACCTGAGCGCGGAGCCGGCGAAGGTGCGCGAAGCCTACGGGCGCTCGACGTACGGGCAAAGTTGCCTGCTGGCGCGCCGGCTCATCGAGGCCGGATCCAAGTTCGTCACCGTCTATTTCTCCGAGAGCATCGGCGGGCAGAGCACGACGGGCGGCGGCTGGGACACGCACGGGTTCAACAACACGCGCATGTATCCGATCATCGAGAAGTATCACCTGCCGATCCACGAGCAGACGTTGCCGACCTTGCTCACGGACCTCGACGAGCGCGGGATGCTGGAGGACACGCTGGTGGTGTGGATGGGCGAGTTCGGGCGCACGCCGAAGATCAACGAGAACATCAGCCGCGATCACTGGCCGCAGTGTTACACCACACTGCTCGCGGGCGGCGGCGTGAAGCGCGGCTTTGTCTATGGCGAATCGGACAAGCGCGGCGAGTATCCCGCGAAAGACCCGGTGAAGCCGGATGATCTGGCGGCGACGATTTATCATCTGCTCGGCATTGATCCCAACACGGAGATTCATAATTCGGTGAACCGCCCGGTGCTGATCAGCGACGGCAAGCCGGTGATGGGAGTGATCGCGTGACTTTTGGCGTAGCGGCGTTTCGGCAGAGCGCCGGCAATATTTTTTACGGATGGCGGCGCTCTGCCGAGATGCCGCTACGCAAACGCGACTTCGCCCTCGTGTTGCTCGCTGTGTCCAGCTTGACCACTCTCGCCGCCGCGCCGGAGATTGAAGCCATTTCCCCGCTCGCCATTCGACCCAGCGTGGCGACAGAGATCACGCTGTCCGGCACTGATCTCGCGGAGGCGACACAGCTCTGGACGAGTTTTCCCGCGCAAGTGGAATCGCTCGGCGCCGGAAAGTTTCGCATCACGACCGTAGCGGCTTCTGGTGTGGGCGCGGTGCGTGTCTTCGGATCGAATGGCGTTTCCAATCTTGGTTTCGTGGCGCTCGATCCCCTGCCCGGCGTGGCGGAGGTGAAGACGAACAAGTCGCGCGCGACCGCGCAGCCCTTGGAGGTCAGCAGTGCGGTCGATGGACGATGCGAGGAACTTAGCTCCGACTGGTTCAAGCTGCGCGCCAC
>JAYVNY010000044.1:0-6470 GCA_043758205.1 Akkermansia sp.
TCACTCCCGTCCGCACGCGCTTGATTTGCCCAGACGCGGACTCCGTGGCTCCCTCTCCCGGAGGGAGAGGGCTGGGGTGAGGGGGAAGACGTTGGGGAACCGCCGGGCCTGTTCGGAAGTTACTTTTGGCCATCGCTCTAGCCGAGCGGATGCACCATCACCCTCGTTCCTGCCGCGAGCTGGGTGTCCGGCGCGACTTCCACGAGACGGTTCGCGCGGGCCAGGGAACCGAGTGCGTGCGAGGCTTGCGGGCCGCTGCTCCAGACCTGGCCCGCGTCGTCCACGCGTACGCGAAAAAAGTGCCGCCGTCCGCCGCGATTATGCAACGGCTCCGCCAGCACCGCCGGGTGGGACGGCAGTGACAAATCGAGCGCGCCCTGCATCCGCAAAATCGCCGGGCGCACCAGCACGAGAAATGTGACGAACGCGGAGACGGGATTGCCCGGCAGTCCGAAAAGAAATTTGCCGCCGAGTTTGCCGAACACGAACGGCTTCCCCGGCTTCATCGCCACTTGCCAGAAGTCCACCGTGCCGCCAAGGGCCTCGAACACCGCCTTCACCAGATCGTGATCGCCGACCGACACGCCGCCGGTCGTGATCACGGCGTCGCACTCGGCGAACGCTTGCTCCAGCGCATCGCGGGTTGCTTCGATCGAGTCGCGCACGAGCGGATAAACCTTGGTCCCGCCGCCGCAATCCGAGACGAGCGCGGCGACGGCCAGACGGTTGCTCTCGTAAATTTGTCCCGGCGCGAGCGGTACGCCCGCTTCGATCAGCTCATTGCCCGTGCCGAGAATTCCCATCAACGGACAGGCACCCACGCGCACGCGTTCCACTCCGAGCGCGCCGCACAAGGCCAGTCGCGCCGCGCTCAACCGTTCGCCCGCCGGCACCACGAGTTCGCCACGCTTCACGTCCTCGCCCGCGAGCCGCACGTTTTCCCACGGCTTCACCGCGTCGAGCACCGAGATGGAATCGCCGTGGGCGCGCGTGTCCTCCTGCATGACCACGGCGTCCGCCCCGGCGGGCAGGGGCGAGCCGGTGAAGAGCCGCACGCACGTCCCCTGCTCCACCGCGCCCGTGAACAGCGCGCCGGCGGCGACCGCGCCGATTTTTTTCAGCACGACGGCCGAATCAGTTCCGGCCCCGGCGACATCCGCCGCGCGCAGCGCGTAGCCGTCCATCGCGGAATTGTCGAACGGCGGCAGCGCCAGCGGCGCGATGACCGGCTCCGCCAACACGCGCCCCGCGGCGGCACGGAGTGAAATCATTTCACTGGCGAGCGATGGGACGGCGGCGCGGATGCGGGCCAGCGCTTCTTCGACTTCAAGCATGAGGCAGTGTTTGCGCGGGGCGGAAAATTGCCAGCCGGAAACGGGCCGAGATGGTGGGGCGTCGTCGCTCCGCGCGCGCCGGGCTGGGCCGGGCGGGACGCGGTGGAACTGAACCAGTCCTCACCCCGGCGCGCGCGGAGCGGCAACGCCCCACCTGCGCGCGACTTTCCCTTTTCCACCCGCGCCGTTCTTGCCGTAGGCTGCGCGCGGATATGGAACTGCCCTTGCATCTGCACCGCTCGGAGCTGCGCGACCTTTACGATCAGGTGGTGGCGGGAGGACGGCTTTCCGAGGCGGACGCGCTGCGTTTGTTCGAGACGAAGGACTTGCACGCGCTCGGGTCCATCGCGGATTTCGCGCGGCAGCGTAAGGTCGGCACGCGTGCGAGCTACATCATCAACCGCTACATCAATTACTCGAACTACTGCATCCTCTCCTGCCAGTTCTGCGCCTTCTCGAAAAAGAAACGCGACGCGGACGGCTTTCAACTGACCACCGAACAGATCGTGGAGAAGGCGCGCGAGGCGTTGCGGCTCGGCATCACCGAACTGCACATCGTGGGCGGGCTGCATCCGTCGCTGCCGTTCAGCTACTACACGGACATGTTGCACGCGCTCAAAACGCTCGACGCGCGGCTGCAACTCAAGTGTTTCACCGCGATTGAAATCCTGCACCTCGCCTGGCTCGGCAAACGCACGGTGGAGCAAACCTTGCGCGAGTTGAAAGACGCGGGGCTGGCCTCGCTGACCGGCGGCGGCGCGGAAATTTTCCGCCAGGAAGTGCGTTCGCAAATCGCCCGGGGCAAGGAGTCGGCGGCGGAATACCTCGACGTGCATCGCCAGTGGCACCGGCTGGGCGGGCGCAGCACTTGCACGATGCTCTACGGCCACGTCGAGACGCTGGCGGATCGCGTGGATCATTTGCGCCAGTTGCGCGCGCTTCAGGACGAGACGCATGGCTTCACCGGCTTCGTCCCGCTCGCGTATCAGCCGGACAACAACCTCATTGAGGTGCAGCACCCGCCGACCGGCTTCGACTCGCTCCGCACCATCGCGGTGAGCCGGCTCTATCTCGACAACTTCGAGCACATCACCGCGTATTGGGTCGGCCTCGGCCTCAAGCTCGCGCAAGTCGCCCTGAGCTACGGCGCGG
Organism: Akkermansia sp.; assembly: GCA_043758205.1. Lineage (GTDB taxonomy): Bacteria > Verrucomicrobiota > Verrucomicrobiia > Limisphaerales > SIBH01 > JANNGC01. The sequence continues at coordinate 2,487 of JAYVNY010000044.1, forward strand.
ATGATTTGCACGGCACGATCATCGAGGAGCACATCTTCCACATGGCCGGCGCGAAGTCGCCGCAACTCCAGACCGAGGCCGCGATGGTGAAGGCCATTCGCGAAGCGGGGCGCACGCCGGTGCAGCGCGGAACTTTTTACGAGCCGCTCAAGGTGTGGGAGGACGCGCCGGGAGCATCCGTCCGAGCGCTGACCGGTCAAGCCGAGGCGCTCGCCGTCACTCCGGCCACAGTGTGAAGAGACCCGACTTTCTGGTAGCGCGCCCGCCGGGCTTCGGGTACAGGTTCGCGCTCAATGAATTCAGAAAAAATTGTCGTTTGTGGCGGTGGCGGTTTCATCGGCGGACATCTCGTCGGTGACCTGTTGCGCCAGGGTCATCGTGACATCCGCTCCGTGGATGCCAAACCGATAGGCGATTGGTACCAGACATTTCCGACCGTCGAGAACTTACAACTTGATCTGCGCGATCTGTCGGCGTGTGAGAAGGCGCTGGAGGGTGCCACGGAAGTGTACAATCTCGCCGCCGACATGGGCGGCATGGGCTTCATCGAGAACAACCGCGCGCTCTGCATGTTGACCGTGCTGATCAACACCCACCTGCTGATGGCGGCGAAGAAGTTCGGCGTGAAGCGGTTTTTCTACGCGTCGAGTGCGTGCGTGTACAACGCCGACAAGCAGACCGACCCGAACGTGACCGCGTTGAAGGAAGCGGACGCGTATCCCGCGATGCCCGAGGACGGCTACGGCTGGGAGAAACTTTTCAGCGAGCGCATGTGCCGGCATTTCCGCGAGGACTTCGGCATCGCCACGCGCATGGCGCGCTATCACAACGTCTATGGCCCGCACGGCACCTGGACGGGCGGACGCGAGAAGGCCCCGGCGGCGATTTGCCGGAAGGTCATTCAGGCCAAGCTCTCCGGGAAACACGACATCGAAATCTGGGGCGACGGCCAGCAGACGCGGAGCTTCATGTATATTGACGACTGCCTGCTCGGCACGCAGCGACTCCTGCACAGCGACATCATTGAACCGCTCAACATCGGCAGCAGCGAACTTGTTTCCATCAATCAACTCGTGGACATCGTGGAAGGCATCGCGGGCGTGAAGCTAAAGCGCCATTACAATCTCAGCGCGCCCAAGGGCGTGAACGGCCGCAATAGCGACAACACGCGCATCAAGGAACTGATGAGCTGGGAGCCGTCCACGCGCCTGCGCGACGGGCTGGAGAAAACCTACGCCTGGATTCACGAACAGATCGTGACTGGCGCACGGGACAAGTCGGCCCCGGCGCTGGCTTACGCCTGACGAACCAAGCGTTGCCGGACCGGTTCTACCAAAAAAAGGCGTCTGGAAAACCAGACGCCTTCGAAATTGGGAACAGGGTTTATCGCTTGGCCACGATCAAATCCACCGGCTCGCCGGGGATGAGCGTCATCTCCGCCGGAACAGACACGGAGAAGGGCAGGCCCATCTCGATTTTCACGCCGGGCTGCACCGGGATGAGCGTGGGCGTGATTTGCTCAAGCTGTCCGCTCACTTCCAACACGACGCCTTGCGCCTGTTCCCGTTTGGGGGTGAGTTTGCGGATGGTGACCAAGTCGCCCTGTTTCGGCACTTCGTTGAAGGGCTTGCGGACGTAGCCGATGATGCGGGTGGGCTGCAAGGCGCTGATGGTGACGATGGGGACGTTGGCGTTGGCGACAATCTTCTCACCCTGGTAGCGGAAGACGGCGCTGACCATGCCGTCAATCGGGGACTTGATGGAAATAATCTGCCCCTTGGAACGGAGCACTTCTTCCGCGGCCTGGATGTTGTCCGCGATCACTTTGTCCGCCTCGGCAATGGGACCAGGGGTCAATTTGGGCAGGGTCTTTTCTTTTTCGGCCAGGTAAATTTCGCCTTCGATGACGTTGGTGGCCATGGCCGAGGCTTCAGCCAGGACCAGTTCATACTCGGATTCCGACGCGAGCGGTGGAGTGTTGGTCAAGAGATTGTGCAGCCGGTCCGCTTCCTTGCGTTTGAAGAAGGCCTGAACGCGCACGAGGTTCAATTCGACTCGTTCCTTGTGCAATTCCAAACGGGCCAGTTCGTAGCTCTGTTCGTTACGCTTCATGTCCAGTTCCATGCGGGCGCGCATCACTTTCATCTCGGTCTCAACCTGGCGGAAGGACGCCTCCAGCGTGGCCGTATCCATGGTGCTGACCACGGCGATTTCCTCGCCGGCGGCCACGCGCTGGAAGCGCTTGACCTTGAGTTCCTTGAGCGTGCCGTCCACCGAACTGATGACATTGGCGCGCACGGCCTCGACCTCGCCGATGATATTGCTGGGGACGACGTATTGCTTCCACAGCAGGATGACGCCGAGCAGGACGACCACGAAGGTCATCAGCGGCATGACTTGGATGCGGAACTCCCGCCAGCGTTCAGCGGGCGGCGTGGGGATGGGGGGTAGCGATTCCATGTTATTAAACCTCAGATTGATCTTCCGCCTGCATGCTGGTCACGCGCGAGACCCCGGTGGTGGAGCGCAGTTCGGTGAGCATTTCTTCCATGCGTTTCGGGTCACGCAACAGGAGACGGTAGGAAAGGTCGGTGCCTTCATAGCCTTCATGGGAGCGCTGGCTGGCGCAGAGCGTGCGGCGGCTGTGGCGATTCAAGGTGCGGGCTAGGTCAGGCAGTTCGAGCAGCGGACGCGCCCAGTGCAGGTTCACAATCAAATCGTAGCGATGACGGCTGCCGAAGGAAGTCGTCCATAGATACAGCATGGCAATGGAAATCAACCCGCAGCCAATGACGGCGGTGGTGAATTTCTGCGAACCGCACGCGAGCCCGATGACCAGCGCGGTGAGCACATAGACTGTATCCAGCGTGTCGCGCAAAATGTTGCGGAAGCGGACAATGGCGAAGACCGCCATCATGCCGAAGGCCGTGACAATACTGTTCGCCAACACGCCCATGACGATGGAGACAATGACCGGCATAAGCACCAGGGCGTTCACAAACGAACGGGAGTAGGACAACCCAGAGTGCGTAAGCATATACACCCACGCCACGATGTGCCCCATCGCGAAGGCGAGGAGAAGCCCCAAGGCCAAGGCAGGGAAATTGGTCGGCGCAATGCCGTAATCCCCGTGCATAAAGGCGTCAAATATCGAATCCATAAAAAAAATTACCTCACCACAGCGGCATGACTCCACGCTAATGCCCGGTGAGTTTGTCGCGTATTCTTCACAAAATTGGTTCCGCGTTGTCAAGCGCACCGGCCCACCGTGGAATTACGAAGTGGCATCTTCGTACCGCCCTTGGTTCGGCGCCAAGTCCCAAGACTAGCGGACGTTCGTTAAAAATCTTTACTGCCAGACAGTTTTCCCGGTCCCGAGCGGGGTTTCGCGTCAGGGCTGTTGGCGTAGTTTCGCGAGCGCGTTCAGGGCGGGCGCGAAGTCCGGGCGCAGGCGCAACGTCTCGCGGAAGGCCGCCACGGCCTCGTTGGTCTGGCCCATCGTGAGGTGCGCGGCTCCGAGGTTGAAACGGGCCTCGAGATAATTGGTGTCGAGCCGCGCCGCCTCGGCGAACTGCAGCAAGGCCGCGAGCGTGTTGAACTGCTCGGCCAGCACGCGCCCGAGGTTGTTATGCGCGGAGGCGTTGTCGGGCGCCTGTTCGAGCACGGCTTGGAACTGCTCCGCCGCCTCCGCATAACGCTTTTGGCGTGTGAGCAGGTTGCCGAGGTTGTTCCGCGCCTCGGCGTATTCGGTGAAGTTCGAGATGGCACGCCGATACGAGAACTCCGCCTCGGCGAGCTGCCCGAGACGGGACTGGGCCACGCCCAGATTGAACCACGCCTCCTCGTGCTCGGGTTTCAATTCCAGCGCGCGGCGAAAGCACAGGACGCCCAGCGCAGGGCGGCCTTCCTCCAGCAGCCGCCCGCCGCCGCTCAACACGGTCTCCAAGTCCGTTTGATTGGTCAGCCATTCGGAAAATTTTCCCA
>JAYVNY010000045.1:0-26679 GCA_043758205.1 Akkermansia sp.
CTTCGGCAGTAGCCCACGCGGCGCGCAGTGCCTCATCCTTGGAGCCAAGGTGCGAGCGCTGACCGAGGGGCGGTTCAACGTCAGCTTCGAGGACATTCAGGCGGTGGCGGCGGCCACGTTGCGTCACCGTTTGATTTTGAATTTTGAGGCCGAGGCCGAGGGCATCAGCACTGATCACATCATCCGGCAGATTCTCTCCGAGGTGCCGAAGATGGCGGACGCGGTGGCGGCGTGAGCGGCTCGGTAAAGCCTTTTTTTCCAAGAACAGACTTGTTCCGTCCGGGGTGTTGTCGTAAGCACTGGCGCAATCTCGTCCCGGCTGAAAGTGGGCGAGGAAAAATCTTGTGGCTGAAGAAGCGATCGAAGTCGAAGGGACCGTGAGCGTCGTGCTGCCTGGCACGATGTTCCGCGTCCTGCTCGACAACAAACATGAGGTGCTCGCGCATATTTCCGGTAAAATGCGCAAGCGTTTCATCCGCCTGACGGCCGGAGACCGCGTGCGGATAGAAATGTCGCCCTATGACCTGAGCAAGGCGCGCATCACTTATCGCCTGCGTTAACAATGTCCGTGTTGGAATAATTATTAATCATGCTGCTGTTTTTTTTCTGGGCTGGCGTCGGCGTTCTGGCCGGCACGGTGTTTGGTTCCTTTTTTGAGTGGACGCTGCACCGCTACTTCATGCACCGCCCGTCGCTGGGCTGGCGCTATCCGTTTGATAAGCACGCGCTCATTCACCACCACATTTTCCGTGCCGACCACAGCTATCATCTCAAGCATGAGCACGACAAAAAAACCATTCCCATGGCCTGGTGGAACGGGCCGGTCATTGTCGCAACGTGCCTGATCCCGTTCTTCATCTTTGCGATGCTCTCGCACAAGTGGGGCCTGCTCTGCGGCGCGGCCGTGGCCTTCACGGTCTATTTCACGGCTTACGAATATCTGCACTGGTGCATGCACCTGCCGCGGCAGCGGCACGTCGAACGGTCGGGGATTTTCTTCCGTCTGAACGGCCATCACCTGCTCCACCACCGCTACATGCACAAGAACTTCAACGTGGTGCTGCCGCTGGCGGATCTGCTGCTTGGCACACTGTTGCTCCGCTCGAAGGTCACTTTCCCGCAAGCGCGCGGCGCGGCGGTGCCGGATGTGCAGCCGCGCGTGCGCCGGGCCGAGCAAGTGGCGGCCTAAGCCCGTTCGGAGAAGGGTTGCGACTGACCCGGACCCGCCCGGCGCAAGGCGCGAAAGATTCCTTCTCTCACCACGCCCACTGAGCGGAGCGGCCTCTGGTTCCAAGCCGATGGGTGAGATGTCCACGCTTCTTCGCTCCAAACCTACAAGATGCAAGATGCGCCCTGGGATTTCGCTCGCGGCACTTTCCACTCGCCGTCCGGGGTCGGGACTCAGAGGCCGGGCCGACCAGATTTTCTATTGCCGCTGATTTTCCTCGCCGTCTTCACTCCGCATTTTCCGAAGCCGCCGGGCTGCATTCCCACCGAAGTGTCTGTGTCTCTGGCTTGTCCCTTTTTCTGAAGCTGTGTCGCTAGCCTTTGCCGCACCAGACGGCATTGGGCCACGCCCTCCTGAACATTCTTTGCCGTACGTTCCACGGCGGCTGTCCCGTAATTCACCTACCCACCGCGCGGGAGCTTCCACGAATGGCGCGCCCAACCCCGCCTGTGAAACGATGCCGGGCATTGCTCCGCAAGTTTTGTCGTTGGATCGAACGGGCCGGTGGAACCGGGCCTGGGACCAGGCGCAGAACGCACGCAGACAAATCTGAATCAGAAAATCAGATAGAAAAAAACTATGAACCGAGCCTTTAAATTCGCCGCCTGGTGCGCGGCCCTGGTCACGGCGGTGGCTCCAGCGTCCGCCGCCCTGCAACTCCGCATTTCCGACGGCACGCCCGCCGGAACTTTCATCATCACCGATCAAGGTGCGGGGGACAGTAACCCCACGGTGGGTGTGGTCTCCTACTCCGGCCCGGTCGGCAGCCAGTGGCTGATCACCGTCAACAACGGCACCTCGAAGCCGGTCATCGGCAGCGCGGCACACCCGGACATTGACTTGAACAGTTTTGATCTTTCCTCCTTGTCGGGTGGCACGCTCACGGTGGAACTCACCGATACGGATTTCACCGGCGGCGGCCCCGGCACCGTGAGCATCGGAGGCGGTACGGCCGGCACGGTGGGTCTGCGGACGTTCGTGGATTACAACAACACCCCGTTTGGGATGAGTACGCTCGTCTCCGATCAAGGCCCGTTCTCGGGCCTGTCTTTCGCCGACAACGCGAACACCACGGTCACGCCCGTCGGACCATACTCAATCACGCTGGAAGTCCGCATCAACCACGCGGCTGGCGGCAGCACCGGCCTGGACGCGGAGTTCAAGATCACTCCGCCCACTTACGGCTGCCCGACGAACACCACCGTGCCTTGCGGCGCGTCGCTCGATCCGGATGTAAACCCGGCGCTCGGCAAGCCGACGTACACCGGCGCTCCCCAGTGTTTGCCCGCGAGCATCACGTACGTGGACGAGGCGCAGGTGATCAGCGCGTGCAACAAAATCATCTACCGCACCTGGACCATCGTGGATGCGTGCGGCGTGAGGAATTTTTGCACCCAAGAAATCACCGTGCGCGACACCACGCCGCCGGTCATCACCTGCCCGCCGGATGTGACCATCACCAACTCCTCCTCGATGAACACGAACACGTATTGCTCGTTCACCCAAGGTGGCTGGGGTGCTCCGCCCAACGGCGACAATCCCGGCAAACGCTTGCGGAACAACTTCAGCTCCGTCTATCCCTCTGGCATCTGCGAGATCGGCCTTCCGGGCAGCGCCGGCTATTCGATCAAGTTCAACTCGAGTTCCGCCATTCAGGCCTTCCTCCCGTCCGGCGGCACGCCTGCGGTGTTGAATGCGGATTTGCTGAATCCCTTGTCCTGCAGCGCGGGAGTGTTCGCCGGCCAGGTGCTGGCGCTGAAACTGAACGTGGACTTCGCTTCCTTCTTCGCCGGCGGCTCGGCCGGCTCATTCGGCGACTTGGTGAACAATGATCCTTCGTCGCCCTACTTCGGGCGCACCGTGCGCAGCATTCTCGCCCTGTGCAACGCCGCGCTGGGCGGCAGCAACACCGGCTACAGCTACAGCTCCCTGAACACGATGGCCGACACGCTCAATCAGTCCTTCGACAATTGCGTGGCGAACGGTTGGGCCAGGACCAATCTCCTCGGCGACGGCACCACGACCAGCACCAACACCGGCACGGTCACAGCCACGGACAATTGCGACCCGCAACCAGCCATCAGCTACACGGACACCAGCGTGTCCGGCGCCTGCCCCGGCAGCCTGATCATCACGCGCACTTGGCAAGCCATTGACCGCTGCGGCAACAGCAGCACCTGCGTGCAGAAGATCACCCTCTTGAACTGCGTGTCCAACCCGACCCCCGGCAGCATCTGCGGCTCGGTCCTGCGCGACTGCAACGCTGACTCCAGCCTCACGGGCGAAAGCGGCCTCTCCGGCTGGACCGTGACTCTCAAGAACGCGACGACGCTGGCGGTGATTGCCACCAAGACCACCGACGCCGCTGGCAACTACTGCTTCAACAACCTCGTCGCCGACAGCTACTGCGTGGTCGTGACGCCGATGGCGAACTACGGCCAGACCGTTGATCCCGACGCCACGCTGGACAGCAAGACATGCTTCGCCCTCGCGGCGGGCCAGAACCAGACGGGCGTGAACTTCGGCTACACCGGCACCGCGACAAGTGTGAACATTGTGATGACCGGCCCGGCCACGGCGACGTGCGGTCAAACCATCACCTACTCCATCTGCGTGACCAACACCGGCAACACCTGCCTGTATGGCGGACTCGAAGTGCAAGACCCGCTCCTCGGCGGACAAATCTTCCACCAGACGCCGGTTGCGCCCGGACAGGGCTTCTGCTTCACCCGGACCTACGTGGTTCCGGCCAACTACTCCGGCACGCTCGTCAACACCGCCACCGCCATCGGCCATCCGCCCGGGCTCGCCGCCGTATCGAAGACCGTCTCCGTCTCGACCACGGTCAGTTGCACGCCGCTGCCGGTCACGCAGGGCTGCACGCTGACGATTGGTTACTACAAGAACCATCCCACGGCGATTGCCCCGCTGCCCATCAACCTCGGCACCACCGGTGGGGCCAAGACGCTCGTCGTCTCCAGCCAGACCATCGGCGTGAACGTCCTCGGCCAGCACACCTATGGCACTCCGGAAAACGGCATCACCAAGCTGTATGCCCAGTTGCTCGCCGCCAAGTTGAACGGCCTGCGCGGCGCGAGCCTCACGGCAGTCGCCTCCACCATCAGCGCGGCGGACGCCTTCCTCGCCACGCACAACCAGAATGACTGGTCCACGTTGACCGCCACCGAGGTGGCCAGCGTCTTGGCCTGGCACACCACGCTGGACAACTACAACAACGGTCTCATCGGCCCCGGCCATTGCGGCGACCAGGAGAGCAACCGCGCCCTGAATGTGAAATCCACCAGCGGCAGCCAGTCCGTGCAGCTCGTCTGGAACAAGAGCACTGAAGCCACCAGCTACAAGGTGCTGCGCGGCCTCACGCCGAACGGCCCTTACACCGCCATCAAGACCGGCCTCACCACCACGAACTGCACCGACACGGCCGTGACGAATGGCGTCGCCTACTTCTACGTGATCAGTGCCGTGAAGAACGGTATCGAGATCACCGACTCCGATGAAGTGAGCGCCATCCCGACCGCCGGCGTGGCCAGCCCGTGGTTGACGAAGGACATCGGCACGCCCGGCTACACGGGCGGAGCCAGCCTGGTCCGCGGCGTCTTCACCTTCCTCGGTGGTGGCGACGACATCGGGAACACGGCGGATGAGTTCCGCTACACCTACCAGTCCGGCAGTGGCGACTGCACGGTCCTCGCCCGCGTCAGCGCCATCGGCAACACCGACGCGTGGGCCAAGGCGGGCGTGATGATTCGTGAATCGCTCACGTCCGGCTCGAAGCACGCCTTCATGGGCCTCTCGTCCGGCAATGGCGCGCTCTTCCAGACGCGTAACACAACAGGCGGCAGCAGCCTGAACGCGAACAAGACCGGACTCGCCGCGCCCTATTGGGTGAAGGTGACCCGCGTCGGCAACGTGTTCACCGGCTTCACCTCGCCCAACGGCACGGTGTGGACGAAGATCGGTCAGCAGACTATCACCATGACCACGGGCGTGTATATCGGCCTGGCCGTGACCAGCCACAACGACGGCGTACTCTGCACCGCCACGTTCCAGAACGTGACCGCCACGCCGTAAGGCGCGGCCTGTCCGGCTGAATCATAAATAACACAGCGGCCTCTGGCGCAAACCGGAGGCCGCTTTCTTTTCAAAAGCAGATAGCTGAAACAGAGCTGCTCCCCATTTCTGCTTTCTGCTTTCTGCTTTCTGCTTTCTGCTTTTTCTCTGCATATTGCCCGCACAAAATTCAGATGCCTTTCGCCCGGAAAACTTTTGGCCCGTGTCACCTGATGTGGGGCCGCTGGAGCCTGCTCACGGCGCTGGTTTTTCTGGCCGCTCACCCGGCGCGCGGCGCGACTCCCACGTTCGAGCGCGACATCCTTCCGCTCTTCCACAAGCACTGCCTCATTTGCCACGGCGGTTTCAAACAGAAGGGTGGCCTCGACCTGCGCACAATCCCCGCGTTGCTCAAGGGTGGTGAGTCCGGCGCAGCGGTGAAGTCCGGCCACGCCGACGCCAGCAAACTCTGGCAGATGGTCGCCGCCGATGAGATGCCCGAGGACGGCGAGAAACTTTCGGCCTCGCAGAAAGAAATGGTGCGCGCCTGGATCGCCGCCGGAATGCCCACGGTAGCGCAACAGCAGAAAAACATTTCCCCGCTCCTGCCTGCGGGCGTGAAGCACGAGCCGGCGCAAGTGGCGGAGGCGATTGACCAGCACGTCGAGCGTGCGCTGGTCGAGGAAAAATTGAAACCGGCCCCGCCCGCCGGGGACGCCGAGTTTTTGCGCCGCCTGTATCTGGACCTTGCCGGACGCGGGCCGACCGCCGCGCAAGCGACGGCGTTTCTTGACAGCCCGGCGCCGGAAAAACGCGCCGCGCTCATTGACGCGCTGCTGGCCGCGCCAGAGTTCGGCGAGCACTTTGGGCGGACGTGGCGCGACTGGATCGCGCCGCCGGAGCTGCCCTCGGACGCGAACACCGGCAAGCAGCCGTACAAGCAGTCGCGTGATTTCGCCGCGTGGCTGGCCAAGCGTTTCAACGCCGGAGATTCATGGGACAAGATCGTGCGCGAGATCATCACGGTCGAGGGGGACATACTGAGCAAGCCGCACCTGACTTACTACGTGCTCACCGGCGAAGGCGGGCAGGCCACGCCCGACGGCGCCTCGCGCACGCTGGCCTCGCTGTTTCTCGGGGTTCAGTTGCAGTGCGCGCAGTGCCACGACGATCCATTCCGCGCCTGGGCGCAGAAAGATTACTGGGCGCTGGCCGCGTTCTTCGCGCGGACCAAGGCGGACATTCGGAAAATTTCCGACGAGCCGCTGAAGCCAACGGAGAAGGATTTGGCGCTCATCAGCATTCCGCGCACATCCTTCCGCAATGCCGGCCAAGAAGTGCGCGCCGCGTATTTGCAAAGCGGAGAAGTGCAGCTCAAGAAAGGCGGCACGCTGCGCCCGGCCTTGGCCGACTGGGTGACGGCGAAGGACAATCCCTACTTCGCGCGCGCGTTCGCGAACCGCGCGTGGTTCTACTTTTTCGCGCGCGGCCTCGTGCATCCGGTGGATGACTTGCGGGAATTGAATCCGCCTTCGCATCCCGGACTGCTCGCCTTGCTGGCGAATGAATTCACTGTGTCACGTTTCGACGTAAAGCACCTGCTGCGCTCCATCTGCCGCTCGCGCGCCTACCAGCGCACCAGCCGTCCGCCAGCAGGACTCGATGAAAGCGCACTGGCCGCACTCACTGGAGCGTTCGGGCGAATGCCGTTGCGGACAATGACGGCGGACGCGCTCTACGATTCGCTCAAGCTGGCCTATGGCAATCCCAAGCTCGACCTCCGCACCGTGGGCGCGGGCGACAGCAACACGAACGGCGAGAGCGCAACCGTGGCCGAGCCGGGCCTGGAGTTTCAGCGCCGCTTCTGCACGAACGAAGAAGACCCCACGGATTTCACCTACGGCATCCCGCAGATGCTCGCGATGCTGAACCACTCGAACCTGCTCTCGGGCAGTCCGGCGCTGGAGAATTTTCTGAAAGCAAATCCGCCCTCCGAGCAGACGGTGGAATGGCTCTACCTCTCCACGCTCGCGCGCCGCCCGACGGCGGTGGAAGCAACCGACGCGCTGGCCTACGTGAAAAAATCCGGCGGCACGCCCGCCGCGTATTCCAGCGTGCTGTGGATGCTGGTGAACCGTTCGGAGTATCTGTTCGTGCCGTGAGCGATGAACGCTGAAACCAAAATGAATGGCCGCGAGAGAGCGCAGAAAGCGCCAAGAGTTCCGCGCGCGTGCCAAAGAAAAGCGGCGCTAAAGCGACCGCACTCCAAACGCTCCGCGAGCAAAGAGGCGCTCGGTGCTGCGCGACAGCGTTTGGAGTGCGGTCGCTTTAGCGCCGCTTTAGGCCGCCCGTCCGTTCGGCACCAACCTCCGGCCGCAGTGCTCCTTTCGCTTTTCCCTGCTTTGCGCTCTTTGCGTTCTCTCGCGGCCACCCCATGAAAACCAAATACGCATTTCCGCTTTCACGCCGCGAGTTCATGCGGCTCTCGATGGCCGGCGTAATCTCTGCCGCATCGGTGCCGTGGTTTGAATCCATCGCCAGCGCCGCCGTGCAGCGTCCGCGCGGCAAGGCGTGCATTCTTCTCTGGATGGATGGCGGCCCGAGCCAGCAGCACACGTTTGATCCGAAGCCGGGCGGCGAGTTCAAATCCATCGCCACCGCCGTGCCGGGCATTCACATCGTCGAGCAACTGCCCAAGCTCGCGCGCTGCATGGGCGACCTGGCGATCATCCGTTCCATGAGCACGGAGATCAAAGATCACTACGACGCGAAGTATCACCTGCACACCGGCTACCAGCGCGTGACCGGGTTCGAGCATCCGGCGCTCGGCTGCATCGCGTCGTCGCAGATCGGTTTGCCCAACGACGACCTGCCGCCGTTCGTTACGATTGACGCCGGCTCGGACAAGGTGAACGGCGGACGTTTCTACCGCTCCGTGCCCGCGTATCTCGGCCCGGAGCACGCGCCGCTCGCGGTGCAGAATCCCGCGCAAGGTTTGGAAAATCTCCGCCATCCCGGCGACGGCCTGGCCGAGCGACTGGCCTTGCTGGAACGAGGCGAGGCGGAGTTCGCGAAGCAGAAGCCACTGCCGCCCGTGGCCGCCAAACAGGCCGCGGTGCAACGCGCCATCCGCTTGATGCGCTCGCCGCGCGCGCGGGCCTTCAATCTCGATGAGGAACCGGATGCGCTCCGCGACGCCTACGGGCGGCATCGTTTCGGCGAATCGTGCCTGCTCGCGCGGCGGCTGGTGGAGTCGGGCGTGTCGTTCGTCGAAGTGTTCCATCGCGGCTGGGATGATCACGAAGGGGCAGCGGGCCGCATCCTCGCGCGCACGCCGTGGCTGGACGCGGGCATGTCCATGTTGATCCGTGATTTGAAAAGGCGCGGGATGCTCGACGACACGCTGGTGATCTGGATGGGCGAGTTCGGGCGCTCACCCGGCGATGGCAACGATCATTATTGCAAGGCGTGGTCCACGGTCTGGGCGGGCGGGGGCATCAACACCGGACTCGTGGTGGGCAAAACAAACGAAGGCGGCAAGACGCCCGGCGCGGAAGTCGAGGAACGGGCCGTGAGCGTGCCGGATTATCTCGCGACGATCTGCACCGTGCTCGGCATCAACCCGCGCCAGGAAGTCATGGCCGGCCAGCGCCCGATGACGCTGGTGGACAAGCGCGCGAAGATCATCAAGGAGCTGATCGCGTGAAAGTAAAGCTCGGCTCAACGGCGGTGCTAATCGTCTGTGCCATCACCTTCGTCCTCACTTCCCCTGCCCTCGCCGGACAGCCTGCCGACGTCATCACCAAAATCGAATCGCTCGGCGGCACCGTGCGCTGGCTCTCGACGGCGAGCAACGCGGTGGAAGCAGATTTCCAATTCAGCCAGACCGCGCTGAAAGACGAGTCGCTGGCCGCGCTCGCATCACTTTCCCACCTCACCGTGCTTCGTCTCAAGAACACCGCCCTTACCGACACGGGACTCGTCCACCTGGGCGTACTTACGAACCTCCAGCGCCTCGACCTCAGCAGCACCGCGATCACCGACGCCGGGTTGAAGCACCTCGCGCCGCTAAAACATCTGACGGTGCTGAATCTCTTCCGCACCGGCGTGACGGACGCCGGCCTAGTGACGCTCCAAGAGTTGCCCGCCTTGAAACAAGTGTTCCTCGGCGAAACGAAAGTTTCCGCCGCCGGCATTGCTCGCTCGCAAAAGGCGCGGCCCGCTCTGCGCGTGATTCCTGATCCCGCCGCGGACCGCGAACACGCGCGTCTCATCGTCGAGACGGCCGAGGCCGCGGTCATTCACGCGGAAGAGGCGTTGCCGCCCGCGCGAAAAAAGTCGGAGCTAATGGCGGCGGAGGCGGAGAAGTTCAAAAAAGAACTCGAGGAGGCGAAACAACGCGCCGAGCAAACTCCGCCGGACTCCGCCGCCCGCCGCGAAGCGGAGAATAGAAAAACTGTGGCGCAAGAAGCGTCGGAAAAAGCCACCGAGCGCGCCGCGAAGGCCAAGGACGGAGTCGCCTCGGCCAAGCTCGGCATCGTCAGCGCGCGCCAGCAGGCCGAGGAAGCCCGGCGCGACTTCGCCGCCTTTTCCACCACGCCACCCACTCCTCCGCCGACGCGGCCCTGATGCGCCACTGAACGGAGCGTATCCGGTCGCGCATCCGTGACTTGTGTTCTGAGAGCGTGGGAAAAGCGGCGCTAAAGCGACCGCACTCCAAACGCTTCGCGAGTTACGAGGCGTGGGGTGCTGCGCGCCAGCGTTTGGAGTGCGGTCGCTTTAGCGCCGCTTTCCGGGAGGCACCCAACTGACCGCGCGGGGAGGATTGTCCATTGGCTTCGCGCGCCACGTGGGTTAAGAAATCTGCCTCGTTCACCCGAAACAAAATGCGCCGCATTCAGACATGGCTTTTGCTGCTCGCCCTCGCTGTGGGAGCCGGGCGGACGCGCGTGTGCGCTGCGGAGGCTGCTCAACTCCCGCCGGCTTCCACCCAGTTCATTGTCTTCGCGCGCGACGTGCAACCGATCTTCGAGCGTCATTGCCTCTCGTGTCACGGCGCGGACAAACAGCGCGGCGGGTTGCGACTGGATGACAAGGGATCGGCGTTGAAGGGTGGAGAGAATCACGCGCCGGTCATCCGCTCCGGTCGCAGCGCGGAGAGTCCGCTGATCCAATTCGTCGCCGGTGTCGTGCCGGACATGCAGATGCCAAAGAAGGGCGAGCGGCTGACTGCGGAACAAATTGGAATTCTTCGCGCGTGGATCGATCAAGGCGCGATCTGGCCGGAGACCGTTCCGAAGAAAACTCACTGGTCGCTCGCGCCGGTGCTGCGGCCAGCGGTGCCGCGCGGTTCCAAATCTTCGAACCCCATTGATGCCTTCATCGTCGCGAAGCTTCAGGAGAAGAAGCTTTCGCTCTCGCCGCCCGACGACCGGCGCACGCTCATTCGCCGGTTGTCGTTTGATTTGATCGGCCTGCCGCCGACGCCGGAGGAGGTGGAACAGTTTGTTTCCGACCGGACTGCGGGCGCCTATTCGAACCTTGTCGAGCGGCTACTCGCCTCGCCGCGCCATGGCGAACGCTGGGGCCGGCACTGGCTGGATGTGGTGCGCTTCGCCGAGTCACATGGGTTCGAGATGAACCAGCCGCGCGCCAACGCCTGGCCGTATCGCGACTACGTGATTCGCGCCTTCAACGAGGACAAGCCTTACGACCGCTTCGTCACGGAGCAACTCGCAGGCGACGCGCTCGGTGTGGACGAAGCCACCGGCTTCCTCGTCGCCGGGTCTTGGGACGAGGTGAAGAGTCCCGACCCGGTGCTGACGGCGAACCAGCGCGCGGATGAATTGCACGACATGGTGAGCACGACCAGCAGCGCGTTCCTCGGGCTGACGGTTGGATGCGCGCGGTGTCACAATCACAAGTTTGATCCCATTCCGCAGACGGATTACTTCGCGATGAAGGCCGTCTTCGAGGGCGTGCAACACGGCGAGCGCAAACTGCGCACGGCGGGGGACAGCAGGCGCGACAAGGAACTGGCCGAAAGCCGCCGCCGACTGGTGGAGGTCGAGCGCGCACTGGAAGAGTTCGAGCCGCGGGCGCAAACCGGTTTGATCAACACGAACGCGCTTCGTGCCGCCGTGAACCCGCGCCGGAACATCGAGCGTTTCGCCCCGGTGCCGGCAAAGCGCGTGCGCTTCACGACGGGTCAGACCACGGACGCCGAGCCGTGCCTGGATGAACTGGAAATTTTCACCGCCGGAACCGCGCCACGAAACGTCGCCCTGGCGAGCATCGGGACGAAAGCAACCGCCTCCAGCGTCTATCCGAACTCGGACCTTCACCGGCTGGAGCATGTGAACGACGGGCAACACGGCAACAGCCGGAGTTGGATTTCCAACGAGCGGGGCAAGGGCTGGGTGGAACTGGAGTTTCCCGAAGTCGTGACCGTGGATCGAATCGTCTGGGGCCGCGACCGTGAACAGCGTTTCAAGGATCGCCTCGCCGTGGAGTATCGCATCGAAGTCGCCACGACCTCGAACGACTGGCGCGTGGTGGCCTCGTCCGCGGACCGGCAAAATTACCACGCGGGAAAGAAGCAGCCTTCCGGGTTGGACCTCACGAAGCTCTCTCCCACCGAGACCGCCCAGGCGAAGGAGCTTTCACGTCAGCGTGCGGAGTTGGAGACACGCATCGCCGAATGGACCAAGGTGCCGATGATTTACGGCGGCTCGTTCGCCGCGACGCCGGAGCCGACGTTCCGCTTTCACCGCGGTGATCCGATGATGAAGCGCGAGCCGGTGCTGCCAGGCGCACCAAGCGCGGTGCCGGTGAAATACAGTCTCAATGCGGTGACTTCGCCCCCGGCCGCAACATCCCTAACCGAGAATCAGCAGCGGCGTCTGGCGCTCGCGCGCTGGATGACGCATCCGGACCATCCACTCACGGCGCGCGTGATGGTCAACCGCGTCTGGCAATACCACTTCGGCGAAGGACTCGTGAGCACATCGAGCGACTTGGGCGTGAACGGCGCGACGCCGACGCATCCCGAGTTGCTCGACTGGCTGGCGTCGGAGTTTGTCGCGCACGGCTGGAGCGTGAAGCATTTGCACCGGCTCATCGTGAACTCGGAAACGTATCGTCAATCGAGCGCGTCGCGTGAGCAGGGGCTGGCCGTGGATGCGTCCTCGCGTCTGCTCTGGCGCTACCCGCCCCGTCGGCTGGAGGCGGAACCGATTCGCGATGCCATTCTCGCGGTGAGCGGCCAGTTCGATTTGCGCGCGGGCGGTCCCGGTTTCAGCTTCTTCGAGCCGAATGACAACTACGTGCGCGTTTATGCGTCGCGTCGCGAATGGCCTGCGGAAACCTTTCGCCGCATGGTCTATGGCACGGTGGTGCGCCAGCGACCGGATGGCGTCTTCGGCTCGTTTGACTGTCCGGACGGCGGGCAGATCGCGCCCAAGCGCAGCCGCAGCACGACCCCGCTCCAGGCGTTCAATCTGCTGAACAGCAGTTTCATGATGCAGCAGGCGGAGTTTTTTGCGGCGCGACTGGAGAAGGAGGCGGGCCGTGACGAGAAGGCGCAAGTGCAGCGGGCTTTTCAACTGGCCTTTCAACGCCCGCCGGATCGGAACGAGCAGAAGGCAGGCATGAAGCTGATCCGTGAACAGGGCGCGAAGATTTTTTGCCGCGCACTCCTGAATGCCAGCGAATTTATTTACGTGGACTGACATGAACAATACTCCGCTCTCCAATGCCGGACGCTGGATGTTAAACCGCCGGGATTTCTTGCGCCACGGCGGCACCGGCTTGAGTGGCGTGGCGTTGCTGGCTTTGCTCGCGGAGCAAAGACTGTTGAGCAAGGAACCCGCACGCCCCACCTGGTCGCCGCAGAATCCTTACGCGCCGCGCCCGCCGCACTTCGCGCCGAAGGCGAAAAACGTGCTCGTGATTTTTTGTTCCGGCGCGCTCAGCCACCTTGATGCTTGGGATTACAAACCTGAACTCATCAAGCGTCACGACCAGCCGCTGCCGGGGAACGACAAGCTCATCACGTTTCAGGGCGAGAACGGCAACCTCGCGCGGCCGCTCTGGGAATTTCGTCCGCGCGGTCAGTCGGGGAAAATGATCTCCGACATGCTGCCGCGTCTTGCCGATCTCGCCGATGACATGTGCTTCATCCACTCGATGACCGCGAAGTCGAACACGCATGGCCCGGCGGAAAATCAGATGAGCACCGGTTTCACCCTGGATGGTTTTCCCAGCATGGGCGCGTGGGCGACGTATGCCTTGGGCAGCGAGCAGAAGAACCTGCCCGCGTTCGTGGCCATTCCCGATCCACGCGGCGTGCCACAGATGGGACCGAACCATTGGAACTCGGCGTTCCTGCCCGCAATGTTTCAGGGCACCGCCTTCACGGCCGACAAACCGATTCCCAATCTGGAAACGCCGAAGGATATTTCTCCCGCTGCCGAAACCGGCACGCGGGATTTCCTCAAGCTGCTCAACGAGCGTCATCTTTCGCGTCATCCCGGGGACAGCGATTTGAGCGCGCGCATCGCGAGCTACGAACTGGCGGCAAAGATGCAACTGAGCGCGGCGGAGGTCGGAGACTTGAGCAAGGAAAGCAAAGCCACGCTCGAAGCCTACGGCGTGAACGACGCGAACAAACTCAAGGCCGGCTTCGCGCGCAACTGCGTGCTGGCGCGTCGGCTGATCGAACGCGGCGTGCGCTTCGTGCAACTCTTCAACGGCGCGTATGCGATGGGCGAAGGCGTGGGCAATTGGGACGGGCACAAGACGCTCAAGCAGCAATACGACGTGCATCGCGTGATTCTGGATCAGCCGTGCGCGGCGCTCCTCGAAGATTTGAAACAGCGCGGACTGCTGGCGAACACCGTGGTCGCTTTCGTCACGGAGTTCGGTCGGATGCCCACGTTTCAAAAAGGTGCGACCGGGCGTGACCACAACCCGCAAGGGTTCACCGTCTGGCTGACGGGCGCGGGCGTGAAGCGCGGCTTCAGCTACGGAGCCACGGATGAGTTCGGGCACAAGGCGGTGCAGGATGTCACGACCATCTATGATCTCCACGCCACGCTGCTGCATCTGCTCGGCCTCGATCACGAGCGCCTGAGCTACTATCACAACGGCATCGAGCGCCGTCTGACCGACGTGCATGGGGCAGTGATTCAGGAGATTTTAACATGACGACCAAAAACCAGATTGTGCGCGTTCTGCTCGCGGGCTTGCTGCTGGGCGGAACGCTGCGGGCGGCGGAAGTGGAAACGCCGACCAGGCGGGGGGAAACGTTTCTCGCCGGGATGTTCAATGCGGAGCTTGGATTGCTGCCGGAGTTTCGCGGGAGCAAAAGCTACTGGCTCTTTCACGACAATTACCTCGCCGCCAAGGTGCTCGCCAGGTCGCGCCCCGATCTCGCCACGGGCATTGTCGCGGCGCTCGCACGCCACGGCGTCACGAACTCGGGCAAGATAGAAATTCTCTTCGATGAAGCCGCGCAGCCGCTGCCGTTCCGTCATTATCAATTGACCAACCTGCTCGTGACGAACGGCCTGACCATCCGCACGGAAGTCGTGACGCTGCGGGCGCTGGCGGACTGGGACGGTTACGCGGACCTGCTGCTGCTGGCGGCGCTCGCGCAAAGCAAGAACGACCCGGCCGCCGCGCGGCGCAACTTCGAGCGCGCCGACGCGCTCTGGGATGGGAAAGGACTGGCGGATCGTGTGGTGGTGAAAAGCCAACGCTATGCGACTTACAAACTCGCCCTCTACCTCCTCGCCGTGCGCCGGCTGCAACTCGCTCCAGCGCACGCGGGCGAGGTGCGGGTGCGTCTGCTCGCCTTGCAAAATCAGGAAGGCGGCTGGGACACGGATTACAACGAGGCGCTGCAACCCCTGGGCTTCGCCAATGTGGAGACCACCTGTCTGGCCATCCTCGCGCTGCGCGTCGAGAAATAGAACCGCCCGCCCTACGGCGTCACGTCCTTGTTCTCGTGGAGCGGCGTGTTCTTCACCGGCCAGTTCAGTGCGTCACGCGCCGGTTCCAGCTTGCTGCGCGTCGGCCAGGTGTGCTGGCACTTTTGGCAATAGAACTGTTTCTCCAGCACGCCGAGTTTGTAGAGAATCGAATGCAGCGCGGGCATGACGAACTTCCGCGTCACTTGCGGGAAATCCACTTCGGGCGAGTGGCATTCGGGACAGGTCACGGCCTGGTCGAGGCAATGCTCGGACACGTCCCACTGATGAAGCTGCCGGTCGGCGGCGGCGCTTTCCGATTCATCCACCTGCACTTTTACGCTGGCCAGATGCTCGGCGAAGTGGCGTTCCTGCCAGCGGCTTTCATCGAGCATCGTCGGATGAAAGCCGGCGTGTTGGAGGCGATTGACCAAGGGTTGTGCGTGATCCACGTCGTTGAAGGTGGCGAGAGTTATGGTTTTCATGATTTCAGCGTACGCCTCGAGCATGAGATTACAATGGGGATGTTGAATCAGACTCGGCGCGAGCGAAACGAAACTGTGTCTCCCGACTAACACCCGCCACCATCCCTCCGCACGAGGAACACCGGCGGCTTTCCGCTGATGGATTAGTATGGCGACAATTGCATGGCGCGGTAGAAGCGGCGGCTCGGCGGGCTGGCGGCATCAAGGAATTCCATCGCGCAATCCGCCGCCGAGTTGGTCTGGAGCGGCAGCCAGTTCACCAGATCCGTGGAAGCCTCCAGTGCGTAAGTTTTTCCGGGGCGGCTGTTGATCTGCAGGCGCACGACGCCATTGATCCGCGACAACTCGCGCACGCGCGGCATCGGATCGCCTTCCACGCGCCAGAGTCCAGTGCCGGCATCGCTCACGAGAATACGCCCGTCCGGTTGGAGCGCGAGTGCGATGACATCGCCGTATTGATCCGGTCCGGGATCAAAGGTCGGGTCGATCAAGCCGTTGCTGTTCAAGCGCGCGAGACCGAAACGCGGGGACCCTTGCACGTTGGTGAAGCTGCCGCCGATGACGATGCGGCCATTCGGTTGCAGCAGGATTCGCCGCACGGTGCCGCCGGTGATGGGCATGGGATTGAACGTGGTATCAATTAAGCCGTTTGTGAACAGGCGAGCCAGCCCAGAAATAGTGGTGCCGTACAGGTTTGAGAAAGCGCCGACGATGAGGATTTTCCCATCCCGCTGGAGCTTTATTTCGCTCACGTTCAACTGCCGGGTGCCGCCGTACGGAACAAAGCCGGCCTCGATCACGCCGTTCGTATCCAGCCGCGCCAGACCAAGACGTGGATAACCGCTGAAATTCGTGAACAGACCGCCAACGAGAATGCGCCCGTCCGGTTGCAAAGCCAGGGCCTGCACCCCAGAACGTTCCACAAGGTACTCCGCTCCGGTTCCTGGGTTGAAGGTCGGATCATTGGCCCCGTTTGGAAGCAACCGCATGATCCCGGCGTGCCGGGGTGCCAGGAAACCCGCGTAATCGGGGAACACCGGTTGCGTGTCACGGGCCAGCACAATGCGCCCATCGATCTGTTCAAGCGCACAAGTGACATCAAGGGGAGGGTAGAAGTAGTTGCTGGCTCCTTAAAAACTACCCGGGGTGATGAAAGTTGGATCAACTTGTCCCGACGGCAATAGCACATTCAGCCAAGGTTCAATCTTAGAAGCCCCGTAGTAGCTGCCTCCGGCCAAAAGGCGGCCGTCGCGCAAGGACTCGAAGACATAGATGTTCCGGCCGGCAATTTCCGGACTGAACTGAGAATGCCTTCCGCCGCTGGCGTCGAAAACTCCGCAGTCATCGCCTTGTTGGAACACCCGAGGCCACGCGGCCAGAATCTGGCCGGACCGGGACACGGACAAGACCCGGGGAGTAATTGGCACTGGCAGGTACCAGATTGGTGGCGGCACTTCACCCAAACCTGCAAGGCTCACATCTCTCTGACCGGGCAGATCGTTTCCCCTGATCGTGACGACTGCCGTTGAAGCAACTCCCAATGCCCCTCCGTTGGCAGGGTTTGTCAAAACCACTGTAAACGTCCTCTCGTTTGCCAGGCCGCAAACGTCCAGCAAGGGGATGAGCAAATAGTTTGTGTGCGAACTGGCAGGAAAAACCAGCGTGCCGCTGCGCGAGAGGTAATTCACACCCGAGGCTCCGCTCCCGTCACTGGTGAAATAGTTTACGCTGAATGATTCGTTGCCATCATCGTGGCGTCGCACCGGCAGCACCGCGAATGGAGAATTCTCGCTGACCACCAGGTTCGTTTCGACAAACGACATACCCGCGTCGTTGTCCACGATGGTCGCAACCGCATTTGTGTTTGGCACCAAGGCCGCGCCAGGCGAGGGATTGCTGAGTCGAAAGTAGAGCGTCTCGTTGCCTTCCACGAGACCGTCGTTGAGCAGCGTTACCGTGGGGTAGGCGTAGATCTGGCCCGGCAGAAAAATTGCCGTGCCGCTGGCAGAGACATAATCCAGACCGGCGGTGGCGGTGCCATCCTCGGTAGCCCAATCCACGGCCCCTGTCAGGCTCAGGTTTCCGCTTCGACGGATCACGGCATACATGGCCGCGCTAGATTCGTTGGGGAGCTCGGCGTAAGACCACTGAATGGTGCTGTCCACGTCGTGGATGGCCAGCGCGGCGTTGGTTCTTGCGCCGAGTGCCGCACCAAGGCTGGCATTCGTCAGCAGAACTCGGGCGATTTCAATTCCCTCGGTGAGTGCGTCCGCGAGAATTGTCACCGCGAAAACTTTTTGGGTCTCGCCCGGCTGGAAAATCAACGTGCCGTTGGTCGCGATGAAATCCAGTCCCGCCAGGGCAGTTTCCGAGGCGACGAGGAAATCTACAGAAACTGGGGCGCTGCCCGAACCACTGCGCCGCACAGTCACGACCACACTGCCCACAGGTTCACTCGTCGCGTAGGTGTCCGCTGTGAATTCAAAGCCGACGTCGTCGCTCACGATGGTGATGCTGGCGTTGGTGGCACCTACCAGGACGGCGGGCGCGGCGGGATTGGTCAGTGCCACGAAAAAGGTTTCGTTCGTCTCAGGCAGGCTGTCATTGAGGATGATCAGGCCGAGAATTTTGGCCGTCTCTTGCGGTGCAAAAGTCATGGTGCCGGCGTTGGCCGTGTAGTCCGCGCCCGCGATAGCACTGCCGTTGCGAGTGAGGAACTCGACCTGGGCTGACACGGTGTAATCACCCCGGCGCGACACGGTCACGGCGGTCTGCCCCGCCGGTTCGTTGATGAAGAGGTTACTCGTGGTGAGTTGAATTTGCGGCGCGGGCGTGGGCAGCCCGCCCGTGTTCAAGCGAGCAATGCGCCCGGCTGGGAGGCCAACGATGCTGCCAAAGTCGCCAGCGACGAGGGTCTGGCCGTCGGGCTGGACGAGGAGGGTGTTCACTTCAAAGCCCGGATCAGCACGGAACGGATCAGCCAGACCGTCCGGCCCGAGCAGCGCGAGATAGTAGCGATCCGCGCCGCCCGCGAAGGAGAAGCTGCCGCCAATCCAGACCTTGCCGCCGGGCGCGGGCGCGACCACGCGGATTTGGTCGCCCGGCGAAGGCCCGGCGTCGAAGCCGCCATCGCGCTGGCCGTTCGATTGCAACCGCACCACGCAGGAATGCACGTAGCCGTCGAATTGTTCAAAATCACCGCTGAGCAAAACTTTGGCGTCCGCCTGAACCGCCACCGAGCGCACCTGGCGGTCGGCCCCGAGGCCGGGATTGAAGGTGGGATCCATCGTGCCGTTCGTGTTCAAGCGGCCGATGTTGTTGCGATAGTAACCGTCCAGGACGGTGAATTGTCCGGCCACGAGAATTTTTCCGTCCGGTTGCAAGGCCAGCGCCCGAATGTTCCCGTCCGCGCCATTTCCGGTGAAGCCGGTGTCGAGCGAGCCATCGCCATTCAGTCGCGCGATGCGGTTGCGGGTCTGCCCTCCTACCTGGGTGAAGCGGCCGGCGATGAGAATTTTTCCGTCCGGCTGGACGAAGATGGCTCGCAGGCCGTTGTTCACGGAAACGGCGGGGAAATTTGTGTCGAGCCCGCCGCCGGGTTTCAGTTTTGCAAAGTACTGGCGGAGTTGTCCTCCCACCAAGTTGAAATCTCCCCCGACATACAGGCTTCCATCGGCTGCGGGACTCACGGCATAGACCGGGCGGCTGATGGCGGCGTTGGAGAAACTGGCGTCCACCGCGCCGTCGGGTTGCAGCACCGTCAGATAATTCAGCCCCGGCACGCCGCCGAACCCGGTGAACTGACCGCCCACCACGATGCGACTGTCGGGCAGCAGGGCAAGCGCGAAGATGTCATCACCCGCACCCGCACCCGCATCGAACCACGGGTCGAGCGCAGTGGCGGTTTCATCATCCAGCACGGTGACGGTAGCGTTGGTTTGGAGTCCGGGCACCGCGTTGGAGAGACTGGAAAGCCGGAGGTTGAAGAAGCGGCTGGGCTGGCCCACGGCGTTGTCGAGCAACGTGAGGTTCACGACATGGTTTGAGTCACCCGGAAGAAACGTGAGCGTGCCGGCGATGCCTGTGTAATCCACTCCGCTCGCCGCCGTGCCGTTCGTGCTGGCGAAAGCAACTACGCTGATCCCGGCCAGATCACCGCTGCGTATCACGCGCAGCTCGACAGTGCCGGCATTTTCCGCCGCCGCATAAGCACTCGCGCTCCATTCGATCGCCGGTGCCGCTGCCTCAGTCCAACTGGACGTAAGCCAGAGCATGAGTGCGAAGAACAGCACACAGGTGCAACGCCGTCCGGCGATTGCTGGAGGAGGAATCATGGCCGATTGAACTTGCACACGCAGCAAGGCAGCGTCAATCGGGGATGTGAAGGTTGGAGGGCTTTGGGGCCGACATTTGTCACCATCACAACCAGCAAGATAGGCGGCATTTTTCCAACATGCTGCTCTGGATCAAACTCCGTGGGCCGACTGCGCGCCGTCCGCGTTGCCGTGGTCGAGGTCTATCAGAATCTCGCGCGGCTCCGCGCCCACGCTCGGGCCGACGATGCCGCGGTTCTCCAGTTCATCCATGATGCGCGCGGCGCGGCCGTAGCCGAGTTTCAAGCGGCGTTGCAGGAGCGAGACGCTGGCCTTCTGTTCGCTCCGGATCACTTCGATACAGTTCTGGATGATCTCCTCGTCTTCATCGCAGCCGCTCTCGTCGGGGTTAAAACCCTGGCCGGTGCTGCCGGGCATCTTCTGGAGGGCGTTGTGAATTTCCATCTCGTAGCTGGGCTTGCCCTGCTTCGCGATGAAATCAACGATGCCTTGCAACTCCTGGTCCGTGATGAGCGCGCCCTGCGCACGGTTCAATTTCGCACTGCCGGGCGGGAGGAAAAGCATGTCGCCCTTGCCGAGCAGTTTGTCCGCGCCCATCGCGTCAAGAATGGTGCGTGAGTCCACGCGACTCGCCACCTGGAACGCAATTCGCGCCGGGATGTTGGCCTTGATGACGCCGGTGATGACGTCCACGGACGGACGCTGCGTGGCGACGATGCAATGGATGCCGGCGGCGCGCGCCATTTGCGTGATGCGCGCGATGGCCATCTCCACGTCGGCGGGCGCAACGAGCATGAGATCGGCAAGCTCATCGATGATGACCACGATGTAGGAAAGTTTTTCCGGGATGACGATGTCCTCGTCGCGCGGCACGACGATCTGCTCATCGAGTTCGACGGCGAAGCCTTCGGAGTTCGTCTCGATCTTTTCCTTCTTCGCCATGAGCGGCAGTTCCGGCTCGGACTTGGGCAACGGCTTGTCCTTGGGGCGCGAGTTGAAGGAGGACACGTTGCGCACGCCCACGCGGGCGAAAATCTGGTAGCGTTTCTCCATTTCGTTCACGACCCAGCGCAGCGCGAGAATGACCTTCTTCGGATCGGTGACGACGGGGACGACGAGGTGCGGGAGCGCGTTGTACTGCTGAAGCTCGACGACCTTGGGATCGATCATCACGAAGCGCAGTTGATCGGGAGAAAACTTGTAGAGCAGCGACGCGACAATGGAATTGATGCAGACGGATTTGCCCGAGCCGGTGCTGCCGGCGATGAGCATGTGCGGCATCTCCGCGAGGTCGCAAATGATGGGGTGTCCATAAACATCCTTGCCCAGCGCGAGCGGGATGCGCGCCTTGGTGTTCTTCCACTCGTCCGATTCCAAGAGGTCGCGCATGATGACCTTGGTCTTGATGAGGTTCGGCACCTCGATCCCGACCGAGGATTTGCCCGGCACCGGCGCGAGGATGTGGATGCGCTCGGCCTTGAGCGCGGCGGCGATGTTATTCGAGAGCGCGGAGATTTTTTCCAGCTTCACGCCCGGCGCGGGATGCAGCTCGTAGCGCGTGATGGTCGGCCCCTTCGTGATGTCGCCGAGCTGCACTTCGATGTCGAACTGCGCAAGCGTCTGCTGCATGAGGCGGGCCCGCTCCATGAGCTGCTCCTTCGTTTCACTCGGAACGAGGTTTGGTTCAGGATGATTGAGCAGGTCGAGACCGGGCAACTGGTAATTGCCGATCATCGGCGTGCTGGCGACGGCGAGCGGCTTCTTCTTCGGCGCGATGCGCGGCCTGGGCGTGAGCGGCGGCGCGATGGACGGGGCGTCGGTGGTCGCATCGTCCGCCACGTTCGCGGCGGCGAGCGCGGGTTCGCCATCCACGGTCACGACTGGCTCGGGCAACTCGGACCTTTCTTCCTTGCCGTCCTTGGCGTGAGCCAGTTTTGCATCCTTGCCCAGAATGTCCGCCGTACTCGCCGCCGCGAGTTCCTGCGCGGGAATCAGGATGACATCATCCGCTGGCTCGACGGGCTTCGGGGGTTCGGAAGCCGGTTTGCCCTTGGAACCCTTCACCTGCTTCGCCGCCGTGATGCTCAAGTCGCGCACCGACGGTTCCGGCACGGGCTGCAAGTCGGCGCCGAGCGGAATTTTTTCCTCCTCCGGCTCGATGGCTTTCGCGGACTTGTCGCTCTTCTCGGGTTTCTCGGGCTTGCCTTTCGATCGCTCGACCTGGTCTTGAAGTTTCTTCGCCTGCTTCTCCAAGTCCCGCGCGCGTTTCTCCAGCGCCCGTTCCTCGGCGGACATTTTTTCTTCGTCCACGGGCGTCTTCTCAAACATGGTGCGCAGCCATTCGCCGAGTTTGAAGTTGGTCAGGTAAAGCAAACTCACCGCGTAGATGGTGAGGTAAATAATCGTCGCGCCGGGCTTGCCGAAGTTGCCGAACAACTGGTTCAACCACACGCCCACGATGCCGCCCGCGCTGGCCGAACCGAGGTTGAAGGCCGCGTTCTCAAAGAAGCCCGCGCCCGGATGCTTCGGATTCCGCGCGAGTGCATCCATGATTTTCGCGTCGGTGAACAACGCAAGAAAGCCGACACAGCAGAGGAACAGCACCACGCCCCACGGCCAGCGGCGGCGGAGATGGTGCAGCGCATTCCAGAAACACGCGACGCCGAACAGCGCGCAAAGAATCGGCAGCACGAACGCGCCCGCACCGAAGGCCTGGAAGAAAAAGTGCGCAATCCACGAGCCGGCCCCGCCGATCAGGTTGTGCGGCGTGACGTTGCGGTTCGTGGTGTTCGCGGCGACGTCGTTGCGATCAAACGACGTCATGGCGATGAACAACAGCAGCGCCACGGCCAACAAAACGACACCGATGATGTCGTTGAGGCCGCGATGTTCTGGAGTGCGTTCCGTATCCTTGCGTGGCACGACGGGAGATTAGGGGCGCGCGTAGGCGGTTCAATGTCGAAAGTTTTCTCGTGCGCACGAAGCGCGGATTTTCAACCCGCCACTGCGCCCGCACGTTGCTGTTCCGAGAACTTGCGCAGACCGTTCTTCGGTTAACTCCGCTGCGGGCGGCCAACCCGCGCGTCCGGTGAAAAGTATTCGGGATTTGCCACCCCGATTTTGTGGCCGGTTCCCGCCGTGCCTCCCCGTGGTGAATTATTTTCCATTGACCCTAACCCCGCATCCATGCCGTGATAGTCAGTCAGTTTCTAAACTCAAAAACCAATGCCGAAGTTAGCGAAGAAAACGAATCGCGCGCCGCGCTTTTCCGCCGCCGCCGCCAAGTACGACGCCCATCACACCGTCCTCTCGAAGACTTATGGCGCGCTGGCCGACCTCCGACGGGAACTCGCCGACTCCAAGCCACGCATGGCCGAACGCGAGGAACTGCTGAAAATTTTCGCAACCTGCACCGATTCGCAGCGCGCCTGGCTGCTGCTGGAAGATTACTTCGAGAAGCTCTCGCTCTCGCGCAAGGATTTCACCGCGCAGGAATGGTGGCCGCGCGTGCTGGCCTCGAAGGGCCGCAACCGTCTCGAAGAACTCGCCATTCTTTTTCTCCGCGCCAGCCGTCCGCTCCCGCAGGAGCTGATGACCTACGCGAACCTCGACCGCTTCGCGGAAATCGAGCAGGCCGAGCAGGAGCAGCAGGTGCTCACCGATTTGGAGAACTGGATGTTCCCGCCCGCGCCCGCGCATCTCGACGGCCCGCGCGCCAAGCTCCACGTCTTCGGCGAAGTCATGGCGGCGGACGATCATCCGAAACTTCACGCGCTGAAAATTCACTTCAATCTCTTCCGTCCGCGCACCGGCGAGCGCCATCGCAGCATCGGCGACCTGATTGAGATCACCACGCGCTCGGCGCACGAGCAGGAGCTGTTCGCGCCGCTCGACTGGCAGTTTTTGCTCTGGCTCGGCGAGCACTACGGCGACTTGGAGAAACAGGATTCGTTGAAAATCTGCGGCATCGAACTGCTGCAATGGCTGGCGCGCTGGGGCCACACCGGGCGCATTGAGTTTGAACATCAGCCGTCGAATTTTTCGTTCGAGGGCAAGCTCGCGGAACTCGGGCCGAATCTGGAAAACGGCGACAAGGAGCTGTCCTTCACCCACCGCCTGAATCTTTCTGACGGCACGCACCGCCGCATCAGCGAGACGAAATTTTTCGCGGGTCAGCCGCCGCTCGCGTTGGTGGACACGCAGTTCTTTCTGCTCCGCAATGCGCCGTCCGCCCGGCTGCTCGAGTATTGGGCTGAGTCGCCGGGCATTCCCGTGCGCAAGTTGAGCAACCGGATGCGGACCCAGCTCCGCCGCACTCAGACTGAGAATGGCGTGAACTGGGATCAGCTCTGCATCGCCCACGGCGCGAAGCCGCAGTTTGTTTTTGAACTGTCCGACGAAACCGTGCGCCTGCGTTTGCGCGCCACCAGCGAGCGCGACCAGAGCGAGTGGCACTGGACCGGCCAGGAGTGGCAGCTCGACACGCCGCGCAAGCAGGACGCCGACAAGCCGCACATTCTGGAAGACGCGCGGCTCGAACCCGCGACGCACTGGCTGCGCCGTCTCGACTGGTTCACGCCGGAGCCGGGCCT
This sequence comes from Akkermansia sp., assembly GCA_043758205.1. GTDB lineage: Bacteria > Verrucomicrobiota > Verrucomicrobiia > Limisphaerales > SIBH01 > JANNGC01. The sequence goes on from JAYVNY010000045.1 coordinate 24,682, forward strand.
GTGGGTCGGCGACGCCAATGAAACCTTTCTCGGCACGCTCGCGCAGGCGTGGCCCGCGCGGCCCGAGGGCGCGGAGTTTCTCGGCAACCAGGCGTTCCAACGTCTCTTCATGGCTCCGCGCCAGTTGAAGCCAAAGCTCATCGTGAAGGGCAGCGGCATTGACTGGTTCACCGTCTCGACCGAGTGGGAGCACGAGGGCATGAGATTGAGCGCGGCGGATTTGCAGCGCCTCGCCGTTTCCAATTCGCGCTTCGTGAAACTGCCTGACGCCGGCTGGGTCGAACTCGACACCGCCGCCGTTTCCAAGGCGCACGAGACGATGGCCGACCTGAACCAGGACACGCTCAGTCCCATCGGCCAGCGCATCAGCATGGATCAGGCGGCGCACTTTGATGAGGCGGAGCTGAAGCGTTTCGCCGACTCGCCGGAGCTGCGCGCGCTGCGGACCAAGATCGCCGACTTCGAGGGCATTCCGCCGGTGGACATTCCCACGAGCGTGAACGCCGAAATGCGTCCGTACCAGAAGGACGGTTTCCACTTCCTCTGCCATCTCACGCGCACGCATCTCGGCGGCATTCTCGCCGACGACATGGGCCTGGGAAAAACCTTGCAGACACTTTCGTGGATGGCGTGGCTGAAAGAAGAACAGGGCGCGCATCCCCGGCCCACGCTCGTCATCTGCCCTGCGTCCGTGCTGCACAACTGGCGGCGCGAGGCGGAGAAATTCACGCCACATCTCAAGGTGCTCGTGCTGGAAAGCGGCGCGGCGCGACATAACTTGCGGAAACAGATTCCGCAGCACGACATCATCGTCACGAACTACGCGCTGCTGCGTCGTGACCTCGCGGACTTGAACAAGTTTTCTTTCAGCGCGGTCATTCTCGACGAAGCGCAGTTCATTAAAAATCCGGCGGCGCAAATCACGCAGTCGGTGAAGCAGTTGAAAGCGGATCAACGTCTCGCGCTCACGGGCACGCCGCTGGAGAACCGCCTGCTCGACTTGTGGAGCATCGTGGATTTCATCCAGCCCGGGTACCTCGGCACGCAGGAACATTTCCACGACACCTATCAGCCGAAGGGCGAGGGCGACGTGGATCAAGTCGCCTCCACGCAGCGCATCGCGCGCCGCCGGCTCGCGGCGAAGTTGCGTCCGCTCATGTTGCGCCGTTTGAAGAAACAGGTCGCGAAGGATTTGCCCGACCGCATCGAGGAGCGCCGCGATTGCGAACTCGGCGACTTGCAGCGCAAGTTGTATCTCGCGGAGTTGCGCCGGAGCCGCGAGCAGGTCGCGCAAATCGTCGCCGAGAAGGGACTCAACAAAAGCAAGATGCACGTCCTCGCTGCGCTCACGCGCCTGCGTCAGATCTGCTGTCACCCGACGCTCGTGGGCAACGACTCGCCTTCGGGCAAGACCGAGACGCTGTTCGAACTGCTCGAACCGCTGCTCGCGCAAGGCCACAAGGTTCTCATCTTCTCCCAATTTGTGCAGATGTTGAAGCTGCTCGAAATCGAGTGCCGCAAGCTGAACATTCCGACGCATCTCCTGACCGGCGAGACGAAGGAGCGGCAGACCATCGTGCAGGCGTTCCAGGCGGAGACGCAGGCCGCCGTTTTCCTGCTCAGTTTGCGCGCGGCGGGCACGGGGTTGAACCTGACGACCGCCAGCTACGTCGTGCTCTACGATCCGTGGTGGAACCCGGCGGTCGAGGCGCAGGCCATTGACCGTTCGCACCGCATCGGCCAGACCGCGACGGTCAACGCCTACCGGCTCATCGCGCCCGGCACGGTCGAGGAAAAAATCTGGGAGCTGCAGCAGCGCAAAGCGCAGACCATCAGCGACGTGCTCGGCGAGGAAGGCTTTGCGCGCAACCTGACGCAGAGCGATCTCGAATACTTGTTCTCGGAAGATTAACCGGCGGAATTTTTCAACGTGTCAAAATCAACTCTCGGACGCGGCCTCGGCGATTTGCTCGGTTCCAACCGCACGGAGTCCAGCCC
>JAYVNY010000046.1:0-36862 GCA_043758205.1 Akkermansia sp.
ATTGATCCACGAGCACGACTTCGCCGAGCGTCTCGTGGCCGGTGAGCATGGCGGCGAATTGCGCGCTGACTTCAGACTCGTCTTCGCCCTCGCCCGAACTTTCATCACTTTCGGCGGGAGCTGCCGCCGGTGCTGCGCCAAGTTTTTCCTGCAAGAGCGGGTAAAGAACATCGCGGGCCAGCGTGCTTTTGCCAGAGCCGCTCACGCCGGTGAGGCAGACGAAACGGTGGAGCGGAATTTCCACCGTGAGATTTTTCAGATTGTTCGCGGCGGCATTTTCCAAACGCAGCTTCGGCGTCTTCGCATTCACGGGACGCGGCGGACGGGGTGGAATCTGTTTGCGCCCTGACAAGTATTGGCCGGTGAGCGAACGCGCATCGCGCAGCACGCCCGCGAAGTCGCCTTCATAAATCACTTCACCGCCGCTCTCGCCGTGGCCGGGACCGAGGTCCACGAGATGATCCGCCGCACGCATGACCGCCGGTTCGTGCTCGACGACGACCACGGTGTTCCCGAGGTCGCGCAACTCTTGCACGATGCGAACGAGCCGCGCGGTGTCGCGCGGGTGCAAGCCCACGCTCGGCTCGTCGAGCACGTAAAGCGTGTTGACGAGCTTCGTGCCGAGACAGGTGGTGAGATTCACGCGCTCGGTTTCGCCGCCGGAGAGCGAGCGTGTGGGGCGGTCGAGCGTGAGGTAGCCGAGACCCACTTCATTCAAGTAATGCAGGCGCGCGCGAATTTCTTGGAACGCGAACCGCAGCGGGTCAGGAGCGCCGGACTCTGGCCCGGCCGCACGCGGGACGGCTGGAGCAGAAACGTCGAGCCGGGGCGGAGACTGTTCCGGCCGCGCATCGTTCAACGCGAGTGCTTGCGGCGAAAGCACCGGGTAGGGCGCGGTGTCCGCACTGCGCCGTGGTGTCGTCTCACGCTGCGGCGCGCGTGGAGCGACGCGCCCCACCTCCAGCGCCTGGATGAACTCCAGCGCGTCGCGCACGGGGAGGGCGTAGAAGTCGGACAGGGAGTAATCAGTAATCACTGAATCAGTATTCAGTGAACCAGTGCCGGCGCGTCGGGACTGATGACTGATGACTGATTCACTGATTACTTTCCCACTCACCCGGTAAAGCAGCGCATCGGGCTGGAGCCGCTTCCCTGCGCAATCCGGACAGGTCGCATAAGCACGGTAACGCGCGAGCAGCACGCGGACGTGCATCTTGTAAGCCTTGCTTTCGAGCCAGCGGAAATAGCCCTTCACGCCGTACCACACGCGCGGCCATTCGTTCTCCTCGCCCTGGCCGTAATCGGGATCGCCCTCGATGACGATACGCTGCGTCTCCGCCGGCAGTTGGTGAAACGGCGTCTTCATGGAGATGCCGCGCGCTTTGCACATCCGCGTGAGATCGTTCTGCGACTGGAGGCCGTGGCCGACCTGCCACGGTTTCACCGCGCCACCGGCGAGCGACTTCGAGCGGTCAGGAAGGGCGCGATTGTAGTCAATGGTAATGGTGCGTCCAAAGCCCTTGCACGTCGGACACGCGCCGAGCGGATGATTGAAGCTGAAGAGCGCGGGCGACGGCTCGCGGTAGTCGAGATCGCACGGCGCGCAATGGAAACGGTTCGAGAACAAGGACGAATGACGAATGACGAATGACGAACCACCGGCGGGCGCGAGCGCGTGGACGGTCAGCTTGCCTTTGCCAAAATGGAAGGCATGCTCGCAGCCTTCGATGAAACGGGCGCGGTTCTCCGCCGATAGCTTCCCGCGATCCTGCACGACGGTCAGCGACGAGTGAGAGGCGAGCGGTGAGGGGTGGGAGGCAAAGTCTTCGATACGGACGACGGCGCTGTTCACCAGCAGCCGTTGGTAACCTTGGTTCGCGATCAGCTTCAGTGATTCCGCGAGCGGCAGCTTTTCAGAGAGCGCGAGATCAAACGTGATGAGCGCCTCCGCCGCCCCCTTCGTCATTCGCCCTTCGTTATTCGTCATTACCGCCGTCCACACTTGGGCCGGCGATTCCTTTCGCACTTCCTTTCCGCACTTCCGGCAATGCAGCCGCGCGAGGTGCGGCCAGAGCAGCTTCATGTAGTCGGTCAGCTCGGTCATCGTGCCGACAGTCGAGCGTGTGGACTTCACGGCGTTGCGCTGTTCGATGGCGATGGCGGGCGGGATGCCCTCGATGCGGTCCACCTGCGGCTTGTCCATGCGGTCGAAAAACTGCCGCGCGTAGGGAGAAAAAGTTTCGATGTAACGCCGCTGGCCCTCGGCAAAGAGCGTGTCGAAGGCGAGCGAACTTTTGCCCGAGCCGCTCAGTCCGGTGATGACGATGAGTTTCCCAATGGGCAGATCGAGGTCAAAATTTTTGAGGTTGTGATGCCGCACGCCCCGGAGGCGAATCACATTGGGCGCGGACGTTTTCGACATGGGCGCGGAATCTAAGGGCGAGCGAGTTGATGTCAACGAGCGGGCAATTCACGCCCCGTCTTCGGGTGCATCTTGCCACTGTTGCTGTGGCGGCGGGCATCCTTGCCGGCCAGTGAGCCGTGGCTTCCAGCCCGGCGGGCCAGGCCGCTCTGCGCCGAGACGTGGAAAAGGTTCGAGCACGGCGGGCTTATTCACACTGGGGCCGGGCGGCTGGAAGCCGGCCCTCACTGGCCGGCAAGGATGCCCGCCGCCACCGCCGCAGACCACTGGGCCAAGATGCACCCCCGTCTTGTCTGTTGAACGACGCCCCACGAGGCGGATAGGGTTCCGTGCAATGTCAGCGTTGCCAAAAATTTCCGTCATCACGCCGTGCTTCAACAGCATCCACACGATCCGTGACACCATCGAGAGCGTGCGGCGGCAGGAGTATCCGAACCTCGAGCACATCGTGGTGGACGGCGGCTCGAAGGACGGCACGGTCGAGTTGATCAAGGAGTATCCGCACCTGCGCTGGATTTCGGAAAAGGACGAGGGCCATTACCACGCGATGAACAAGGGCATCGGCCTGGCCACGGGCGAGTTGGTGAACATTCTGAACGCGGATGACTGCTTTCGCGCCGGCGCGTTGCGCGCAGTGGGCGAGGCGTTCGTGGCGCATCCCGAGTGGGACGGCTGCTTCGGCGACATCGTTTATGTGAACGGCACGGGGCAGGAAATTTACCGGCGCGAAGAGGCGAAGTTTGATTACGACGTGCTGCGTTTCAGCGGCGTGTGCAATGTGATTCACCAGACGCTGTTCGTGCGCAAGGCGGTGCATGACCGGCTGGGACTCTACAAGCACAAGGAATTTCTGAACTCATGCGACTTCGATTTCATCCTCGAACTGGGCCGCGCGAAATGCCGCATGGGCCACGTGCGTGCCTTACTCGTGGACTACCGCTACCACGAGCACGGGCAGTCGGCGGACCAGCGCGTGACGCGCAACATGGCGCGTGAAGGGGCGCTCATCCGCGAGCGTCACGGCGTGCCGGGCGGCGCGGCGGGGAAAATTTTGCGCGTGGTTTATCGCGCGAAGCGGCAGGCGCAGAAATTGTTCCATCGTGGCAAGCTCGACCTGCGGTCGGGCAGCAGCATCTTGAAGAAGCACATGAAACCGGCCACGAGCTTCACCTCGAACATTTCGATGGATAAGCTGGAGGGGAAGTAGGAGTCCAAGCTCCAGCCTGAGCTGGCGTTCACGCTTAAGCGTGTCGATTCGGAACAAGCTGAAGCTTGAACTCCAAGGTCACACCTTCCACGGCGCGAGGACCGTCGTCGCCGCGTTGAATTTCAGTGGGCCGTATTGCGGCCACGGACAGCAAAGCACGGCCACCTTCACATTTGAATTGGCGGCCAGCGCCGCCGGATCGGCGAGCACTTCAAATTCATGCAGGCTCGGGCTGTTCGTCGGCGTCGCGCCGTAGTCGTGAACCAGCACCTTGTGCCCGCGCCGCTTGAGATGTTGCGCCAGATACAACCCCGCCGACTCCTCGGTGATGTAGGTGTCCGGCTTGTACGAGAGGCCGAGGATGACGATGGTTTCGCCTTTGGCCGCGTGCTTCTCAACGCGCTCCAGCAAACTTTCCTTCGCCAGCTCGTTCACGCGATCCGTGGCCTCGGCGAGGGGCGCGCTCAAACCGACCTGCCGCGCGGTGTAGGCGACGAGGCGGTTGTCGCGCGGGAAGCACGGGCCGCCGTAGCTCAGGCCGGCGCGCAGATATTTCTTCCCGATGCGCGAGTCGCTGCCCAGCGCGTCGAGCATCACATGAATGTCCGCCTTCGGGAACTGCTCGGCGATCATGCGGAGCTGGTTCGTGAAGCTGATCTTCATCGTGATGTAGCTGTTCAGCGAAATCTTCGTCAGCTCCGCGCTGATGATGGACATGCGCGCGACGTGCGGCTGGTTCCGGTTGTATTTTTTGTAGGCGGCTTCCAGCGCCGCGCCGTATTCCGGTTGTGATTCGCCGATGAGCACCATGTCCGGATCGAGCAATCCGTTGATCACGTTGCCGAGTGCGATGAACTCGGGGTTGTAGCAGAAGCCGAAGTCCGGCCCGCATTTCCAGCCCGTTTCCTTTTCCAACATCGGGATGAGCACGGAATCGCAGGCGTTCGGCGTGGTGGTGGAACTGGAGACGAACAGGTGGCCTTTTTTCCCGGCCTCGCGCACGGCCTTCGCCAGCGGCTGCATGGCTTTCAACAAATACTCATTCGAGAAACTGCCATCCGGCAGACTCGGCGACGGCGGAATGAAAAAGGAAACGTCCGTGCCCACGGCCTCGCGCACATCCAGCGTGGCGCGCAGATTCCCGCGCCCTGCGGCGATGGTCTCGGCGAGCAACGGCTCCTCGACCGGGGGCTGGCCGGCGTTCACGCGGTTGACCTTCTCGGCGTCAATATCAATGCCGGTGACATTGAATCCACGCGCCGCAAACGTCGCCGCGATGCACGCGCCGAGTTTGCCAAGACCGAACACCGAAACATTCTGAATAGGTTTCATGGGAAAACGAGGCGCGAGCCTAAGGGAGAAGGATTTGAAATTCCAAATGCCAAAATCCAAACGCTCCGTCCGCCGCAGGGGCTGCTCAAGGTTCCGCGCCGGTCATCCTCCGCCTGCGCCTCGGGATTCCGTCGGCCCCCGCATCCGGTTCGCCAGCGAGAGCCAGAGCAGCGCGGCCACCACCAGCGCCACGGGCAGCATGAGCACGGCACGCTTCAAGCCGTGGGCTTTGGCCAGCACGGCCACGGCTTCCGGCGTGAGCGTGCTGCTCTGCGCGGCGGCAAATTGATCCCGCAACACATCGGAGACGTGGCCCACCAACTCGGGCGACCACATGTCGCCGAAGAGATGAATCACGAAAATGGACAGCGCCATGCCGCTGGCGCGCAACGCGACCGGCACGGATTCGAGGATGAGCGTGTTGATCGGTCCCGTGGGCAGGAAGAGGAGAAACATCGCCGTGGCGAGGCAGGCCATCGAGGCGGACTTGTCCTCGAAGACAAACGCCAGCGTGGCCGCCGGCACGGCGAGCAGCACGGACAGTCCGAGCGTGAGCGCGTAACCCGCGCGCGTGCGCTTTTGCCACGCCGTGGCCAGCCAGCCGCCAAGCAAGGTGCCGAGCAATCCCGCCACGACCAGCACCGCGCCGAAAAACGTCGCGGCCTTTGCTTCTGGCACTTGATGCACGCGCGAGAGAAACGCCGGTCCCCAAAACGCAAACGCGCCGAGCGCGAACGTGTAGGCCGTGTAGCCCAGCACCACGAGCAGGTAGTCTGGCAGGCGCAGCAGGCCGAGCACGTCCTTGAAGCCGGGCGTGCCGCCGTGCGCGGCGGGAATCGCCACGTCCTGTGCGCCGCGCTTCGGTTCCGCGAAGGGCAGCAAGACCAGCGCGAGCACGAGTCCCGGCGCGCCCGCCCAGATGAAGGCGTGCCGCCACGAACTCGCTTCCGCAATATGTCCGCCGAGAATGTTTCCCAACGCCGCGCCCACCGGAATGGCCGCATAAAAGATCGTGAGCGCGTTGTTCCGTTTCTCCGCCGGATACGTGTCGGAAATCAGGCTCGGACTGATGGTCGCGTAGCTCGCCTCGCCCACGCCCACGAGCACGCGGTACGCGAGCAGCACGGCGAACGTGCCCGCGAAACCCGTCAGCACCGTGCCCAGGCTCCAGACGAAAATGCCGCCGGCGATCAGCCATTTGCGCGAGGTCCGGTCGCCGAGATAGCCGAAGAGCGGCGAGGTGAGGAAGTAGCCGATCATGAACGTGGTCACGATGCGCCCGGCCTGGCCGTCGTTGAGTCCAAGTTCCTTTTGCAACGGCAGCGCCACGGCGGAGAGCACGTAGCGGTCGAGGTAGTTGAAGAGGTTCAGCCCGGTGAGGATGAACAGCAGCCAGCCGGGTGACAGTTGTCGTTTCATGTTGCGTGCGTCTGCGCGGGCAGCGCGCCGTCATTGGGCGCGGTTCGCGGAATTTTCGCCAGAGGAAATTGTGAGGGAGGAAAGTTTTGAGGGTGGGCGGAATTTTCCATTCGTCTGCCCCAATTCGTCTGCCACTTTTTCAGACCGCAGAGCTGGCAGACGAATTGGGGCAGACGAATGGGAAGAAGACGGATTGACCCTCCACGGTCCGCGAATTCCCCGTTGCCAGTTTTTTGCGCCTTCCCATAATCGCCGCTCTTTATGAAACAACCCATTCGCGTGGCCGTCACCGGCGCAGCCGGTCAAATTGGTTACTCACTTCTTTTCCGCATCGCTTCCGGCTCCATGTTCGGCCCGGACCAGCCGGTCATTCTCCATCTCGTGGAAGTCGAACCCGCGCTTCCCGCGCTCGCGGGCGTGGCGATGGAACTCGACGACTGCGCCTTCCCGCTGCTCAAAGGCATCGTGCCGACGGCGAATCTCGATGAAGGTTTCCGCAACGTGAACTGGGCCTTGCTCGTCGGCAGCGTGCCGCGCAAGCAGGGCATGGAGCGCAAGGATCTCCTCGGCATCAACGGCAAAATTTTCGTCGGCCAGGGCCAGGCCATTCAGAACCACGCCGCTGCGGACTTCCGCGTTCTCGTGGTCGGAAATCCCTGCAACACCAACTGCTGGATCGCCATGAACAGCGCGCAGAAAGTCGGCGGCAGCCAGTTCGACGCGTCCCGCTGGCATGCCATGACGCGCCTCGACGAGAACCGCGCCAAGTCCCAGCTCGCGAAGAAAGCCGGCGTGGACAACACCGCCGTCACGAACGTCGCCGTGTGGGGCAACCACTCCGCCACGCAGTATCCGGATTTCTACAACGCCAAGATCAACGGCCGCCCCGCCACCGAAGTCATCACCGACCACGCGTGGTTACAGGGCGACTTCATCGCCACCGTGCAGCAGCGCGGCGCGGCCATCATCAAGGCCCGGGGCGCGAGCAGCGCGGCCAGCGCGGCGAATGCCGTCGTGGATTCCGTGCGTTCCATCGTCACGCCCACTGCGCCCGGCGACTGGCACAGCGTGTGTGTCCACTCCGATGGCAGCTACGACGTCGAGAAGGACATCATCACTTCCTTCCCGGTGCGCAGCAACGGCACCAAGCTCGAGATTGTTCAAGGCTTGCCGGTGAACGAGTTCAGCCGTGGCAAAATCAACGCCACCATCAACGAGCTGAAGGAAGAGCGCGACATGGTCCGCGACTTGTTGAAGTAGGATTGCCCTCGGTTCCGACCGTTCCCCGGTTGGAGCACCAGATTCCGCTCCGCAGCACTGGGTGTTGCGGAGCGTTTCTGTTTTCTTCTCCTGCTCGGCTGGAGTTCCTGTTGTCCACAACCGGGGCTGGTGTCGCATTGTCCGTACTGCAAGACTGGGCACGCATGAATCGTCGGCAATTTTTTGGAATCACCTCTGCCGCCACGTTTCATTTGACGCTGTCGGGCTGCCGCTCTTGGTCCGCAACCCGGAACCTGACTCTGGAAGAGGCCACCATTCCGCAGCTTCAGTCCGCGTTGCAGAACGGAACGGAAACCGCCGTCTCTCTGACCAGGCGTTACCTGCATCGGATCGCGCAACTCGACCAAGCCGGTCCGCGCCTGAACTCCGTCATCGAACTGAATCCCGACGCGCTCGATATCGCCCGCCAGCTCGACGCCGAACGGAAGGTCCAAGGCCCGCGCGGGTTGTTGCACGGCATCCCGGTGCTGCTCAAGGACAACATCGCCACGCACGATCGGATGATGACCACGGCTGGCTCGCTGGCCTTGCTGGGATCCATCGCGCCACAGGACGCGACCGTGGCCCGCAAGCTGCGTGAGGCCGGCGCGGTCGTTCTCGGCAAAACCAACCTGAGCGAGTGGGCCAACTTTCGCGGCAGCCGTTCCACGAGCGGCTGGAGCGGGCGCGGTGGACAGACGCGCAATCCCTACGTGCTCGACCGCAATCCGTCCGGCTCCAGTTCAGGTTCCGCCGTGGCGGTCTCGGCGAATCTCTGCGCCCTGGCCATCGGCACCGAAACCGACGGTTCGATTGTTTCTCCCGCATCGCATTGCGGCATCGTTGGACTCAAGCCGACCCTCGGCCTCATCAGTCGCGCGGGCATCATTCCCATCGCGCACAGTCAGGACACGGCGGGGCCGATGACCCGTACGGTGACGGATGCCGCCATCGCCCTCGGCATTTTGGCGGGAGCCGATCCGCGCGATCCGGCGACCCGGGCGGCTCCCGAGCAGGACTTCACCCGGTTCCTGGACGCGAACGGACTGAAGGGCGCGCGCCTCGGCGTGGCGCGAAAATTCTTTGGTGCGAACACCCGCGCCAACAAGGTGCTCGATGGGGCGCTGACCGTGCTGAAGGAGGCCGGAGCGGAAATCATCGACCCGGCGGACCTGCCCGCCAGCGCGTCCTTCGGAGCCGCGGAGCAGCAGGTGCTCCTCTATGAATTCAAGGCGGGGTTGAACGCTTACCTCGGCACGCTCGGGCCGAATGTCCCGAGGCGTTCCATCGAGGACATCATCGCCTTCAATGAGCGGAACCCGGATCGTGAACTCCAATTCTTCGGACAGGAAACGATGATCAAGGCGCGCGACAAAGGCCCGCTCACCGAGCCGGAATACTTGGAGGCTGCGGCGAAGGCCAGACGTCTCGCTGGCCCGGAAGGCATCGACGCAGTGATGGATGAACATCGTCTCGACGCGATCATCGCGCCGACTTCCGGCCCCGCCGGCACCATTGATTACCTCTACGGTGATCGCGGGGAAGGCGGCAGTTCCGGCCCCGCCGCGGTGGCGGGCTATCCGAGCATCACCGTGCCGGCGGGCCATCATGCCGGGCTGCCTGTCGGTCTCTCGTTCTTCGGCCGGGCCTGGAGTGAAGGCGTATTAATCAAGATGGCTTACGCCTTTGAGCAGCGGGCCAAGGCTAGAATGGTGCCGAAGTTTCTGCCCACGCTCGGAGCGCGTTAAGAACACGACACCGCCGCGTCGCGCTTGGGCAATTCACACTCGCGATCATTTCAGCGCTTTGGAACAGTCCGCCCCACGTATGGCTGACACCCTTTCTGCAAACGCCCCGGCACCGTCCGGCAAACTCCCGCGCGGCGTCCCCTTCATCATCGGCAACGAAGCCGCCGAACGCTTCAGCTATTACGGGATGATGTCCATCCTCACGATTTATCTGAGTCGCGAATTGAAGCTCGGCGACGTCCACGGCAAGGAAGTCGTCCACCTCTTTGCCACCGCCGTTTACTTTCTCCCGCTCTTCGGTGCCTGGCTCGCGGACCGATGGCTCGGGCGCTACTGGACCATTCTCAGCATCTCGATGTTCTACTGCGCGGGCCACGGCGCGCTCGCCTTGTTCGAGGGCAACCAGACCGGCGTTTATGCCGGCTTAATCCTCATTGCCATCGGGGCCGGCGGCATCAAGCCCTGCGTCTCCGCGTTCGTGGGTGATCAATTCGCGGCGGGCAACGAGAAGGGCCTCACGCGGGTCTACGGCTGGTTCTACTGGTCGATCAATTTCGGCGCGACCTTCGGCTTCGCCCTCATCCCGATGATCCGCGACAAACACGGTTACAGTTGGGCCTTTGGCGTGCCCGGTATCGCGATGGCCGTCGCAACGTTCATCTTCTGGCTCGGACGAAAGAATTACGTGCGCCAGCCACCGCAACGCGAGTCGAAGCAGGTCGGCATCTTCTCCGTCGTATTCAACCCCCAGACCGACGAAGATCGCCGCTCGGCCCGCGCCGTTCGCCGCATCTTCCTCGTGTTCCTCACCGTCCCGGTTTTCTTCGCCCTCTACAATCAGGTCAACACCACTTGGGTCTTACAGGGCGAGAAGATGACGCCCTTCCACGTCTTCGGTTTCAAAGTGGACGGCGAACGCATGCAGGCCGTCGGCTCCATCCTCGTGATGATCTGGGTGCCCATCCTCACCTACCTCATTTACCCGCTCTGCGAAAAATTTGGACTGCGCCCCACGGCTTTGCGCCGCATGGGCCTGGGCATGGTGCTCGCGGGCGTCACCTACGTCATCTCCGGCATGATGCAGGCGCGCATTGATGCGGGCGAAACCCTGAGCCTCGCATGGCAGTTGGTTCCTTACATCGTCCTCGTCGCCGGTGAAGTGCTCGTGTCCGCCACCGGACTGGAATACGCCTTCGAGCAGGCCCCCAAGACCATGCGCAGCATGATGATGAGCCTCTGGCTCCTGACCATCGCGGGCGGGCACTTCCTCATCGCGCTCTTTACGAATCTCAATGCGAACTACGTCAAGGCCAGCGGCGCGAAGGAACTTTATTTCTACGCCGCGCTGATGTTCGTCGTGAGCCTGATCTTCATGGGCATCGCGAGGTGGGTGGGCAAACGCAAGCGGGCGGTGGGGTGAGACTCTGTCGAACCCTGTTTGCCGACGAAGGAGGCGCGAGCGAAGTGAGCATTTCCGGCCATCCGCGCCAACTCGGAGAATCTCGCTCTGCTCGCCTCGCTGCGCTCGAAACGGTTGGCTCGACAGAGTCTCGCCCCACCGTGTCGGAGCGGGGTTGATTGTTAAATGATTCTGCAAATTGAACGCGCCCGCGCGGAACACCTCGCGGAAATCTCCGCCCTCGCCGCCGTCATCTGGCGCGCGCACTACCCCGGCATCATCACGCCCGCGCAGATTGATTACATGCTCGCGCGCAGTTACGCCGTGGACACGATGCGCCGCGAACTGGAGAACGGCGTGACGTGGTTTCGCGCGCTGGTCGATGGCGCATTGCGCTGCTTCGCCTCCGTCGGCCCCACGGACCTCGCGACAGAGTTCAAACTCCACAAACTCTACGTCCACCCCGACCACCAGCGCCAGGGACTCGGCACCGCTCTGTTGAAGGAATGCGAGTCCACCGCCCGCGCGCATGGCGCGACCACGCTGATGCTGAACGTGAACAAGCGCAACGCGTCGGCCATCGCCGCCTACCTGAAACGCGGTTTCACCGTGCGCCAGTCCATCGTGGCCGACCTCGGCGGCGGTTTCGTGATGGATGATTTCGTGATGGCGAAGCGGCTTTGAAAGCCCGCCACGCGGCTCGACACCGCGCGGCTCCGCCCCTAATGTCCGCGCATGGCCACGTTGGTCGAACCGTCCAAGCCCGCGCGCCGCGAGTCGCCGCCGCGCCGTATTCCGCCGTTGGAGAATGGCGCGCATCTGACCGCCTCCGAATTTCTGCGCCGCTTTCAAGCCATGCCGGAAGTGAAGAAGGCCGAGCTTATCAATGGAGTTGTTATTATGGCATCCCCTGTCCGACTCGATCAACACGGTGAACCCGACAACCTCATCCAAGGCTGGCTTTGCATCTACTGCATCGCCACGCCCAGCGTGAAGGCGGCCACCAATTCCACCATTCGTCTTAATCCCGATGATGTCCCGCAGCCCGACGGTCTCCTGCGTCTGCTGCCGGAGTGCGGTGGTCAATCCCGGCTGGATGAAAAAGGCCATCTTCTGGGCGCTCCCGAGTTCGCCGTCGAAGTCGCCGCCAGCAGCGCCTCGCACGACGCGCGCGAAAAGCTCGCCGCCTACCGTCGCGCGGGCGTGCTCGAATATCTCCTCTGGCGCACCGAGGACGAGGCGCTGGACTGGTTCATCCTCGAAGAAGACGAATACCGCCCGCTGCCCGCTGCCGCCGACGGCAGCCTGCGCAGCCGCGCCTTCCCCGGCCTGTGGCTCGATCCGCAAGCCCTGCTCACCGGCGACGGTGCGAAGCTCATGGCGAAATTGCAGGAAGGCTTGCAGAGCGCGGAGCACGGGGCGTTCGTGAGTGCGGCGCAGAAGAAGTTGAGTTCGTAACTTCCGGCAGCGGCACGGTTCGGCATCCCGCTCCAGACTTCCCATTCTCGGAACCATGTCTATCCTCCGTCTCCATGCCCAAGAAATCCAAGCCTGCCCAAACGGAAACTCTCACCGGCGACATTCTCGATCTCCTCTGGACGCACGTCGTCAATCCCGTTCCCGGTGGCGCGTGGCTCGATGACGCGCTCAAGAATTCCACGAGCGCACCGGAACCGCTGAAGACGGCGCTTCCGGCCATCCAACGGCTGCTTGCGACGAAGGCCTCGCGCGAAGACCTCGGGCGAGTGGCGCGCATGGAGCGTTACGAACGCTGCTTCGGACTGCTCTACGAACTCGACGATCCCGGCTTGAAATCCGGCCAGCTCACCGGGCTGCGCGAGCAATTGCTCAAGCCACCGGCGCGCGGCGGCAAGGAGAAGAAATTCATGGCTGTCGTCTGGGAAGGCATCGGCGACGCGGACGACGATGGCGAACGCTGGGCGAAAACTTCTCCCAAAGCCACAGCCAAGGACGAACCGTTCGGCGACGTGGACGCCGCTGTGGCCCGCCTGCTCCAAGCCGGCGCGCAACCACGCGACCTCGAACTCTTCACGCGCTGGCAACGCTTCGACGCGACCGTGGCCGCGTTGCAGGTCTTCGAGCGCGCGGGCATCACCGAATCGGAAGAGCTGCTCGGCCTGCACGAATCCATCCTCGGCGCAGAGCCGAGCGGGAAGGAAGCAAGGCCGGGGTCATGGCCGGTAGCGAAGCAACCCCACTCAACGAGCCAAAAAGAAGCGGACCCGCTGAAACCAATTCTGGTCGTGAAGTCGGTTGAAAACTTTTCCTACTTTCCGCACAGCAAAGCTTTGGTGCTCATGCCCAAGAGCGGCAATTTGCGCATCGTTGAATTTCCTTCCGGTCAAGAACGCGCCGTGCTCGAAACAAAGGGCCGACTAACCGGCTGGGAGCTTTCAGATGATGGGGAACGCATCTTCATCACGATGGAACCGGATCGCATCCACACCTGCGCGGCGACTGACGGCAAGTTACTCCATCAGTTCAAATGGCCGCAGAAAACCCGCGGCGTGATGTTGGTGAAAGTCACGGGCAGGGATCAGTTCTTGGTTCAATCCGTTTCGCCGGATGGCATTCAGTATTATGGCTACGACTGCCACTCCCCGCAGGTTGGCGGATACGTGCCGTTGAGGGAAAAGACTGGGCGCTACCGGTTCGAATGGCGCGGTGATGGCAAAGCCATGCTTGCCTACTTCGCTAGCGGCGACGACCAGCACCTCGAACTGCATTCTTGGAGTTGGCCGCAACTCAATCAGATGTGGGTAGCCAGGTTGTCGTGCGAAAAGCCGTGGCATGTTGCCTCCTCAGACGACGGGGCGTTTTTCGCCGTCTCGTTTATGTCCGGGCCAATCTTCGTGTTTGATGCGTCCACAGGAAATCAAATCGCGGAACTCAAATCCGGAGACCAGTCCTCCCGCATGGCCTTTGCGCCAGATGGCAAACATCTCGTCGCGGGCGAACACTCCGGCGGAAAAATCAAAATCTGGAACTTCCGACAGCAGATAATCGTGCGCGAACTCGACACGGGCACCGGCTGGTGCTTTGGCGTCTGCTTCGCTCCAGATGGAGAAACCTTTGGTGCGATGGGCCACCGCAAGGCTTTGTTCTGGCGCTTCGCTCCATTGATCGAAGGCCGTTGAGGCGCGAACTCTCTCAGTACTCCTCGCTCATCTGCTTGTCGCCGTGCTCGGGATTGGGGATGAGCTTCTGGGCCTTGGGGTTCACCACGAAGTCGAGATACTCCAGCGGAATTTGTCCGAGCAGGTTGGGCACCTCGTCGTCCACTTCCACGACTTGAAAAACTCCGTCACGGCCCATCAGTTCAAGCTTCACCGGGGAATACACGGCGCGGCGGCGCACGCCGTTGGTGGTCTTGGACTGGACTTCGCTTTCCCGGCGCAGGCCAAGGGCTTTGATGAGTCCGGTTTGGAGATAAAGTCGCGTGGCACCCGTGTCCACCAAGGCTTCCGCCTCCACCGTGCGTGGCTTGCCCTTGAGCACTTTCGCGGTGCGCAGCACCAGGTCGCCCTGATTGGTCAGTTTGATTTTGACGATGACTTTGCCCATCTCCGAATTGTGCGGGCCAAGGGTGCGGCAGTCAATCCGCGCTCACGGCTTCAGCTTCCCGCGCACCAGTTCCGGCAGATACTTCATCGGCACCGAGCCTTGGGTCAGCACGGTCTCGTGGTAGGTCGCGAGGTTGAACTGGTCGCCGAGATCGCGCTGGACCTGTTCGCGCAGGCGGACGTGGGCCATGCGGCCGACAAAGTAGGTGCTGAGTTGCGTCGAGGTCTGCTTGGCGCGCACGACTTTGGCGCGGGCTTCTTCGTCGGATTGAAACGCGCCTTCCACCATCAGCCGGATGGCTTCCTCGTCGGTCATGTTTTGCGTGTGGAGTTTGTTGTCGAGAATCGCGTTGCACACGGCGCGGAGATAGAACTTCAACTGGTTCAAGCGCAGTTGCAGTTCGCCGTCGCCTGCACCGTAGCCCTGGTCGAGCATCATTTGCTCGGTATAGACGGCCCAACCCTCGATATACACGCCGGAGCCGAGCACGCGCCGGAGCAGCGACGGCACGCGCGCGGAGTATTCGAGTTGCACGTAATGGCCGGGATACGCCTCGTGAATGGTCAAGACTTGCAGCATGTGACGGTTGTATTCTTCGAGCAGGCTCTGCGTCTGCTTGGCGGGCCAGTCTTTGGCGGGCGGCGAAATGGCGTAAAGACTTGGCGCTTCGGGATCGAGCGCCGGCGCGCCGTTCATGTAGGCGAGGGAATTGCCGCGCTGAAACTCCGGCATCTCGATGATCTGGCAACGGTCCGGCTCCAGCATCGTGAGAATGTTTTTCTCGCGGATGAATTTCTTGATCGCGTCCACCTGCGCCCGTGCATCAGCGAGCAGTTCCTCGGGCTTGCTGTGTTCTTTCGACACGGCGGCGATGACGCGCGCGATGGTGGCGCGTTTCCCTGCGTCATCCGCCACGGGCAACGGCGTGGTCGGAAAATAACGATGCCAGAGCTGGCGCGCGACCACATACATGTCGTTGCGCACGCGCTGAAATTCGGACTCGGCATCGCGCAGCACTTCGTCCGCGCTGATTCCGGCGTTCAACGTGTATTCGAGTTTCTTGGCGAATTTTCGTTTGCCCAGCCGCCAGTCGTCCGTGGAGCGCGGCAACAAATCCTTTTCCAGCCATTGCTGATATTCCTTGAGCACCGCGACCACGCGCGCGGCCTCGGCCTGGAGCGCGGGCAACTGCGGCGACTCGCCCACGAACTGGAAAATGTCGCGCTCGTAAAAACCAATGGAGCCTTTGTTCTGCTTGATGGCTGTCTCCAACACCGCGCGCGGCGGCTTCTGCAAATTCGCCTTCGCCGCCGCCACGATGCCGGGAATCTGCTTCATCCGCGCGAGGCTGTTCGCGACGTTCGTCTCCTTCGGCAAACGCGATTGCGTGAGCAGCAGGAAAACGCTGTCGCTGATGTATTCGTTGTAGGCGCGCGGATTGGTGGCGAAAGGCTGCGTGTTTTCGCGCACCCAGATGTTGCCTTCAAGTTCGTGATCGAAGATGTCGAAGTTGATGCGCTCGTCTGGCGAGAGCTTGGCGCGGGCAATTTCCTTCCGCAGTTTCGTCCGCGTCGCCTTTAGGTGCGCGAGCGACTTCGCCAAGGCGGCGGGCGACAAATCATCCATGCGGTCATCAAACCGATGGTCGCCCAACCCCGTCGCCTCGGTCGGATGCAGCGTGAACCGCTCGTCGAGGTAACGGCGGAAGAAGGATTCAAGAGGGCTGGCACCGGTGGAATCCGCCGCTGGGGCGAGGGCGGCGACCAAGGCCAAGAAAATCAAGGGCAGGAGAATTCTAGTTTTGTTCATAAGCATTCAAAGAAGGTCATTTGGCTCGCAGCAGGCTCTCCGGCAGGGCCAGCAGTTCACTGGAGGAATTGTCTGGTTTCCACGCAATGCGCCCGTCCGGCAGAATCTTCTTCACAGTCCCGCGCAGCGAACCCTTGAGCGTGCGCACTCGATCACCAAGTTTGAAGTCCGCCACGTAATGCGCGGCCAACGAAGCCGCTTGACGACGACGAACGTGGGGAAACTCGGCGAACAAGGCATCGGTCAAGGTGCGGGCGATTTCCGCAAACGAGTTGCCGTTGAAAAAAAGGAAGGGGGCCTTGCGATGAAAGGACCGCAGCCAGTCTAGCGTTTCGAGGAGCGTGCGCTCCGTGCCGTGGCCTTGTTGCCACTCTGCTTCGCAGCGTGGGTAAGTTTCTGAATTCTGGCCGTGCTGCGCTCGGCCTCCGCTACAGAGTCGCTCGTTGAGGCGGATAACAGACTGCCAGTGCCAGTTTGCGAGAAAAGCGGCTCGGGCTTGTAACGGTGCTGATTCGCCAGCGCTTCCTCCTCCACCATCTCGGGAGTCACCTGGGTCGCCAGATCGAATCTGAGTTTCATCGCCCATAATCTAACCTTGCGCCGAGTGTTCCGGCAAGCCGCCAACCTGACAAGTTGTCTGAACTTCACGCATAACGATCTGGATTCAGGAGTGTGAGGTCGAGGGAAGGTTTTTCGCCACTGAGTATTTCGCTGACGAGCCTGCCGGTAATCGGACCAAGGCTCAGGCCCATCATCGCGTGTCCGGTGGCGATGGTGAGATTCGAGAACTTCGCCGTGCGCCCGAGATAAGGCAGCCCGTCCGGCGAGCACGGACGCAATCCGCGCCACGGCTGGACGTCCGCGAAATCATCTGGCGTGAAATTCGGGAAATACTTCACCGCCGCCTTGATGATGCCGCGCACGCGCATGGGATTGATGTCCTCGTTCAATCCGGCAATTTCCATCGTGCCGCCGAAGCGCAGCGTGTCGCCCATCGGCGTCACCGCGACGCGCGCCTCGGTGAAGATGGAGCAAAGTTGCGGCAGTTCGCGCGGCTTGGTGAGCGTAAGGCTGTAGCCTTTGCCAGCTTGCATGGGCAGCTTGAGTCCAAGTTGATCAGCGACGATTGGCGACCACGAACCGCCGCACAAAATAAATTCGTTTGCCCCCAATTCGTCTGCCCCCGCCTTCAGTGCCGTGAGGCGCGAGCCGTGACGCGTGACGCCGGCAACTTCAGTGCTCCAGCGAAACTTTACTCCCATCGCCTCGCACTGCCGCTTCAGTCCCGCCATGAAACGGTTCGGCGAGAGATGACAGTCCTTCGAGAAATAAACTCCGCCCATGACATCCATCGTCACAGCCGGGTCGAGTTGTGCGACTTGCCTTGCGTCCATGACCTGCGCCGGCACGCCGAGTTGGTTAGCCTGCGCGGCGTATTTCGCTTCGTCGTCGAGGCCGTGCTGCGTCTGGCACAGCATCACCAGTCCCATCTTCACCAAACCGAAATCATTGTCCGGCAGCGCGGCGAGTTTCTCGAAGCAATCGCGGCTGGCGAAACTCAAATCACGAATCAGCGGCGCGCTGCGTTTTACATGTCCCGCGTTCGCCGCGCGCATGAATTTCCAGCCCCACGACATCAGCTCCCAGTTCAGGCGCGGCTTGATGTAGAGCGGCGACTCGGGATTCCACATCCACTTGAACGCCGTGCCCACCACGCCGGGCGCGGCCAGCGGCACGAAATGACTCGGCACCACCATGCCCGCGTTGCCAAACGAACAGCCGTCGCGCTGCTCGGGATTGCGGTCAATGAGCGTCACACGGTGCCCGCGCTTCGCGCAGTAGTAAGCGGTGGACAACCCGATGACGCCGCCGCCGATGATGATAATAGATTTTTCAGGCATGAGTTTTCCCGGGGATTTGGGGCGGACGGGGATTGGGTTGGAACGGATACATGATCAAATGGTTTGTCGCGTGGGACTGACCCAGCGGAAGTCGAGGGCGGTGCGATTGAAATTTAGAATCAAGCCGGCGGGAGCATTTAGCAGCCGCAAATACGTGCGCAGAATCGCGAGGTCGGCGGCGGTGATGCTGCGGCGCAGAGCCAGCACTTTCACCGCGAGTTTCTCATTCACCAGCAGACACGGGCATGGGGTCTGGCCAAGAACGATCTCCCCGGAACGAACTTCGGCGATGACATTCGGATTACACTTCAGGCCGCCGGCCCGCAGTTCAGCGAGCAGCAAACCGCCGTACGTTGTGTCGCGATAGCCCAAACCGTGTTCGGCCAGCACGCGATTCGTGGCGGCGCAAACCTGGTTGGCAAGGTCGCGGATGGTGGTTGAAGCCGGGCCGCCAGCCAGCATCAAGTCCGTGCTCCGTGGCTCGAGCTGCGGTTCGGAAAATTCAATGCGGCGGTAGGCGAGGCTTTCCTTGCCGAAGTCGAACAGCAGGCCGACGCCGATCTTCCAGAACTTGAGATAGCAGAAGAGTTGCAGGAAATGTTCGCCGTCGAAGCCGCCGGTCAGGCATTTCAACTCCAGCACCAACTTTTCCGGGAACACGATGTCCGGCTCAAAGACATCGGCCATGAGTCCGCGATGAATCAACTCTCGTCGCGGACGCGACAGATGCGCCAGGCCGGCGGCGGCAAGCTTCTTTGACAAGAGTTCATGGTAGAACTTCTCATCCAGCCCCGGCCCCAACTCACGATGCACTTCCATGGCCAGGCCGATTACTGCGTATGTAAATTCGTCAGTCATGCTGTTCTGTCTCGTCTTCCCAAGCCGGAAAAATGATTCCGGGGGATTAGGGGCGGACGGGAATTTTTTCTTCCCAATCTCCGTCCGCCCCAAATCTCCGGGAAATAATCCGTCCGAATCTCCGACGAATCTCGTCTGCGGAACCGATGGTCAGCCACACGTCGTACTCGAACTTCAGTCCGGGCGTGATGGCGAACCGTTTGAGCGGCGCGAAGTAGGAACAGGAACCGTGCTCTCGTTTGCCATCGCCAAAGCGGTAGCAGGTCAACTCGTCGGCCACGGGCACAAGCACGCCGACGCCGAAGTCATTCGTGTTCACGTACGCCGCCCAATGTTCGGTGAACTTGCGCGACTCGTTCGGCCAGCCGGGCTTCGAGCGGCCCGGCGGCTCGCCGCTCCAGGCATTCGTGCCTTGATAGACGAGCAGCGTGTCGTATTGCGGTTCGATGAACACGGCGGGCAACTCGTGATGGATTTTAGGATGTGAATTCGTGCCGGTGTAGGTCATCGCAAATTTTACGTGCGCAACTTTGCCGGTCAGTGAGATCCATTCCTCAAAGATTACATCCGGCAGATCCGCGCCCGAGGCCCAGTGCTTGCCCAGCGACTTGGCGTAGAGAGACGTGCGCCCCGCCCTGAACTCCAACAGTCGCGCCGGATTGCCGCGCCAGTCGCCACCCTGCACGGGATTCCAGCGCCACGGTTGCTTGTTCCAAAGCGAATCATCCTTCGCGCCGTAGTACGACTGCTGCACGAGTCGCCCGCGATCCCAGTGGTTGATCACATTTTCACCCGTGGCACTGAGCGCGAGGAAGGCAAGGCCCGCGCCTGAGGACTTCTTCACGCCAAGGCGCAATTCGCCATTGTCGATGAACACGAAGTCATTGGTGGAGCGTTCAGGCGGAGAGGCGGCGGAAACGGAAAAACCAAATCCCAAAATCCAAATCTCAAACAAGATCCAAAACCCAAATTCCAAGTGGCCAGGGCGTGACCCAGCGAGACGCAGGGTCGTCCCGCCTTTGGAATTTGGAGCTTGGCGTTTGGAGTTTATCTTGGATTTGGGATTTGGATTTTGGAATTTCATCACCGAATCCCCCAGCAAAACGGATCGCCTTCGCTCAACAACAACGTCGCCTCGCCATTCACGAACGCCGTGCCCGTGATCGTTGGAATGATCTTGTCGCCATCACGTCGGTAGCGCCCGGTGAAAGCACTGCCAATGATGCTCTCCTGCACCCACGACGCGCCCTCGGCGAGATTTCCATCCGCCGCGAGACACGCGAGCTTCGCGCTCGTGCCCGTGCCGCAAGGCGAGCGGTCATAAGCCTTGCCGGGACAGAGGACGAAGTTGCGCGAATGTCCGCCGGGGAATTGCGGCGGGCCGAACAACTCGACGTGATCCACTTCGGGATAACCCTGCGCGTTCACCGCCTGACGAATCGCCCACGAAAATTCCGTGAGCTTCTCGACATTGCTCAACGCCAGCGACTGCCCGTGTTGCTCGACGAGGAAGAACCAGTTGCCGCCCCACGCCACGTCGCCGGTCACTTCGATGGTGGGGCGTGTCGCTCCGCGCGCGCCGTCGGGATTCGGCAACGTCACTGTAACGCCCTTGGCCTTGCGATAGCTCGGCACGTTCTCGACCGAGACCGAGCCATCCGCGTGCAACGTGGCCGTCACCACGCCCACGCAAGTCTCGATGCGATGCGCGCCCGCCTGGATACGCCCGAGATGCGCTAGCGTGACAATGAGTCCGATGGTCCCATGCCCGCACATCTGCAACGGCCCGACGTTATTGAAGAAAATCACACCCGTGACGCACGACGCATCCACCGGCGGCACCAGCAGCGCACCGACGATGACATCCGAGCCACGGGGCTCGTTCACGATGGCGGAGCGAAACAGGTCGTGCTTCTCGCGAAACAACTTCACGCGTTCAGCGATGGGGCCGTTCCCAAGTTCCGGCCCGCCGCTGATAACCACGCGCGTCGGTTCACCGCCGGTGTGGGAGTCAATGATTTGGATGCGTTTCATGTGGAGAATTTTCCCGGAGATTTGGGGCGGACGGGGATTGGGATTCTGAATCTCCGTCCGCCCCTAATCCCCGGGTCAATTTTGGTTCGTCGGTTCATGGCTCAGTTTAATCGGAGGCCGCGCTGAATCCCCACCGGAGGCCGGAGCGATTGTCCATCCGCTGGCGCGGCGTGAATCTTTCGGACCACGTCCATGCCCTTCACCACTTTGCCGAAGGCGGCGAAGCCCTGGCCGTCAAGATTGCGCTGGCCGCCGAAGTCCAGTTCGGGCTGGTCGCCGACGCAGATGAAGAAATGATCCTGCGCGGTGTCCGGGCCGTCGCGCGCCATCGAGATGGTGCCGTCGCGATGCTTCAAGCCGGTGTCGCGCGTGCGTTCGATTTTGATGGGCGGGAAAAACTCGTTGGTCTTCGCGGGATTGGCCGAGGCCTGGATGACTTCAATCTTCACCTGGCTCTGCGGCTGGTTCGAGAACGTAACGGTGCGGTGGAACTCGCCGTCGTTGTAGAGGCCCGCCTGCACGTAGCGCAGGAAATTCGTGACCGTGTGCGGCGCGGCCTTCGTGTCCAGTTCGACCTCGATCACACCCAGCGCGGTCTCGATGGAGACGCGCGGCTTCTCCACGACCGGCGGGGTGCGCCATTGAAAGCGCGGGGCCTTGCTGGCGTCGTAGCCGGCGAGATGGGCGCGACCGGCAGCGGAACGCGCGGCGGGCTTCTGGTAGCGCCAAGGGATTTCGCCGAACACTTCGGCGCACAATGCGGCAAGCGCGGGGTCGTATTCCTTCAGCTCCGGGCGCGTATCCACATGATTATGCAGCGCGTCGTTCTGGCGGTTGTTGTCGAACCAGCTCTGCACGCCCTCGGCCCAATACTCGCCGGGATTGGTGGCCGCGTACGTGCCCTTCCATTTCCCGGCGTTCGTCGCCGATTGATACGCCTCGCGCAGGCGGCGATTGAACGTCGAGTCCAGCGCCCGCAACGCCACGCCGTGAATGACGTGCGAGAACTCATGCACGAGAATGTTCTCCGTCGAATACGGATCGCCGGGAAAGCACAGCATGTTCTCCTCCGCGCAACTCGCGATGCGCCCGCCGAGTCCGCGCGCCCGCCGGTCCCAATAAACCTTCGGCGTCATGTTCGCCTGCTCGGGGATGTCGGTCGTGTAATCGTTGTGCGCCATGACGACGAGTCGCGCGTTGTTGGTCGCTAGGGCGTGGAGAATGTCCGCGCGATTGGTCAGCATCTGCCGGACAATCCACGCCGCTTCCACCATCGCGAAGTCCGAGACGTTCGAGGAACCCAGCACCGGGAAACCGTCAAGGTCGATGTGTTTTTGGTAGAACGGAGCGAGCTTGGCGTCGCGGCGGAGTGAGTCAGGCACCGGGCTGACGCGTTCTGCGGCCAGATCTGTGCAAGTGACAAGAAGAATTAGCGCAGAGATGCAGAGGCGCAGAGACGCAGAGAGGAAAGACGGGAGTGAGCCATGACGGGGCGCGGGCAGAGAACAGTTTTCCTGCTCATTCTCCCTCTGCGCCTCTGCGCCTCTGCGTCTCTGCGCTAAAATAAAGCTCATCGAAAATCCTCCAGCTCACTTCCTCTTCGGAATCTTTGGCCGCTTGGCCATGCCGTCATGGATGATCTTCAACACGCGCTTGCGTTCTTCGCCTTTCAACACGAGGCGCGGTGAACGCACCCACTCTTGGCCGAGACCGCATTCCTGCACGGCGAGCTTGATATACTGCACGAACTTGGTGCTGACATCGAGGTGCAGCAGCGGCGTGAACCAGCGGTAAATCGCGCGGGCCTCGTCCCACTTTCCGGCACGGGTGAGTTCCCAGAAGTATTGGTTCTCCGCCGGAAACGCGATGCCGCTGCCGGCCACCCAGCCGTCGATGCCCAGGATGCTGGCTTCGAGCGCGAGGTTGTCCACGCCGGTGAAGATGGCGTACCTGTCGCCCACGGTGTTGTGCAGGTCGGTGATGCGGCGCACGTCGCCGGAACTTTCCTTGAGCGCGACGAAATTTTTTTGAGTGGCGAGTTTGGCGAACAGTTCGGGTGTGATGTCGTTCGCGTAGCTGAGGGGGTTGTTGTAAATCATGATCGGCAATCCGGTGGACTTCGCCACGGTGCGGAAGTGCGTGAGCGTTTCATCCGGGTCGCCCTTGTAGAGCATCGCGGGCATGAGCATCACGCCGTCTGCGCCGAGTTTCTCCACGTCGCGGGTGTAGCGCACCGCTTCCGCTGTGCTCGTCTCGGCCACGCCGCTCAACACTTTCACGCGTCCGTTCACGACTTGGATCATCGCCTCCATGACGCGGCGCTTCTCGTCGCCGGTCATCGGCTGGTTTTCGCCGAGCGAGCCGAGAAAGATCAGGCCGTTGATGCCGGACTTGATGAGCGCTTCGACATGAACAGCGGTCGCGTCAAGATCGAGCGAGCCGTCCTTGTGCATTTGGGTGGTGATGGCGGGGAAGACGCCGCTCCAGAGGTGTTTCATTTGAATGAGTTCGTGGTTCGTGGTTCGTGGTTCTTAAAAAATCTGAGTCTCTCACCAAGTCAGTTCGATCAGGGAGACGGCCTGACGAGGAAGATTAAATTTGAGCGCGGCCTGACTGTTCTCAACTTGCGTGACGCCGCTGGTGAGCAGCGCGAGTTGGCCAGCCTTCTCAAGCTGCGCGTACTGTTCCACCGTCGGTTGCTGCGGTGAGCCGAGTTTCTTCCACGCGGTGAAAGCGTTGCTGTGATCCTGATCGATGCGGAAGTGCCGCACCTTGGCCTCGCCACTGCCGAGCGAGACGCCGTTGACCTCCAGTTCCACCACCGCATCGGGGCCGGGCACATCGTCGTCGTGATAATGCCACGCCATCACCCAGACTTTCTTGCCGTCCGCGCTGGCGAGGGCGGCGACATCGGGCTGGGCGCGCACGCCGTTGCTCACGATGGCGTCGAGCGACAACGCACCGCTGCTCTCTGCGGCCAGACGGCGGCCATGCATCATGGCGAACATGCGGAAGACGTTCAGCACCGGCTTGTTGATGCCGTTGCTGGCGAGTGAGCGGAAGCCGGCGAAGTAGGGCTGGTCCTCGAACTCGAACGCCCACGTCAGCGCGCCTTCGAGATTCACGCCGTGCTTCTCCGCGAGGTCGTGTTTGCGCGCGAAACTCGCCGCCGTGTAGCTCGAATACATTGTGCCATTGCGATAAGCGAGCGACGGACCCTGGCACGCGGCGCAGCCCTCGGGATCGGATTCACCAATGACGATGGGCTTGCTCTTCAACTCAGGATACGAGGCCACGATGCGGAAGCCTTCCTCCATCGTGCGCAGTTGCGCTGCGATACCCATGCGGACGTGGCCGTTGGTGGTAACGGGCGATCCCTTGGCGTGGAAGGAAATGAAATCAATGGGCGTGCCTACTTTCCCGGTCGCGTAATTCGTCCCGCGCAAACAGTGCTCCAGAAAATCCCGCGTGAACTGCCCGCCGCTGCCCGCCGTGTCCGCGCCGCCCACGCGCGCCATCGGGAGAGCGCGCCGCACGGCGTCGATGGCGTAGTCGTGGAGCTTGCGGAACTCGGCGGGCGTGCCGCGCCAGTAGCCGATGTTCGGCTCGTTCCACACCTGCCAGTACCACGACTCGACTTCCGCGCGGCCGTATTTCTCCACGCAATGCTTCGTCCATTGGAAGACAAGTTCCGCCCACTTTGCGTAGTCCTTCGGAGGATAGGCCCAGCCGGTGTAAATCTCTTCGTAGCGCGCCTGCGGCGTCCATTTGTGCTGATACGGCTCCGGCTTGATGGACAACTCCTTCGGCATGAAACCAATCTGCGCGTAAGGCCGCACGCCGCGCGCGAGATACGTGTCGAAGATGCGATCCACAATCGTCCAGTCGTAGATGGGCTTGCCGCTGGCGTCCTCGCGATACGCGCCGGTGGAACCCCACTTGAGCGCGGGCGTGCCGTCGCCGGAGGTGAGCAGATTGTGCGCGCGGAAGAAGACCTGCTTGGGCGCGAGTTCGCCGAGTTCGCCGATGAGCTTCCGCCCGTTCGTCATGTAGGCGTAGTTCGGCTCGTCCGCGCCAAAGAAACGCCAGATGGGTTTCAGTTCGCCCCGGCTCTCGGCGGCATCCACACGGATGGAGACGGGGAATGGCTTTGAGTCGGGAACCTCAGCAGCAACAACCACCGCCGTGAGTCCCAGCCAGCAACTGATCAAAGTGATGCAAAATGTTTTCATGTCGTGGATACGAGCGTCATTCATCATGTCTGGTCAAGACGCGCGCTTGCAGAGCCACGGCCCCGCGTTACGATGCGAACGTGACTGTGGAACTTCCAGACCAGCTTGCCCAGAACCTGCGGCTGACGCCCGAACTCGTGAAGATAAACGCCGCCGCCGGACTCTACGCACGCGGCGAGGCCACGCTCGGTCAGGCTGCGGAACTGGCGGGCCTATGCGTGACGGAGATGATGCACGAGCTGGGCCGACGCAACATCTGCATGAACTACGGCGTTGAGGACTTGGAGCAGGATTTGAAAATGGTGGACGTACTGCTCGCCAAGATGGGCAAGAAATGATCGTCGTCAGCGACACCTCGGCCATCACCTCGCTCATCCAAATCGGGCGCATCAATCTGCTCGCCGACTTGTTCACCACCGTGTTGGTTCCGCCCGCCGTCGAGCGGGAGTTGAGAGTGTTGCATGAACATCGGCCCTCCTTCATCCAAGTCCGGCCCGTGGCGGCGACGGCGACGGTGCTTCGGCTTTGCCGGGAAATCCATCTTGGAGAAGCGGAGGCCATCGTGCTCGCCAAGGAAACATCCGCCGACGCACTGCTGATTGATGAAATGGTGGGCCGCGCCGTGGCCCGGCGCGAAGGCGTGGACATCATCGGCTTGGTGGGCGTTTGCCTCACGGCGAAACGCGCGGGACTGCTGGCCGAGGTCGGGCCGCTGCTCGACGAACTGGAACAGCAGGCGCAGTTCCATATGTCGCCCGAATTGAAAGCCCAGGCGCTCCGGTCGGTGGGCGAATAGCTCCGCGCGCTCACTCCCACCTCGGCTCCTTCCCGTGCAACGCGCGCACGAAGAAATCCTGCAAGCGACGCTTGCCGTACGGACTGCCCGCGACGCCGTGACCCGCGCCGGGGACGACGAGCAACTCGTAATCCTTCCCCGCTTTGATGAGCGCGTTGCAGACCTGCATGGTGCTCGCGGGGTCCACGTT
This sequence comes from Akkermansia sp., assembly GCA_043758205.1. Classification (GTDB taxonomy): domain Bacteria; phylum Verrucomicrobiota; class Verrucomicrobiia; order Limisphaerales; family SIBH01; genus JANNGC01. Next base: position 26,193 of record JAYVNY010000046.1, read on the forward strand.
CTTGTCCATCTCGCCAACCATGAGCAGCAGCTTGCCCTGGAGATTCTTCGCCAGCGTCACGTTGCTCTGCTCGTCGTAATGCTTCTCCACCGGCCAGCCCATCCACTGTTCGTTCCACCAGATTTTGTCCATGCGATTGTCGTGGCAGCCGCAGTCGGACACGCCGGCCTTGTAGAAGTCGCTGTGCGTGAGCAATCCGCCGAGCGCGTTCTGTCCGCCGGCGCTGGTGCCGTAAATGCCGACACGGGTGAGATCCATTTCGGGATACTTCGCGGCGGCGGCTTTCATCCAGAGAATGCGATCCGGAAAGCCCGCGTCGCCAATGTTCTTCCAACACACGTCGTGGAATTTTTTCGAGCGCTGGCTCGTGCCTAGGCCATCCATCTGCACGACGATGAAGCCCAACTCGGCGAGTTCCTGCATCCGCGGCATGGCGCTGAAGGTCTTGGGCGTGAACGCACCTTGCGGCCCGGCGTAAATGCTCTCGATGACGGGATACTTCTTCGCGGGATCAAAATTCGTCGGGCGCACAATGACGCCGAAGATGTCCGTCACACCGTCGCGGGCCTTGGCCACAAAACGCTCGGGCGCACGCCAGCCTTCTTTCAACAGCGCGCTCAGGTCGGCGGTTTCGAGTTTGGTCACCAGCTTGCCGTCCTCGACGCGGCGCAATTCCATCACCGTCGGCCTGTCCACGCGCGTGTAGCTGTCCACGATGAACTGGCGGTCGGGCGAGAACTCGACGGTGTGCGAGCCGTTGCCTTCCGTGAGTCGCACGAGGGAACTGCCGTCAAAATTCACCCGGCAGTAGTGGATGAAATACGGGTCCTGCCCCGGCACGATGCCGCCCGCGCGGAACCAAACCTGCCGCTTCTCCTTGTCCACGCGATCCACGCCGCGCACGACCCACTCGCCGCGCGTGATCTGGTTTTTCACGCGGCCCGTCTTCGCGTCGTAGAGGTAGAGATGATTCCAACCGTCGCGCTCGCTCATCCAAATCAGTTCGCCCGTGTCATCGAGCCATTCGAGGAAGTTCTTCCCGCTGTAATCAATGAAGGTCTGGCTCTGCTCGTCCACGATGGTGCGGGCCTCACCGGTCTTCGCGTCCACGGCGATGATGCGCAGCACCTGATGGCCGCGCTGGTTGTGACGAAACGTGAAGCGCGATGAATCCTTCTCCCAGCGAATGTCCATGCTGCCGCTCTCGGTGAAGGGATTCGGGAACAACTCGTCGCTCACGGGAATCTGTTTCTTCGCCGCGACCTCGAAGAGCGCGGGGCGCGGATGCGGCAGTTTGTCGCCAGGTTTGAGGTATTCAAACGTGACGAGCTTCGGCTGCACCTGATCCTTCGGCGAGGACTCGACGAAACTGACCTTGTGTTCCTGCCCCTTCTCCACGCGCACGGCAACGACGTACTTCGAGTCGGGCGACCAGTAGAAGCGGTCGCGGTAGGCGTCGTCCTCCGTGCCGTCCTTCGTCAGCACGGTTTCTTCGCCGGAGGAAACTTCCTTGAACACGACGTTGAAGTCCTTGATGAGCGTGCGCCACTTGCCATCGGGTGAAGTGTCGCGCGACTGCGGACGCGGGGCAGCGCCAGCACCAGCGCCACGCGCGCCGCGCGGGCGTCCGGTGGTGGCGGCGTTCGTGGTGATGACGGCGTCGCTGGCCTTCTCCGCGCCCTCGAACGTCGCAAGCGTTTTGCCCGCCGCGTCGGTCGCGACCCAGGCGTGACCGGCGAAGGTGTGTTGCTCGCGCTGCGCGCCCGGCGCGAGTTTGCCGTAGCTCTGGCGCTGGCCGTCGTTGAGCCAGAAAATTTCCACTTCGCCTGGAGTGCGGTTGATGAAGGTGAGCGACGTGTCCGAACCGGTGCTACGCGATCCGCCGGTGGCCGCGCTGCTGTTGGTGCGGCCGCCTTCGGGCGCGCGGTCGAGCATCTTGCGCTCACCCGTCAGCGCATTGATCCGGATGAACTCGCTGGCCTCGCGCGCCGTTTTCACCTCGTACCAGAAGCTGGTGTTGCCCGCCTCCCAGTGGGCCTGCACGCGGTCGCGAAAAACTTTTCCAGAAAACTGGCGCGCGAGACTGGCCGAGCGTTCGTAGTCCGCCTTCGAGCCTTGGGCGAAAGCATGGAGCGAACAGAGCAGCACGAGCACGACGCACAGCCTGCGGAGCGGCGTCCCGGCAGAGCGCCGCCCTATTTTCAGGCCGAGATCAGCGGCGCTCTGCCGAGACGCCGCTACGAGGGTGAGCGATTGCTGTCTCATAGATTCGCGATAAATTCTGGCATCGCCGCCTCGGTTGTCTTGTCCTAAATAACCTCCGTGACCGCCAAAAAACACCCAACTTCCGCCGCCCGGCCCGACGCCGCGCTGGCCGCGCTCTGGCCGGTGCTCACGGTCACGGCCGAGCTGTTCCGCAACGTCCCCGACACCGCGTTTTTCGTGAAGGACGCCGCTGGACGCTACGCGCTCTGCAACCAGTCGCTCGCCGAGCGGTGTGGGTTCAATTCGCCGGACGATCTCGTGGGCCGCCGGGTGCGCGACCTTTTCCCCGCCGAACTCGGCGAACGCTACGCCGTGCAGGATGAACAAATCCTCCGCACCGGACGCCCGGTCGTGGACCGTTTGGAACTGCACTGGTATTCGCGCCGCCGCACCGGCTGGTGTCTGACTACGAAACTGCCGTTGCGCGACGCGGCGGGAAAGGTCGTCGGTCTCATCGGACTCTCGCGCGACTTGCGTGCGCTGAAAGACAGCGGACAAATCCCTGCCGGACTGCTCGCTGCGATGGAGCATTTGGAAAGCAACTTTCACGAGCCGCTGTCCGCGACCACGCTCGCGAAGAAAGCCAGCCTCGCGCCCGTCCGTTTCGCCCGGCTCATCAAACGCATCTTCCGCCTCACGCCCTCGCAGCTCATCGCGCAACGCCGTCTCGCCGCCGCCTCACGGCTGTTGCTGGAGACGGAACGTTCCGTGGCGGACATCGCCCTGGCCTGCGGCTTCTATGATCACAGTGCCTTCACCCGCGCCTTCCGTGCGGCCACCGGCGGGACGCCCACCGAGTTTCGTATGCGGAGCCGTGACCTTGGCCAACGAAGGGCGTGACAATTTGACGGCCCTGCCGATTCCTGAAACGCTCCGCGCCACGCAGCCGCCATTGCAATTTTATGGGACCAATTAAATCAACCGTGTGGTTCTGGATTCACCGGCACCGTCGCAACCGCGCGGTCGCCCGGTTCGCCCGCCTGTGCCAGAACATCCATCGCGCCTCCGAACATCCCGGTTACGACGTGAACACTGACGGCGAGCGCGATCTGTTGCGGCGCGCGGTGTCCGGCGCGGCCCCGGTGGTTTTCGATGTGGGCGCCAACGTCGGCGACTGGACGCTCATGGCGCGCGCGGAACATCCGGGCGCGGCCATTCACGCGTTTGAATTAAGTCCGCGCACGGCGGATCTGCTCCTGCAGCGCGTGGGGAAAATGCCCGGCATCCGCGTCCACGCCTACGGATTGGCGGAACGTTCCGGCGAGATGGATTTTTTCTCCTACTCGGGCGAGTCGAACATTCTCAGCGGACTGCGCGCGGCGATTCACACGCACGCGCCGCATCAAATCGAGAAGGCCACCGTGCGCACGGGCGACGAGGTGTGCCGCGAACTGGGCGTGACGCGGATTGATTTCCTGAAAGTGGACGCGGAGGGCGGCGACCATGAGGTGCTGAAGGGTTTCTCCAGCCTGCTGGCCGCGCAACAAATCGAGGTCGTGCAGTTCGAGCATCAAGGCGGGCGTTACCTGCGGGACTTTTACGATCTGCTCGAGCCGAAGGGCTACGCCATCGGCAAACTGTACGCGAACTACGTGGACTTCCAGGCACACTCGTGGAGTTTGGAAATGTTCCTCGGTCCCAACTACGTCGCCGTGCCGGCGGCGCGGCGCGAGTTGATCGAATCACTGCGGCGCGGCTGGTGAAAAGCCGGAAAATCCGCGCCAAACTTTCCGCCCATGTCGCAAGTCCCATTCTGGATTCGCTGGCGGCGCGTGTTGCGCCGGCATCCGAAATTATACCAGCGGCTGGGCCAGATGCGGGCGCGGGCGGGTCACGCCTGGCGGTGGCTCTTCCGGCGTTTGCTGCCGGCGAGCAGTCATTTTGGTCCGCCCAAGGGCTGGTTCTCCCTCGTGGAAAAAGTCCGGACGGGCGAGGTGCGCGGGCGGGTCCTGTTTGAACGCCAGCCGGACAACGCGCCGGCCGCGACGCGGCTGCGGCGTCTCGCGCTGCTCGGCCAGCAACAGCAAACCCGCTGGCCGTTTTTCTGGAGTCATCATGCCAACGCGCGGCTCGTCGGCCCCACGCTGTTGTTGCAGGACGAGCGGCGGCGGGTCGCGGTGGAATCAGCCTACGGCCCCAGTTTCGTCGAGGATGATCCGGGCTACCGCCAGTTCCGCCGCCCCCCGGCCGTGCGGCTGAAGGGCGCGTGGACGAGTGTGATCTCGCGCTGGTCGCCGGGGTTTTACCACTGGTTCATGGACGCGCTGCCGCGGCTGGCGCTGTTGGCGGAACTGCCTCCGGAGACCCGGATCATCGTGCCCGCACAACTCACCGCCTATCATCGCGACACGCTGGAATGGCTGGGGCTGACCGCACGCGCGCGGCCCACCGGCGAGGAACATCTCGAGATCGAAGACTATTACTTCAGCGCGCCGACGAACATCACCGGGCATTTTGATCCGTACGCGATTGAGTTTCTGCGCCGGTCGTTTTTGGAGCGGCGGGATCGGTCGTTCGATTCGCCCCGGCGTTTTTACGTGCAGCGGGTGCGCGCGGTGCGCGGCGTGGCCAACGATGCCGAGGTCGCGGATTTCTTTCGCGCGCGCGGTTGGGCCGTGGTGGACATGGAGACCTTGTCGCTGGCGCAACAGATTCAACTCTTCGCCCAGGCCGAGGAGATTTGTGCGCTGCACGGCGCGGCGCTCACGAATCTCGTCTGGTGCCGGCCCGGTTGCGGCGTGCTGGAGCTGCTGCCTTCCACCTACCTGAACGGCGTGTATGAAGGCGTGGCCGAGGCCGTGCAGGCGGACTATGATTTTCTGCTCTGCCCCGGCGACACGGAGATGAAGGCGCTGGTCAATCTGAAGGAACTGGCGGACAAGCTCCGAGGTTGAACGTGGTTCGCAAGATGAGTTGGCCCACCATTCCTGTTTCTGATTTCCAAAAGGAATTTCCCCGCTAACGTCTCGCACATGGATTCATTGCTGAAGTTGATTCGCGAGAACGCGGCGTGGCAGCCGGCGGAACTCGCCGCCATGCTCAATCTTTCCGAGGGCGAGGTCATCGCGCTCATCAAGAAGCACGAGGCCGAGGGCGTCATCCTCGGCTACCGCGCCATCCTCAACGAGGAGAAGCTCGGCCTCGAAGTCGTGCGCGCGGTTATCGAAGTGAAAATCACGCCGGAACGCGGCGGCGGCTTTGACCGCCTGGCCGAGCGCATCGCGAAGTATTCCGAGGTGCAATCGTGCTACCTGATGTCCGGCGGCTACGATTTGCTCGTGGTCGTGCAGGGGAAAAATTTGCGCGACGTGGCCACGTTCGTGTCCGAGAAACTCGCCACCGTGCAGGGCGTCATCTCCACCGCCACGCACTTCATGCTTAAACCCTACAAGGAGCAGGGCGTGCTGATGAAAGTGGACGTGAACGAGGAGCGGCTGGCGGTCGCGCCGTGATGAAAATTCCAAATCGCAAATTCCAAATCCCAAACAAGCTCCAAGCTCCAAGCTCCAAGATGAGGCTGGCGCACGGGCGCATCTTGGCCGTCTCCCCATCCTTGGAACGGGAGACTCGAAAGTCTCCCAACCTGCCGACAAGAATGTCGGCGCTACGGCGTAACGCCGGCTTTCCAGCCGGCAGGTTGGGAGACTTTCGAGTCTCCCGTTGGGAATGCCTTCAAGCGCCCCTGACACACGGCGGCGCTCATTGGTGTTTGAGGTTTGGAGCTTCTTTGGAGCTTGGAGCTTGGAGCTTGGAGCTTCGCGCCGTTCACCCCAATTAAACCCCATGCGTAAAAAACCCTCCCCCCTCGTCGGCCTCATCATGGGTTCCCAATCCGATTGGGAAACGATGCAGCACGCGGCGGCGCAGCTTGAGGCGCTGGGCGTGCCCTTCGAGGCGCAGGTCGTCTCCGCGCATCGCACGCCGGATTTGCTGTTCGAGTATGCGGACGGCGCGGCGGCGCGCGGGCTGGAAGTGATCATCGCGGGCGCGGGCGGCGCGGCGCATCTGCCCGGCATGTGCGCGGCGAAAACGTCGCTGCCCGTCCTCGGCGTGCCGGTGGAATCGAAGACGCTCAAGGGCTTGGACTCGCTGCTCTCCATCGTGCAGATGCCCGGCGGCGTGCCGGTGGGAACGCTGGCCATTGGCAAGGCCGGCGCGATCAACGCCGCGCTGCTGGCCACGGCCATGCTCGGCAACAAGCACCCGCAGTTCCGCGCCGCCTACGAAAAATTCCGCGCCGCGCAGACGGAGCAAGTGTTGTCGAACCGGAAGCCGGGAGCGGTGTAGGTTCAGCAACTGCTGTGTGTATGAGCACGCCACGGGCAAAAGCTAAGACAGTCTTCCTCTCGACCGTTGCTGCCGCTGTGCTGATTGGCGCGCTCATTCGGTATCGTGTTTTTCAGGTAGCGGGATTGCCGCCAACCTACGCCGCGCGCGATCACGACCCGCGCTTGTCAAAAGAGGCAGCGACGGCGCAGCCACTCATGACGATGCTCACTCGCTATCGTACAGAGCACGGACAGTTTCCCGCCGACATTGCAGTGCTCGCCGTCGCTACGCATGAGTGGGTTTACTCGCAGCAGCCGTCAGGCTATACCCTCTCCAAGAAGCTCGGCTGGGATCCTGTTCTTCATTACCGTTTCGAGCAGAGTCGCGGTCACTGGGTATTCGAGCCGGGAGATGGGAGTCCAGAGCGAGAGATCACCCTGTAAATGCGCCCAAACCACGCGCTGAGCTTGGGCCGTTAGTCTGCGCGCGGCTTCCAGCCGGCGCTCCCAGGGTCACAGCCGCTGTTCCTTCAATTGCTTCTGGATGGATTCGATCTTCTTCGCCGCCGCCTCTTTTAACGACGGAATTCTCTCGGCCAGCCGCATGAAAAGACTCAGCGCCTTCTCCCACTCGCCTTGCGCTTGGCAGACATCTGCCGCGCTGAACGTCGCCTCCTTCAGCCAGAACGGGTCCGGCTCCTCGCCCGCGCGGGTCGGGAAAATCACTTCGAGATAATTTGTCAGCGCGGCGTGGCGCAGCACCGCCGCTTCCGTCGTTGAATTTGTCATCAGCAGGGCCTGCTTGCCATAAACGTGGCCGAGGCCGACCAGCGCCTGATGCCGCGTGGCCGCATCCGCTTTTGGCGAAGCCAGCGCGCGTCCATAAAAATCCAGCGCGACGCCGTAGTTCATCGGGTCAACCGTGCCGAGCTGGAAGTGGCACAGCGCCATCTCGCCATAAGCGCGCGGCACTTCCGGGGCGTCCGGGAAAAAACGCGGCACCTGCGCATACACGCTGCGCGCCTCGCGGAAGTTGTCGAGCTGGTTCGTCCACGGGCGAAGCTTGAAGGCGTCGCCGTACGCGAAGTAACCCTGCACGAGGATGGACGCGGGGCAGTTCGTGTCGTTGAGCAGCGCGGCCAGATGATTCGTGGCGCTTTCAAAGCGCGGTTGGAGCAGTGCGGCCCGGCCCGCCTCCAGTCGCGCCTGATAGCTCACCGCGGTCACCGGCCAGTTTGTATTCTCGAACACGAGTTGATAGTTGCGCAGCGCGTCATCGTACCGCCCGGCGCGCAGGTGGTGACCGCCAATCCAATTTTGCGCGCGCGCGGCCAGCGGGTTCAGCGGAAAACGAGCCACGAAATTCGTGAACAACGTCAGCGCGTTCGTCTCGCGGCCCGCGAGAAAGCTGGCCGTGGCGCGAAGAAATTCCGCGCGCGGCAGGCTGGTGTTGGTCGGGAAAACATTTACCCACTCGTCGTATTTCCCAATCGCCGAAGGCCAGTCGCGCTCGCGCTCGAAGGAGCGCGCCACGGCCAGTTCCACCTCGGGCCGCAACGGTGAATCAGGGAACAGTTTCGTGAACCGTGCGAACTCCTTCCGCGCCGCCGCCGGATCGCCGAGTTCGTCCACGGTCTGGCCGAAGAGCAGCAGCGAGCGCTCGGCATAACTGTTCGCCGGATACTCGCGCAGGATTGCGTCGAGCGCCTCGGCGGCGGCGCGGCGGTCGCGCGCGGCCAGGCCGGCCTGCAACAACTGGTAGCGCGCGCGGGGCGTCAGTTCGCGCACGACGCGCGGGAGCATGGCGTAGTTCGTCAGCACGAGCCGGTAGTCGGCGATGGCATTGGTCAGGTCGCCGGATTGAAACGCGAGGTCCGCCGACTTGAACCGCGCCACGGCCTGCGCCTCCGACCACGGCAGCGATTCCGCCGCCGCGCGAAACGATGCGAGGCTCTCGGGAAATTTATTTTGCGCGAGCAACGCCCAGCCGCGCACCACGCGCGCCTGACTGAGAAACGGGCTGTTCGTAAGCGTGAGCAGCTTGTCGCAATCGAAGATCACATCCGCGAGCAAGTCGGTGCCCGGCGCGACGGTGTTGGTGCTGGCGAGCGCGAGCGAATGCTGCTTCAACCGCAGCTCCGCCTGCGCAAGCAGCGCCAGGTCCGAACCGTTTTCCGCCGGATGCGCGGCGGTGAATTCCTGCAACCGGACGAGCGCGTTGCTGAGTTGTCCTTGCTCCGTGAGCAATTCCACCGTTTTGAAAAGCGCTTCGCGCGTGCGGGCCGCGGGCATGCCGGGCCGCTGGTTGCGCGCGAAGGCGGCGATGGCTTCGTCAGGCCGGTTCAAGGCTTCGAGCACCTGCCCTTGCAGCGCGGAGGCCGCCGCTTCAAGCGCGACATCGGTGGTCGCGAGGGCGTTCGTGAAAAGATTCGTGGTGGTGACGAGCGCGGCTTCCAACTGGCGGGCACCCCACTGCGCTTGGGCGAGGCGATACGCGCGTTCCCATCTCGTGCGCGCGGCGAGCGCGTCCTCGGGAATGGCGTCGGCCACTCGTTCCGCGCCGGAATAATCGCGCTGTTCCAGCAGCGTGTCGGCGAGCAACAAACGTCCGCGCACCGCGGCTTCGCTGGCGGGCGCGCGCGTGGCGGCTTCCTGAAACAATCCGGTTTGCAGCAGCGCGGCGGTGCGCGGCCATTGCTTTAACTGAAACCGAGCGTGCGCCTCGGCCAGCGTCGCGTCGAGCCGCAGCGGCGAATTTGTGTGGCGCGAGACCACGAGCGCGTACTTCGTCGCCGCCGCCTCGAACTGGCCGCTCTCGGCGTGTATGGCCGCGAGGTCGAACAGAAATTGGTCCACCGCACTGCCGGCGCTCGCTTGGTTCGTGGTGAGAATCTGGAGGGCGGCCTGAAATTTTTTCTGTTGAAGCGCGGCCTTGGACTGCTTGAGCAAGGCCTGCGGCACGCGCGGTGACGCAGGATATTTGGCGATGAAGTCCGCGAACAATTTTTCCGCGCGGTCGTGGAAGCCGTCCTGCCGGGCCTCCTCGGCGTTGTTGAACGCGCGCATCTCCGGGTCCGCCGCGTGCAGGCGCGGCAGCGCGGCGCTCCCGCAGAGGAGCGCGGCGATCCAGATCAACCGGGTGAGCCAGCGGCGCTGCATTTCCATTCATTTATCCGCGACGGGCGCGCAGGAGGCGATGCAAAAAATCCTGACGCTGGGAGCGCGGACCGCCGAGTCCGCGTGTTTCCAAAATCAACCACGGAAGACGCGGAACAAAAGGAAGAGACGCCACGCCACCAAGCAGTTTTTCCCCAGTTCCTTTTCCATTTCGTGTCTTCGGTGTTTTCCGTGGTTAAAGGTTTTGGTGAACACGCGGACTGGGCGGTTAATCCTGACCGGCACGGAATGAGCGATGGGCGAGGGATGAGTCGGGCTGGGCGCATGGTCTGCGCTTTGAACTATGGGGGGGGTTGCCGAGCCTCAGGTGGGTGCGGGCGGGCGTAGGATTCAGGCCAAGGCGTGGCCCGGGCGCGCGCCAGGTGCGCACGCCCCCTTCCCCCCGTTTCAGGATTTTTTGAGCGCCAGGACTTGCGCCGCCCGCACCGCGTTCATCAGTTCGTCGAGCGTGGCCCCGCCCAGCAGGTAGAGTTGCAGCCGCTCCAGGAGGCGCGGGTCGGGCCCGCGGCCCAGCACGGTTTGCAGCCTCAGTCCGGCGCTGATGGCCAGGTACAGTTGCGTGGCCGCGCCCACCGGGCTCTCGGCCAGAAAGTGCCGCCCGCCCAACAGCCATTTGAGCCAGCGAAAGAAACATTCGATCTGCCAGCGCCGCCGGTAGAGCACTGGCAGGTCGCGCGCGCTCATCTCGGCGGGCGGGAAGTTTGTCACCAGGCGCATCAGGGTGCCGCCTGTTTTGCGCAGGGTGAGCACCCGCAGGCGCGCGGTGCGGTAGCGCGGGTGCGAGCCCAGCCGCACCCAGGCGTCGCTCCCTACTCCGGCGCGTTGCGCCGCGGCGGGCACGGGCATCTCCTCTTCGACCTGCACCACCGCTTCGTCGCGCAGGCGCAGGACGAAGTGGCAGCCTTGCTCTTCGAGCCGCGCGAACCTTTTGTAATCTTCGGCGAAGTAGCGGTCGCCCAC
>JAYVNY010000047.1:0-18268 GCA_043758205.1 Akkermansia sp.
CGGGCGCGCAGCACCACCTGCTGCGGAGTGGAACTGGCCCGCACCCATTGTTGCAAACGAAGCTGTTCTGCGGCGGTGAGAACGACCGCAAGACTTTTATGTGCCATCCGCCATGCTTAAACAGCCAGCGGATATGTGCATCTATTTGCGGGACACTACACTAGCAAAGGCCGCTGGAGGGTCAAAGGTTTTGTCGAGCAGGCCGAGAGGGTGAAGGGCCAGGAGGCGTTCGCCAGCGCATGACTAAACATCTCAGGGCGTCTTCCACTTCTCAGTCAGCACACAAGAAGACGAAATGAGCAAAAACAGTGGCTTAACTTCTTCGTAGTGCTTGTTAATTTCCTTAAAACCCGATGAAGCGTCCCCTCCCGTCGAGCACTGAATCATCAGTAGCACGCCCTTCCTGGGAATGATGAAAGTAAGCATCTTCTGGCCAATCTTGAGGCCGACCCGCTCACCCACCATCTCAGTCTCAATCATCGCGCACGCCTCTCCATCAATCTTCGTAACTTTATGGGATAGTAAACGGCCTCCACCGGGAACGAACTCCTTCGCCACATCGCGAGACACAACCTCCTGCTTCTCCTTCTCTGTTAGGTCTCTGTCATATGGCTTAGGAAGAGCCTTGGTCTGAAGTATCACCATCTCCATCCCCCGACCGGAATCGCTGACAAACTTCTGGACAATGTTTGGCCGACTACCCTCTGCGGCTTTCCAAGTGGGAGGGTATGAAATCTTCATACGGATTCCCTTGGCTTTCTCATGCCCTGTGGAGTCCCAGACCAACTTCTCGCCGTTGCGGAAGATCTCGAAATCTTCCTTGGTCCCGGCCGTGGCGCAAATGACCCAGAGGCTAACGAGTGAGGTAACTACGATTCGTGTTTTCATAATTGTAGGATGGCGGTGCGATTGAGGTGCCAAATCCCTTAAGTTATCTGCGTCATTGCGACCTCTACCGAGAATCAACCTCGAAAAATCCAAGGCGGAATGCGTCATCGGTGAGCCCGGCGGGACGGAAGTCTGCTAGAACCTTTGGAATGGGAATTGGACTCCCCGTGTAAACAAAGTCCGCGCTCGCATTCGGCGTGGAAACGATGTGCTCCCGTTCCAGACGATGCCACGCTCCTCTGCCATCGTCGGACGGCCAAAACAACATGGCTCTGGGATGCTCTACATTTTCGTCCAAATCGCACTGGATGTAGCGGAGTGATTCTTCGCCTTCGTATTGGGCTGCAATTACAATCTTTTTTGCTTGTGAGTTCATGTGGAGTGGGTCGAGTCGCCTAACCTTGTTCTTCAGCCACCATACCCGCACGCCATCGTGCCCGATGTCCTTCCTCGGCGGCTTGGTTTTTCATGAGTTTATGTCACCAGAGCGTCCCGGTTTTGGGAAGGGTTTTCCGGGGCGCAGCGAATGGTCGCGCGTCGGCACCCCACCCCGTTCGCGGCATCGCCTAGTCAGGCCGCGTTGTGGGGCGAAAGACGGTCCTGCGGCTCCGGTTCCACATCCGGTACTTTGGCCAGCACGCGGCCAAACTTCTCGCGGCTGCCGCGGGCGGCGCGCTCGCGGATGTAGCTGTCGGCATCGAGCACGGCGACCTTCTCGGCGAGGGCCGTGGCGATGAATTGGTCGAGCGGCACGCCATCGTCCTGCGCGAGAGACGACGCGCGGCGGTGGAGCGATTCAGGAATGTTCCCGTTCAGCGTGCTCATGGTGCGGAAAGATTACTCAGGAAATCGTCCGGTCTCACCGCCTGAATCCCGAGAGCGTCCACGCCCTGAAAATGGCGGACGTTGTGGGTGACGCCATTGCGACAACGCTTCCTGATCCCTTCTTTGATTGCCCGCCCTCGTCGTCTTGTTAAAGTCGCTGCATGAATTCACTGTGCTTCGCGGGGCGTCGGGCTGGGTGTGGGTCATGGCTGTTCGCCGCCGCCCTGACCCTGTTCGCCCTCCAAGGCCCGGCAGCCCAACCGACTTGGAAACCTGCCGCGGGTCCGCTCCTGACGAAGTGGGCCAAGGATGTGAAGCCTTCGAAGGTGCTGCCGGAATATCCGCGCCCACAGATGGTGCGCAAAGATTGGCAGAACCTGAACGGACTGTGGGATTACGCCATCACTGCCAAGGATGCGCCGAAGCCGACGCCGTGGGCCGGGAAAATTCTCGTGCCGTTCCCGGTCCAGTCCGCACTCTCGGGCGTGATGACGAATGTAAGCGAGAATCAGCGGCTCTGGTACTCCCGCAAGTTCGAGGTGCCGAAGAAGTGGAACGGCAAGCGCGTGCTCCTGAACTTCGGCGCGGTGGATTGGGACACGACGGTGTGGGTGAACGGCAAAGAACTCGGCAAACACCAGGGCGGCTACGACGCGTTCACGTTCGACATCACTGACGCGCTGAATACGAAAGGCGAAAACGAAATCGTGGTGAGCGTTTGGGACCCGACCGACGCCGGCCCGCAACCGCGCGGCAAACAGGTGCGCAAGCCCGGCGGGATTTGGTACACGCCGACCAGCGGGATTTGGCAGACGGTGTGGCTGGAGCCGGTGAGTGAGGTTCGTTTGTTGAACGTCAAAATTACTCCCGACCTGGATGCTCAATCGGTGAAGCTCGAAACGGTTTTCTTGCCTGGGTCTGAACAAAACCAAATCGATGTGGAGATAACCGATGGAAGGAAGATCGTTCAAACAGCATCGCTGAAGCAGGATCGAAGCGGGGGGAATTATATTCCCGTTCGCGCGACAATTGTCGTGAAGGTTCCGAATCCCAAGTTGTGGGTTCCAGAGAATCCTCACTTGTATGGATTGAAGATTGCCGTTCTCGGGAATGGCAAAAAGACTGACTCTATCGAGTCGTACTTCGCCATGCGCAAAATCTCGATGGCCCGCGACGACAAGGGTCGGCTGCGGATGCAGCTCAACAACACAAACTACTTCCAGCTCGGCCCGCTCGATCAGGGCTTCTGGCCCGATGGCCTTTACACCGCGCCGACGGACGAGGCCTTGCGCTACGACATCGAGATGACGAAGAAGCTCGGCTTCAACATGGCGCGCAAGCATGTGAAGGTGGAGCCGGAGCGCTGGTATTATTGGGCCGACAAGCTTGGCCTGCTCGTCTGGCAGGACATGCCGAGCGGTGACAAGAGCGCCCACTGGAAAGGACCGAGCGGCTACGACGGCGAGGAGATGAAACGCACGCTTGAGTCCACCGCGATTTACGAACGCGAACTCAAGGCGATGATTCATCAGTTCTACAACCATCCGTGCATCGTGGTTTGGGTGCCGTTCAACGAAGGCTGGGGCCAGTTCGACACCGCGCGCATTTTGAATCTCACGAAGCAACTTGATCCCACGCGGCTCGTGGATGGCGCGAGCGGCGGCAATCATTATCCGGCGGGTGACATCATCGACCATCACCAGTATCCCGGCCCCGGCGCGCCGGCGGCAGTGTCGGATCGTGCGATGGTGCTCGGCGAATTCGGCGGCCTCGGTCTCCCCGTCAAAGGCCACACCTGGCAGAGCGAAAAAAACTGGGGCTATCGCAGCTTCACCAACGCCGAGACGCTCACCCAGGCTTACGTGAACCTGCTGCGCCGGCTCCATCCGATGATTGAAGACAAGGGCCTGTCCGCCGCGATCTACACCCAGACCACTGATGTCGAGGGCGAGATCAACGGCCTGATGACCTACGACCGCGCGGTGACGAAGATGCCGATCGCGCTGGTGGCAAAGGCGAACCGTTTTCAGTTGCCGCCGGAGCCAGTGCAGCACGTCCTCTCCCCCACGGCGGCGCAGCACGTCGGCGCGACCTGGCACTACACGACGGAAAAGCCCGGCCCCGATTGGGCCAGGGCGGACTTCGACGCCAGCGCGTGGAAGGAAGGCCGCGCTGGTTTCGGCACCGCGGGCACGCCCGGTTCCATCATCGGCACCGAATGGAAAACGCCGGACCTGTGGTTGCGACGGGAGTTCATGGTGCCGGAGGCGGCGGGGCGCGAACTGCGCGTGATCATGAATCACGATGAGGACGCGGAAGTTTACTTCAACGGCGTGCTCGCGGTGCGAGCCTCCGGTCACATCGGCGACTATCAGGAGTTCGACGTGTCAGCGGAGGCTGCGAAAGCACTGCGTCCCGGCCGCAACATTATGGCCGTGCATTGCCACCAGACGGCGGGCGGCCAATACATCGACGCGGGCGTGGTAGAACTGGTGCCGGCGAGGTAACGCGCGATGTCGCCGGAATCCCTCTCCGCCCGCGCCGCGCAAAGTTTCGCCCAATCCTTCGGGCGCAGCCCCCGGTGGATCGTGGCCGCGCCCGGCCGCGTGAATCTCATCGGCGAGCACACCGACTATAACGACGGCTTCGTACTCCCGATGGCGATTGAGCGCTGCACGGTCATCGCCGCTGGACCGAATGAAGAGCGTCGCATCACCCTCCAAAGCACGAACGCAAAGAGCGAGGTCGTGATTGATCTGAGCAAGCCCATCGAGCGCGGCGAACCGGCCTGGTCGAATTACGTGCGCGGCGTGGTCGCCGGTTTCCAGCGGCAGGACGCTACATTCGGCGGCTTCGACGCACTCATTGATTCCACCGTCCCGCTGGGCGGAGGGCTTTCCAGCAGCGCGGCGCTGGAGGTGGCCACCGCGACCTTGCTCGAAGCCATCACCGGCCGCGCGCTGGACCCGGTGGAGAAAGCGCTGCTGTGCCAGCGCGCCGAGCATGAATTCGCCGGGGTGCCGTGCGGCATCATGGATCAATTCACCTCCGTGCTGGCGAAGGAAGATCATCTGCTCCTGCTCGACTGCCGCTCGCGCACCACGGAACTCGTGCCGATGCGCGACCCGTCCGTCGCCGTGCTCATCATCAACACGAACGTCCGCCACGAACTGGCGAACGGCGAATACGCCCGACGCCGCGCCCAATGCGAAGCGGCGGCGAAGGCGTTGTGCGTTCCTTCGCTACGCGACGCCACGCTCGACGGACTGCAAGTGGCGCGCGGGAGCATGGAGCCTGTGGTCGCGCGTCGCGCCCGTCATGTCATCACGGAAATCAAACGGACGCAGGAGGCGGCGGGGGCGATTCGCGCCGGCGACTGGCGCGCCACCGGTGAGTTGATGTACGCGAGCCACGCTTCGCTCCGCGAGGACTTCGAGGTGAGTTGTCCCGAACTCGATCTCGTCGTCGAACTCGCCCAAGCCATCGGTGAGAGCGGCGGGGTCTTTGGCTGCCGCATGACGGGCGGCGGTTTCGGCGGTTGCGCGGTCAGCCTGGTTCGCGCGGAATTCATTTCCCAAATCACCCGTCAACTGGCCGTCGCCTACCAGAAGAAGACCGGCTTGGAGCCGACCATCTTTTCTTCCCGTCCTGCGGGCGGAGCGAGCGTGCTGTCATGAGCGAAGCCCTCCTTCAGATGCGCGGCATCGGCAAAGCCTTCGGCGGCGTGAAGGCGCTGGAGGACGTCCGCCTGATGCTGCGCTCCGGCGAAATCCACGCGCTCATGGGCGAGAATGGCGCGGGCAAATCCACGCTCATCAAAGTGCTTACCGGCGTGCATGAGCGCGACGGAGGCGTGATTGAATTCGAGGGTCGTGAGATATCACCGCGCTCGCCCAAAGAGGCGGAGACGCACGGCATCAGCACCGTGTATCAGGAGGTCAACCTCATCCCCACGCTCTCCGTGGCGGAGAACATCCTGCTGGGGCGGCAGCCGAAAAAGTGGGGGGTCATTCTGTGGGGTGCGATGCGCCGGCAGGCGGAGCGCGCGTTGGAGCGGCTGGGTCTGAAGCTCGACGTCACGCGTGAGCTTCGTTCCTGTTCCATCGCCCTCCAGCAAATGGTCGCCATCGCCCGCGCCCTCGATGTCCGGGCGAAGCTGCTCATCCTCGACGAACCCACCTCCAGTCTCGACGAGCAGGAATGCGCGGCGCTTTTCACCGTGCTGCGCCGGTTGCGTGCCGAAGGCCTGGCCATCGTGTTCGTCACGCATTTCCTCGATCAGGTTTACGCCGTGACCGACCGCATCACCGTGCTGCGCAACGGCGGGTTCGTGGGAGAATTCGAAACCGCGAAGCTGCCCCGCCTGGAACTGATCGGGAAGATGCTCGGGCGCGAAGTGAATGACGAATTACGAATGACGAAGGTCGAGGAGACTGCTGCGCCTGATTCGTCATTCGTCATTCGCCATTCGTCATTGCCTCCTTTTCTCGAAGCCCGCGCCCTCGGTCGCCGGGGCGCGATGCAGTCCATCGATTTGCAAATCGCCGCGGGCGAAGTCGTCGGTCTTGCCGGTCTGCTCGGCAGCGGGCGGACCGAGACGGCCCGGATGCTGTTCGCCGTGGATCGCCCTGACTCCGGCGAAATCCGGGTGCAAGGCGAAGTCGTGAACTGGCGTTCGCCGCGCGAGGCCATTCGACACGGGCTGGCCTTCTGCTCGGAGGATCGCAAGGTCGAGGGCATCATTCCCAATCTCTCGGTGCGGGAAAATCTCATCCTCGCTTTGCAAGCCAGCCGGGGTCCGGCGCGGTTGCTGCCGCGCGCCGAGCAGTTGCAGATTGCCGACCACTACATCCGGTTGCTCAACATCAAGACCGCCGGGGCCGAGACGCCCATCCGCAATCTCTCCGGCGGCAATCAGCAAAAAGTGTTGCTGGCCCGCTGGCTCGCGCTGCAACCCCGGCTCATCATCCTCGACGAACCGACGCGCGGCATCGACGTGGGCGCGAAGGCCGAGATCGAGAAGCTCGTGGCCTCGCTCCGTGAGAAAGGCCTCGCGGTGTTGTTCATCTCGTCCGAGCTGGAAGAAGTGGTGCGGGTCAGCCAGCGCGTGGTTGTCCTGCGCGATCGCCGGAAGGTCGGCGAATTGCAAGGTGACGAAGTGGACGAGCATCGCATCATGGGCCTGATCGCCGGGGCCATGACGAATGAGCGAATGAGCGAATGACGAAAGGAAATTCCAACCAAACGCGTGAGGTCGGCTTCGCCGCGGTTCGTTCCTTCGTCACGCGTCATGCGTCATTCCAACGCTTGCTCTGGCCGGTGGCGGGTCTCGGCCTGCTGCTCCTCTTCAACCTTTTCTTTGACCGCGCCTTCTTTGAGATCACCCTGCGCGACGGCAATCTCTTCGGTCCCATCATGACCATTCTGCGGCTCGCCGTGAAGGTCATGCTGCTCGCCACCGGGATGACGCTCGTCATCGCCTCGGGGGGCGTGGATCTTTCCGTCGGATCGGTGATGGCGGTGACGGGCGCGCTGGTGGCGCATCTTTCCGCGCAAGGCCAATGGCCTTTCGTGTCGCTGCTGGGCGTGGCGCTGCTCGTCGCGCTGGTCGCGGGTGCGGTCAACGGCACGCTGGTTTCCTTCGCCGGACTGCAACCGATCGTGGCCACGCTCATCATGATGGTGCTGGGGCGTGGCGTCGCCCTGAGTATCACGGGCGGCCTGCCCATCGGCGTGACCGACCCGGTCTTGCTCTTCCTCGGTCGTGGATTTATCGCGGGCCTGCCGGTTCCCATTCTGCTCGTGCTGGTCGTGGTCGTCATCACTTCCCTCGCCTGCCGCAAGACCGCGCTCGGTCTTTTTATCGAAGCCGTGGGCGACAATGAAACCGCCAGCCGGCTGAGCGGCGTGAACGCGCGCGGCCTCAAATTGTTTGTCTATATGTTCTGCGCCGTGTGCGCGGCGCTGGCGGCGCTGGTGGCCATTGGCGACGTCGGGCGCGTCGAGCCGGATCGTCTTGGTCAGATGCTGGAATTGGACGCCATCACCGCGGTGGTGGTCGGCGGCACGGTGCTGACGGGCGGGCGGTTCTCGCTCGTCGGCTCCATCATCGGCGCGCTGCTCATCCAGACGCTCACGGTGACGTTGATCCGACAGGGCATGCCCTCGGATGTCGCGCCGGTGCCCAAGGCGCTGGTCATCATCATCGTCTGCCTGTTGCAATCGCCCCGGCTGCGCGCGCAACTGGCGGCGCTGCGACCGGGCGCGAGGAGGGTGGCGGCGTGAACGCGATCTTCCGCCGGCAAAACCTGCCGCTGCTCGTCACGGCGCTGGTCTTCGTGGCGTTGTTCGGAGCCTTCTCGGTGTGCTTCAAGAATTTCCTCTCGCTGCGCGTGGTCACGAATCTTTTCATGAACAACGCCCACGTCGGCGTCATCGCGGTGGGGCTGACCTTCGTGATCCTGTCCGGCGGCATCGACCTCAGCGTCGGCTCCGTGCTGGCCTTCACCACGATCCTGGTCGCGACGCTCATCGGAAAATTTCAGATCCATCCCGCGCCAGCCATCGCGCTGGCGCTGCTCGCGGGCACGCTCTTCGGGGCCGGCCAGGGGTTGTTGATCCAGCGCTATCAACTGCCGCCGTTCCTGGTGACGCTGGCGGGAATGTTTCTGGCGCGCGGTCTCGCCTTCGTGGTCAGCACGCAGGAGCTGGCCATTGAACACGGCTTCTACAAGGCGATGGCCGGCCTCGGTCTGGCCCTGCCTGGCTCGGTCACGTTTGGTTTCACCGCGTGCGTCTTCGCGGTCACGTTGCTGGCCGGGCTGTGGTTGGCGCACCTGACGAGCTTCGGGCGCAACGTGTACGCCATCGGCGGCAGCGAATCCTCCGCCTTGCTGATGGGCCTGCCCGTCGCGCGCACCAAGGTGGGGATCTATGCCTTGAGTGGATTTTGCGCGGCGCTGGGCGGCGTGGTGTTCACCGTGCAGGCGCAGTCGGGCAATCCGCTCAACGGCTTCGGCATGGAACTCGACGCCATCGCGGCGGTGGTGATCGGCGGCACCTTGCTGAGCGGAGGGGTCGGCCAGATCGCCGGCACGTTGCTCGGCGTCCTCATCTACGGCACGATTCTGACCGCGCCGGATTATCTGAGCGGCTTCGATTCCTCCTGGCAGCGCATCGCCATTGGCGGGCTGCTGCTGGTCTTCATCCTTCTGCAACGATTTCTTGCTCGCGCCTCCGCACCGGCGCGCTAGTTTTCCTCCCGCACAAGAACTCACACGACTTTATGAAAATGAACCTGTTCCTCCCGCTTCGCCTGACCGTCTCCTGCGCCGCCGTGGTGCTCCTCGCGCTCGCCGGTTGCAAAAAAGAATCCGCCGACCGCGACCCGTCCGGCGGCACATCCAAGGCCGGACAGAAACTCACGGTCGGCTTCGCGCAAGTCGGCGCGGAGAGCGACTGGCGGGTGGCCGAAAGCAAATCGATTAAGGACGAGGCGGCTCGGCGCGGCATCGACCTGAAGTTCTCCGACGCGCAGGGCAAACAGGAAAACCAGTTCAAGGCCATCCGCTCTTTCATCGCCCAGGGCGTGGACGCGATCATTCTTGCGCCCAAGGTCGAGACGGGCTGGGAACAGATTTTGAAGGAAGCGAAGCAGGCCAAGATTCCCGTGGTGCTGGTCGATCGCGGCATCAACGTGGTGGACGACTCGCTCTATGCCACGCTCATCGCCTCGGACTTTGTCGCGGAAGGAAAGCTCGCCGGGGATTGGCTGGCCAAGAAGACCGGCGGCCAGGCGAAGATCATCGAGCTGGAAGGATCACCCGGTGCGGCCCCGGCCATCGAACGCAAGAAAGGTTTCGCGTCAAGCATCGCGGCGCATCCGGGGATGAAGATCATCGCCGCGCAGAGCGGAGACTTCGAGACGGGCAAAGGCAAGGAAGTCATGGAGACGCTCCTGCAACAGCACGGCAAGGACGTCACCGCCGTCTATGCGCATAACGACAACATGGCGCTAGGTGCCATCGAGGCCATCAAAGCCGCGGGCAAGAAACCCGGCGTGGATATCCTCGTGGTTTCCATCGACGCGGTGAAGGCGGCTTTCACGGCCATGGTCGCGGGTGAACTGAACTGCACGGTGGAATGCAATCCGCTCCTCGGCCCGCTCGCCTTCGACGCCGTGGAAAAGGCGCGCCAGGGCGAGGCCCTGCCGAAGAAAACGGTCGTGCCGGACCAGGTCTTCGAGCAGTCGGTCGCCAAGGAAGTGATTGGTTCGCGCCAGTATTAACCTCGTCTGATTGAAACGAAATTTCCGTTCATGAAAAATCCCGCAACTTTCTTTCGGACACTGCCGCTCCTGACGTTGCTCGGCATCAGCGCCCTGCTGCCGGCGCGTGCGGCCGTCCCCTATGCCAACCCCGTCATGGCCGGGGATTTTCCCGATCCTTCTGTCATCCGGGTCGGAAAAGATTACTGGGCCACCGCGACTTCGTCCGAGTGGGGTCCTCAGTTTCCGCTGCTGCACTCGAAGGATTTGGTGAACTGGGAAGTCGTTGGCTCCGTGTTCACCAACCGGCCCGCGTGGGCGGTGGGAAACTTCTGGGCGCCGGAAATCATCGAATGGCGCGGCCGGTTTTACGTTTATTACGTCGCGCGCAAAAAGGGCGGCCCGCTGGCGGTGGCGGTGGCGAGCGCGGCCAAGCCGTCCGGGCCTTACACCGATCACGGTCCGATGATTGCGCAGGATGCCGGCTCGATTGACCCGGTGCTATTTGAAGACGAAAAAGGCCAGGCCCATCTCATTTGGAAAGAAGACGGGAACAGCCGCAAGCTGCCCACCATTCTCTGGATGGCCCCGCTGAGTGAAGACGGGACAAAGCTCGTCGGTGAGCCGAAGGAAATTTTGCGCAACGACAAACCGTGGGAGGGCGCGGTCATCGAAGGTCCGTTTATCGTGAAGCGCGCCGGGTGGTTTTACCTGTTCTACGCCGGCAGCGGTTGCTGCGGCACGGGTTGCAACTACGCGGTCGGAGTCGCCCGGTCGAAGTCGTTGCACGGTCCATGGGAGAAGAATCCACAGAACCCAATCGTCGCGGGCAACGCCGATTGGAAATGCCCTGGTCATGGCAGCATCGTGGCGGATGAGAAGGGCCGCTCGTGGTTTCTCTACCACGCCTATTCAGCGAAGAGTTCCGTGTTCACCGGGCGCGAGGGAATGCTGGATGAAGTGAAGTTCGGCGCGGAGGGCTGGCCCACGATCAACAACGGCCAAGGCCCGAGCAGCCGCGTTACCACGCCGTCAGGCCGTGCGGCGTCCGGGGTAAAATTGAAATTTGAAGATGAGTTCAAAGGCTCCGTTTTGAAACCCGGCTGGAACTGGCCGGTCAGCGACGAGCCTCGCGTGCGCGTGCAAAAGAATTTTCTTACGCTCCGTCCGCAACCGGACCAAGCCCAGGACTGGCTCGGCGGCATCTTGGCGCGCTCCATCACGACCGGCGATTTCGTCGCCAGCACGTCCCTCGATAACCGCACCCAGCCGGGAACAGTGGCCGGGCTGGCCGCCGTGGGAGACCGCGCCAACGCCACGGGTGTCGCCGTGGGCGACGGCAAATTGCAGGTGTGGCATCGCGCCCGGGGCCAGCAGCAAATCATCGCCGAGGTGCCCGCGCCCAAGGCGGAGAAAGTATTCCTGCGCCTCACCGCCCGGGGCGGACAACAATACCGCTTCGCCTACGGCACCAATGGCAAGACCTGGACCGACCTCGAGGCCGACGCGAGCGGGAAACATTTGCCGCCGTGGGACCGAGCCGTCCGCGTGGCCGTGACGGTCGGGGGCGGAGAGAACGCGGAGGCGCGTTTTGATTTCCTGCGCATCGCGCCCCTGGCTCCTGCAAAAAAATAGCCCCGCGCGAATGAACGACCAGGATCACACCCGGTCGCGAAAATATTCGATGGTGCGCTTCAAACCATCCTCCAGCTCCACCACCGGTTCCCACTTGAGGATCGTTTTCGCGCGCGTGATGTCGGGCTGCCGCTGCTTGGGATCGTCCTGCGGCAGGGGCTTGTAGATGATTTTGCTCTTCGAGTTGGTGAGGCGGATGATGCGCTCGGCGAATTCCAGAATGGTCAGCTCCTGCGGGTTGCCAATGTTCACCGGGTCAGAGGTGTTGCTCATCATCAGGCGGTAAATGCCTTCGAGCAGATCGGAGCAGTAGCAAAAGCTGCGGGTCTGCTGGCCCTTGCCGAAGACGGTGAGCGGTTTCCCGGTGAGCGCCTGGCCCATGAAGGCCGGCACCACGCGGCCGTCGCGCAGTCTCATGCGCGGGCCATACGTGTTGAAGATGCGCACGATGCGCGTGTCGATTTTGTGTTCGCGATGGTAGGCCATGGTCATGGCCTCGGCGAAACGCTTCGACTCATCGTAGCAACCGCGCGGACCCACGGTGTTGACGTTGCCCCAGTATTCCTCCTTTTGCGGATGCACCAGCGGGTCGCCGTAAATCTCCGACGTGCTGGCGATGAGGAAGCGCGCGCCTTTCTGCCGCGCCAGCCCGAGCGCCTTGTGGGTGCCGAGTGAACCGACCTTCAGCGTCTGAATCGGGATTTCGAGATAATCAATCGGCGACGCCGGCGACGCAAAGTGCCACACATAATTCACCGCTTCGTGGAGGAACAAAAACTCGGTGACGTCCTGCTGGATGAATTTGAAATTCGGAGAGCCGCTGAGGTGATGGATGTTCTCAACCGAGCCGGTGATGAAATTATCAATGCCAATGACCTTGTGCCCGCGCGCGATGAGCAGGTCGGTGAGATGGGAGCCGAGAAAGCCCGCCGCGCCAGTGATGACGCTGACGGGCTGAGAAGATTTCTTTTTTGCCGTGGCTGGGCGGTTCAAGATTTTTTGTGAGGTTGGCTGGCGCTGCACTTTCGTCATGGGCGCGAGACTAAGGGAGCGGGGAAATAAAATCCAAATCCCAAGCTCCAAGATCCAAACAAACTTCAAATCTCAAATTCCAAGGCAAGGCGGAGCGCGGACCGCCGAGTCCGCGTGTTCGGAATTCGGAGCGGCCAAGGGTGCCTCACGCCAAGGGCGTGAAAGGGGACCGGAGCGCCGAGCATCGCTCGGCCTTGGGTGGAAATCTGCCCGTTCGTGCCGAGCAATGCTCGGCGCTCCAGCCTGAACCAATCCGAACCTTTGCGTCCTTCGCGCCCTTGGCGTGAGGCATTTTGAACACGCGGACTCGGCGGTCCGCGCTCCGGCCCTCACTGCCGCACGCCGCATTGATAGGTGAACCACGCCGGGTTCAGCGTGGCGAGCGGGCCTTTCAATTTCTCCAACTCCTCCGCCGGGCCGTGGATTTCGAGGCGGGTCAGGTCCGCGACGCTCTCCATTCGTTTCAGGAGCGCGCCGACATTCGTGAGATGCGCGAGCACGCCCTCCGCGCCGACGTAGGCCTCGCGGCAGAAGATGATGTCGCCGTTCAAAGTGAATTCGTAGTAGAGCATCCTGTCCTCGCTCGCGGTCGTGGCGACGAACTCCCGGAGCAACGCCTGCGCGGCGTCGTGCTGGCCGGGACGGATTTTGAAATACGGATGGAGACTCACGGAACATTCGATGGACTTCATGCGCGCAAGGCTAGCGAAACGTCCGGCGGGTGAAAGCAACTTTCCGGGGAGCGCGTGAGGAAGTGGCAAAACTCGCGCGCGAAATCCGCACGCTGCTCAAAAGTCCACAGCATCGCGCGCGGGGTTTTGCCCACAAACCATTCATGCGCGGTCACGTCGCGTCCGCATCGCGCCGAGTTGGCATCGCCAGCGTCCCGCGAAATTCATCATTCCGCGCCTCTGTGCGCTGTTCCATGAAACCAACTCATCGAAATCACAACGTACTTCCCGCCTCGCGAGCGCATCCGGCGCGGCGGCTGGCACATCGGCAGCTAAGGGAGGAAGCGCCGTGGTTGGCCGTGTGGTTGCCCGGCATACGATTTTCAAGCCCCGTGAAAAAATGAAAAAACTCGAACGGAACTCCAATTCGTTGTCCCTCTCCCGCCGCCACTTTCTCGGTCGCACGATGAAGTTCACCGGCACGGCCGCCTTGCTCGCGGGCTTGCCAAAGGGCTGGGTGGGCAGCGCGTATGCGAATGACGCGCCGGAGCGGGCGGACCTGAAGTTCGGCATCATCGCGCTCACGGACTGTTCCTCCATCATCCTCGCGCACGAAAAGGGGCTGTTCAAAAAATACGGCATCAACTCCACCGTGGCGAAGGGCGCGAGCTGGGCGGCGATCCGCGACTCGCTTTCCAACGACGATTTGCAGGCCACGCACATGCTCCTCGGCATGCCCATCGCCAGCACGATGGGCCTCGGCGGCGCGCCGAAAAAGCCGATGATCGTGCCGTGGATTCTCAATCGCAACGGCCAGGCCATCACGCTCAAGAAAGAACTCGCCGGGAAAGTCGCGGATGATCCGAAGGCGTTAAAACCCTTGGTGGACGCGGCGAAAGCGAGCGGCACGCCGATGACGTTTGCCATGACTTTTCCGCCCGGCACGCACGCGATGTGGCTGCGTTACTGGCTCGCGGCGGGCGGCGTGCATCCCGGTAGCGCGAGCGGCGCGAACGCGGACATTTCGCTCATCACCATTCCGCCGCCGCAGATGGTGGCGAACATGAAGGTCGGAAAGATGGACGGCTATTGCGTCGGCGAACCTTGGAACGCGCGCGCCATCAATGAGGAAATTGGTTTTACCGCCATCACCACGCAAGGCATCTGGAAGGATCATCCCGAGAAAGTTTGCGCCTTCACCGCCGAGTTCGCGGAGAAAAATCCCAAGACCGTGAAGGCCGTGCTCAAGGCGTTGCATGAGTCCAGCGTGTGGCTCGACAAGATGGAGAACCGCGAGGAGCAGTCGAAGATCGTCAGTGCCGCGACTTACATCAACTGCCCGCCGGAGACGCTGCTGGGACGGTTGCAGGGCAAATACATCATGGGTGACGGGCGGAAATTCAAAGACCCGAACTACATGACCTTCAGCGACCGCAACTGCAACTACCCGCAGGCGAAATATGCCAAGTGGTGGCTCACGCAACTGCGCCGCTGGGGTTTCACCGAAGGCGCTCCCGACTATGCGGGCGTGGCGAAACAGGTCATGCGCGCCGACATCTACGAGGAGGCGATGAAGGAAATCGGTTACGCCCACGGCGGCGCGGACGAGAAGCCCGAGATGTTTTTCGACGGCGGAAAATTTGATCCGAAGAGTGATCTGGAAGCCTACGCCGCCGGCTTCGCGGTCAAGAGTCTCAAAGGTTGAACATGGAATTCATCAAACGGTTCAAGCTCGACGCGTTTCTGCTCCCGCTGGTCGGCCTCGTTGCGTTCCTCGTGATCTGGCAGATCGCCGCCGGACACACCGAGACAAAGAAGAGCAAGGACGACTTTGGCGATGTCGTGACGAAGTCCGTGAAGACCGGCATCTCGCCCGATCTCCCGACGCCCAAGGAAACGTGGACAGCGAGCAAGCCTTACATCACGCAGCCGTTCGCGAAGCGTGGCGAATTGGATCAAGGCATCCTGTCCTTCACCACGCTCTCGCTCTGGCTGGTGGCGCAGGGCTACTTCATCGCACTGCTGCTCGGCACGCCGCTGGGATTTTTTCTTGGGCTGTCGAAGACCTTCACGAAAGCAGTGGACCCGATTATCCAGGTGCTGCGGCCGGTGTCTCCGCTCGCGTGGTTTCCGCTCGGGTTGGTGCTGTTCAGTTCCGTGAAGCTGATGGACGGCTCGGGCAAGACGGCGTTCGGCGCGTCCGATGCCGCCGCGCTGTTCACCATCGCGGTGTGCGCCATGTGGCCCACGGTGATGAACACGGCGGTCGGCGTGCGCGCGATTCCGCAGGACTATTTGAACGTGGCGAAGGTGTTAAAACTCTCGCGGACCAAGACGCTGTTCAAGGTGATGCTGCCGGCGACGATGCCTTACATGTTCACCGGCTTTCGCTTGTCGCTCGGCATTGCGTGGCTGGTGATTGTCGCCGTGGAAATGTTGACCGGACGCCCCGGCGTCGGCGGCTTTCTCTGGCAGGAATACAACGCCGGGAGCTACTCGCGCATCATCCTCTGCATCCTCACGATTGGCATCGTGGGCCTCGTGCTCGACCGCTTGATGAGCGTGGTGGAGAAGCGCTTCAAGACTGCCTGAGCGTATGGCCTTTCTTGAACTCAAAGACGTTTCCAAGAGTTTCGGCACCGCGGCGGTGTTGCGGGACATCAACCTCTCCATCGAGAAGGGCGAGTTCGTCGCCATCGTCGGCTACTCGGGTGCGGGCAAGACCACGCTGATGTCGCTGCTCGCGGGCTTGCTCAAGCCGGACACCGGCACCGTGACGCTCGATGGAAAAGAGATGGGCGGGCCGGGACCGGATCGCGGCATCGTGTTTCAGAATTATTCCCTGCTGCCGTGGCTGACGGTGTTCGAGAACATCAAGCTCGCGGTGGATCAGGTCTTCGCGGAGAAGTCGGAAGCGGAGCGCGTTGCCCACACAGAGAAGTTCATCGAAATGGTGAGCCTCACGCCCGCGCGCGAGAAACGGCCCAGTGAACTTTCCGGCGGCATGAGGCAGCGCGTGAGCGTGGCCCGCGCGCTGTCCATGTTGCCGAAGGTGCTGCTCTGCGACGAACCGCTCAGCGCGCTCGACGCTCTGACGCGCGCGAACTTGCAGGACGAGATTGCGCGCATCCGTTCGTTGCACGACCAGACCATCGTGCTGATCACGAATGATCCGGACGAGGCCATCCTGCTCGCCGACCGCGTGATTCCGCTCGCGGCGGGACCGAACGCCACGCTCGGGCCTTCGTTCCATGTGGACATCCCGCGCCCGCGCGACCGCAAGGGACTGAACCACGACGACCATTTCAAACTGCTGCGCCGCGACATCATTGACTGGCTGCTCTCTTCGAAGGGCGAACGCAAAATAGCACTGACGAAGAAGCTGATTCTGCCCGACATCGAGCCGGAGGATTTGTCCATGCCGCGTGGTGCGTTCAACCGTCGCAAGACGGCGTTGCGCCGCAGCGAAGTGAAAATTGAAATGGTGGAGGTCGAATGACGCCTCACGCGAAGGCCGCGAAGGACGCAAAGGTGAAAGCGGTCGCGCTGCGACCGCAGGTAGCACAGGCAACCTGCCTGGGCCGCCGGGCTGCCAGCTCGGCGGAAGATCGGGGGCTGCGTCGGCGAGACAGTCGCGAGCCGTTCCAAGGATGCTCCCTCCCATTCCGCTGGGCTGGTAGCCCAGCGGAACAGGCTGGTAGCCTGTGCCACCCTTGGCGTGAGGAGCTTTTCGCATGAGCGCCTACGTCGAACTCTCCAACATCTCGAAGATTTACCCGACGCCAAAAGGCCCGGCGATCATCGTCAAGAACTTCACCCTCTCGATCAAACAGGGCGAGTTCATCACGCTCATCGGCCACTCCGGTTGCGGCAAGTCCACGGTGCTCTCGATGCTCGCGGGCCTCAGCGACGTGACGGAAGGCGGCATCATTCTCGCGGGCAAGGAACTCGTGGGCGCCGGGCCGGATCGCGGCGTGGTCTTTCAGTCGCCGTGTTTGCTGCCTTGGTTTACAGCGTTTGAAAACGTGATGCTTGGTGTGGATCAAGTTTTTTTCACGGCGACGAAGGCCGAGCGCAAACAGATCGTGGAATACTACCTCACAGTAGTGGGCTTGGGCGACGCGATGCACAAAAGGCCGGGCGAGCTTTCACAAGGGATGCGGCAGCGCGTCGGCATCGCCCGCGCCTTCGCGCTTTCGCCGAAGATGCTGCTGCTCGACGAACCGTTCGGGATGCTGGATTCGCTCACGCGCTTCGAGTTGCAACAGGTGCTCATCGAACTCTGGCGCAAAGACAAGAAGACCGCGCTCATGGTGACGCACGACGTGGACGAGGCGCTGTTCCTCTCCGACCGCATCGTGATGATGACCAACGGTCCCGAAGCCGAAGTGGGCGACGTGCTCGAAGTAAATTTCCCGCGCCCGCGCGAGCGCAAGGCAGTGATGGAACACCCGGACTATTACAAACTGCGCGAGCACCTGATCGAGTTTCTTGAAGTCCACGCCTACCGGGGCAAGGGCGGCGAGGCGCACGGCGGACACGAACCAGCCACGCCCGCCGCACCAAAACCGCCGGCCGCGCCCGAGACCGAAGCGGAGCCGGAACCAGCGGGCGCTCCGTCGTGAGGCGATGACGAAACTGAAGCCGACCGGTTTCGTGTGAGAACAATTTCGGGCAGACAAAAACGAGAACATGGTGAGCAGCTACGCAGAGAATTTCATTCACTCAAAACAAACAGAACTCGAACGCACAACCAGATGACTAAAACCAAACCAAAAACCATCAGCCGATTCCTGACCGGCGGCGTGCTCGTCCTTGCGTGCGCGACGTCCCTTTACGCCCAGGAGAAACCCTTCACGCAGCCTGGCCTCGCCTCGCCCGTGCCGCCTCCGCCGCCCAAGCCCGTGGTCACGGCGGAGGCGAACCCTCTCACGCCGCCGCCCGCGCCGGA
>JAYVNY010000048.1:0-20376 GCA_043758205.1 Akkermansia sp.
CGGGCGCGCAGCACCACCTGCTG
Organism: Akkermansia sp.; assembly: GCA_043758205.1. Taxonomy (GTDB): domain Bacteria; phylum Verrucomicrobiota; class Verrucomicrobiia; order Limisphaerales; family SIBH01; genus JANNGC01. The sequence continues at coordinate 24 of JAYVNY010000048.1, forward strand.
CGGAGTGGAACTGGCCCGCACCCATTGTTGCAAACGAAGCTGTTCTGCGGCGGTGAGAACGACCGCAAGACTTTTACGTGCCATCCGCCATGCTTAAACAGCCAGCGGATATGTGCATCTATTTGCGGGACACTACACTAGCGCCGCCGCTCCGGGGGTTACGGGAGCAGCCTGCCCACGAGGGTGCTGATGGTCTTGCCGTCAGCGCGTCCGGCGACTTTCGTCTGGACGGCTTTCATCACGGCACCCATCTGCTTTTTGTCCGTGGCGCCGAGTTCTTGAATCGTGGCGCGGACGAGGGCTTCGAGTTCTTCCGGCGGGAGTTGTTTGGGGAGGAAGATTTCCAGCACGGCGATCTCCGACGTCTCGGTCGCGGCCAGTTCGGCGCGTCCGGCGGTGGTGAACTGCTCGGCGGAGTCGCGGCGTTTTTTCACCTCGCGCTGGACCACGGCGAGGAAGTCGGCGTCGGAGAGGGCGTCCACCTTCTTCTCGATCTGCACGTAGCCGAGGGCGGACTTCAACATGCGGAGCGCCTGCAAACGCGGGGCGTCCTTGGCCAGCATGGCGGTTTTGATTTCCTGCTGGAGCTGTTCGGCGAGGGGCATGATTTATTCTTCGGGAAGTTTGCGGAGCTTGTCGCGGACCTCGGCGGCCTTCTCGTAATTCTCGGCGCGCACGGCGTCGTTCAAGGCGGACTCGAGTTTCTCGCGCTTGCTGAGCGGGCGTGAGGAGTTGATCTCGTTGATCCAGTTTTCGAGGTATTGCACTTCGCCGGTCGGCTCGGCGTCGCCGCGCCCGATCTCGGTGAAGAACTGTTTGACCTCGGTGATGGCGCGCTCGATTTCCTGTACGGCTTCGCGATGGCGCTTGGCGTCCAGCTTCTCATTGCCGCGTGCGCGGGCCTGGATGAGGAGCAGTTGCGGGCGAAATTGTTGCAGCGCCCAGGAGAGTTCGTCGCTCTCGGCGTGGCGGGCCACGAAATCGAAGACGGCGAGATTGCGCTGCGTGTCGCGGATCACGGCCGCGTAGTCCTTCAACTCCAACAGGCAGATGTAGCGGTGATGAAATTGCAGCGCCTCGAGTTGGATTTTGGAAACATCCTCCGCGCCTAGCTTGAAGCCGTCGTCGCTGCCGTGCTCGGCCAGGTGCTTCTGCAAGCGCGCCTGCTGATACTCGAAGAGCGAGGGATGGCCGAGCGGCAGCTTGCCGTCGGGCCGTCCTTCGGCGTTCATCTGGAGCAGGCCGAGGTCCACGCGCAATTGGATTTTCACCAACCCGTCGCGGCCTTTGAGGCGGCGCACCACAATTTGTCCGGGTTGATAATCCCAATTCTCGAGGAGTTGCGAGATGTCGAAATTCATCGCGCGAAGTATGAGGGCGAAGGAAGGCAAGTCAACGGCGCGCGGGCCAGGCCGTTTGGAGCGGGCGCAACCGCCGGTCCCTGTTGTTCGCCAGAAATTTTCTCCTCAAACGTGCGGGCGGGCTGAAGGACCGCCCAGGCGCTTCACCGTTTCCACCAGCCTTTGCCTTCGGCTCGCGCCCCGGCGTCCGGCTCCTGCTGACCTTGGAACTGCTGCATCAGCAACTGGCTGCGCGCGGACTCGAAGGCCATGATGAAATCGTCGTAGGTGCGGAAACGCTCGGCGGGATTTTTCGCCAGCGCGATCATCAGCGCGTCGCTCGTGGCCTGCGTGATTTCCGGCACCACATCAATCGGCGGCGTGAGCGGCGTGCTGACGTGCGCGGAAATGACTTCCTCCACCGTGGGCGCTTCAAACGGCACATGCCCGGTGATGGCGTGATACAACGTGCCGCCCAGCGAATACATGTCGGAATGAAAGTTCTCGCGCTCGCGGCGGATCTTTTCCGGCGCGACGTAGTACGGCGTGCCCCAGATCACGCCGCTGTCGGCGGACTCGTCCGCCGCGTCGCGCGCCAGTCCGAAGTCCACGAGCTTCGGCTCCCCGTCGGCGTTGAAGAGAATGTTGCCGGGCTTGATGTCGCGGTGGAGCAGGTGGCGCTTGAGGGCGGTGTCGAGGGCGGAGGCGATCTTGATGGCCACATCGAGCACGCGCAGTTCCGGCACGCGGCCCTCGCGGTCAATCTGCTTGTCAAGGCTGTCCGTGTCCGCGAGTTCCATCACGAGGTAAGGTTGTCCCTCGAACTCATCAAACGTGTAAATGTGGATGATGTTCGTGTGATTCAGCGAGGCGCTGGCGCGGGCCTCGCGATAAAAAGCCTGGAGCACCTCCTCGTCCGATGCCATTTCGCGCTTCAACATTTTCACCGCCACCTCGCGGTTCAAATTCAAATCCCACGCGCGATACACCGTGCCCATGCCGCCGGAAGCGATTATGGAGCGCAGCTCGAACTGCCGGAAGGTCATCGGCATGAGCACCGGATGGCCGCACTTCGTGCAGGGAATGCTCTCGAACGGCAGGAGGCCCGACGGGATGAAAATTTTCACCCGGCACGCGCCACACTCCACCATCTTGAGTGGTTTGCGTTCGGCAGCGTCGGCTTCGTTCACGGCGCGAAAGCTATCATCGGAGGGAGAGCGGACAAGCGGATTGAAGCCAGTGCCGACGGGCCGCTGTTCACAGCCGGATTAATCTGAGGGGCTCGATGGGCAGTCCCTGGCGCGGCAGGGCCGGCACGGTGAAACCGGCGGTTCCCCGTCGCACCACCCCGGACTTGCGCCGCGTCGCGCGCCCACTAAATTCTCGCGCCCATGGAAAATGTTCGTTCTTCGCCCGCGCCTGTCGCGCCTGTTTCCGCCCGGCTCGGTCGCAACGCCGGACGTTACTTCGGCGAAACCATCGCCATCGAAACCGTGATGGAAGAGCAGCGCCACTGGGCGCGCGCGCACGGCTGGCAAATCGAGGACATCGCCGTCACGCCGCAGTGGAGCCTGCCCGCGTTTCGCCGCGCCGCGCCGGCCGCGCACCGCCGGATTTATCTTTCCGCCGGTATTCACGGCGATGAGCCGGCTGGCCCGCTCGCCGTGCGCGAGCTGCTGCGGGATAATCTTTGGCCTGATGATGCCGAAATCTGGCTCTGCGCCTGCCTGAATCCCACCGGCTTCCCGCGCAACACCCGCGAGTCCGCCGCCGGCCTCGACTTGAACCGCGATTACAAAAGCCTGCGCTCCGCCGAAATCCGCGCGCACGTCGCGTGGCTGCAACGCCAGCCCGTCTTCGACGTGACGTTCTGCCTGCACGAGGACTGGGAGGCCCACGGCTTTTACGTTTATGAATTGAACCCCGACCACCGTCCGTCGCTCGCGCCCCGGATGATCGAGGCGGCGCGCGCGGTGTGTCCCATTGATGGCAGCGAGTTGATTGACGGGCGTGAGGCGCGCGGCGGCATCATCCGCCCCGAGATCGATCCAGCCCTGCGCCCCGAATGGCCCGAGGCGTTTTACCTTTTTCAAAACCAGACGCGACTCGGTTACACGCTGGAAGCGCCTTCGGATTTCCCGCTCGCGATGCGCGTGGCCGCGCTGGTCAAGTCGGTGGAAGCGGCGTGGGCGGCGGAGTGAATTACCGCAAAAAAAACGGCGGCGCTCCGTCAGAGCGCCGCCGTCGCAAAACAACCGGTCGTTACTCCGCGACCAGCTTCCACACCTTGCCATTTTTGCCGCGCAACGCGCTGGTGGTGTTGGTCAGGACGTAGAGTTCGCCGTCCGCGTCCTCTCCGAAGGCGAGGATGAACTGGCCAATCGCGCCGTCCGCTTTCCCGGCGAGCTCCAGCGCGGCCATCGTCCACTTCCCGTCTGCGCCTTTTGTGGCCGTGTAGATCACGCCATCGGCCTTCACAAAATTCCGCGACCAATCGCCGAAGATGTATTGGCCGGTCAGTGCAGGGATCGCCTGGCCGCGATAGACGTAGCCGCCGGTGATGCTGATGCCTTTCGCGTCCGGGTCTTTGGTGAACTTGCGGAAGTTTTTGTAAGCCACGATGGGATCGATGAGCGGCTCGCCGTTCGCGCCGACCTTGGGGCATTCCTCCGGTGGCTTGCGCGCGTCCTTGGGATTGAAGCAGACGAAACCCTCACGCAAGTTCCAGCCGTAGTTGCCGCCTTTCTTCACGAGATCAATTTCCTCCCACGAATCCTGGCCCACGTCGGCGACGAACAGGCCGCGCTCGCCGCCGCGATCAAACGAGAGCGCCCAAGGATTGCGGAAGCCGTAGGCAAAAATCTCGGCCCGTCCGCCGCCGTTCACGAACGGGTTGTCCTTCGGCACGGCGTATTCGTGGCCCGCTTCCTTCTTGTCCACGTCGAGGCGCAGGACTTTGCCCATCAGCGTGGTTTTGCTCTGGCCGTTGCCCTCGGGGGCTTTGCCGTGGACCTGGACGCCGTTCTTGGCCGGCGCATCCACGTCGTTGCCGTTGCCACCGTCGCCCACGCTCACGTAGAGGAAACCATCCGGCCCGAAGGCCAGGCGCCCGCCGTGGTGGTTGAAGTAGGGCATGTCGATTTCCAGCAGCACGCGCTCGCCGCCGGCAGTGCCGTCCTTGGCCACGGTGAATTCCGAGAGGCGCGCGGTGTGGTCGAAATTTGTCGTGGCCCCCGCGCGGAGCTGGGCACTGTAGTAGGCGTAAATTTTTCCGTTCGCGGCAAACCTCGGATGCGCGGTCAGGCCGCACAACCCGCGCTCGTCGAAGGCGTTGGTGTTGTGGTTCGCCAGGCGGCCCGTGAGATCGAGCACCGTTTTCTCCGCGAGTTTTCCGTCCTTGTTCAGCAGATAAATTTGGCCGAGCTGGTCCGCCACGAGGCAGCGCCCGCCATCAATGGGGGCGAGCGCGGTGGGGGAGACGAAGTTTTCCGCCACGAGTTTGAGCGACGGTTTCGCGGCGGCAAAAACAAGCGAGGGAACGAGCGCGGCGAGCGCGAGCGAGCAAAGAGTTTTGATGTTCACGGCGCGGAGTGTAGCGGGAAGTGTTTTCAGGAAAACAAAAAAGGCTCCCGTTGCCGGGAGCCTTTGATTCTTGCTTGGATTTTTTGAATCCGCCTCACGGGCAGCGCAGGCGGTAGAACCTCGTGCCGCTCGGCGCGAACGCCACGCCATTTACCCGGGCGGAATTCACCCAGACGGTGTTCACGCTCGGCGTCTGAAGCGTGCTTGTTTCCTCCAGCGTCGCCGCGCCGGACCAGATCAGGGTCAGGGTACCGTTGCCGTTGTTCACGATGCGCAGCGTCGGGCAGCCAGAGCCAAAGGTGGTCACGGTCGCCTCGAGCTGCATGCCCCAGGCGACATCAGAGCTGTTGATCGCGTTCTGGTGGACTTCCGCCGCGATGATGTTGTTGCCCTGCACGAAGCCGGTGAGGTTCGAGGTGATCAAGCCGCCCGCGCCTTCGGTCGAGCCGACGGTGGCCAGGTTGGTGTAGTTCAGCGCCACTGGCGAGTTGGTCAGGTTGTAGCGCAGGGCTTCGGAACCGTTCACGTAGATCACGCCGCCGTCGTCGAAATACGAGACGGCCTGGATGCTGTTGCCCGGGGCGCTGGGATTGAAGGGCAGGCTGGCCACGGTGGTGCGGAAGTAGAACGTGATGTTCGTGCCGCCGATGCCGGCCAAAGTCTGGTTCGTGAGGTTGAGCGACGTGTTGGTGCCAGTACCGCCCGCGAGGTTGGTGAACAAGGTGAGCGGGGCGAGCGAGTTTTCAAAGGCCAGGAAGCCCGCGCCGGAAGGCCAGGCGCTGTCGTTGTAGCCCACCCCAGACCACAGGCTGCCGAGGTTGTTTCCCGACTCGTCGAAGCGCCAGACTTTGTTGAAGCCAAAGATAATCACGGTCGCGACCACGGGGCGGGAGGAGGGCGTCACCGGATTGAGGGCAGCCGAGCGGTCGGTAACCGTCGTGGCCACGGTGTAATTCTGGTTGGCCAGCCGGGGCGTGGTGGTCGTGAGGGTCACGACCATGTTCGTGCCGGACGCCGCGGCCACCGCCGAGGAGATGGCGAGCGCGCCGCCGCCAGCGGTCAGGCCGATGGAATACTTGGCCGGGTTCTGCAAGTCGGCGAGATTGAAGCCGCCCTGATCGTAGAAAGTCACGACGACAACATTCATGTTCGTGGGGCCGGTGGCGCTGACGAAGACCGGGTTGGTGAGATCCGCATTGACCGTGAGGACGGCAATCGCGCTGTTGCTCGAGCCGAGGTTGTTGGTGACGGTCACGCGGTAGTCGCCGGCATGACTCGGTAACACGCCGGTCAGGTTCAGGGACGCGTTGGTCGCGTTGGCGATGGGTGTGCCGTTACGGCTCCACTGGTAGTGCAGCGGGAGCGCGCCATCGGCGACGACGAAGAAATTCGCAGTGCCCCCTTCCACCACAGTCTGGCTGGCCGGTTGGGTGGCAATAGAGGGCGGGCCAGCGGCAAAGGTGCCGATGTTCGCGACCAGTTCCATGGCCATTTCCATGTCCGAGCTGTTGGGGCCGTTTTGGAGGACAACCACGGCGATCAGATTGTCACCGGCCACGAGGTTGGAAGTCGTGAGCGAAAGCTCACCTGAGGGGACCACGGGTTCTGCCGCACCCACGGGTGCGCGGCTGGTCACGGACAGCGGGCCGGCCGGTGCGTTCACGCGCCGGGCTTCCACACCGTTCAGATAAATGACCGCGCCGTCTTCGAAGGAATGGCGGAAGCGCAGAGTGGCACCCACCGCGCTGGCGGGCAGGTTGAAGTTCCGGCGGAAGAACACCGCGCGGCTGTCGTTGGTGGGATAGGGGGGCAGCCCGAAGGCGTTGCCGGTGACCAACGGCGGGACGTTCGCCGACGCGTCGCGACCGATGCCGGACTCGCCGCTCAACCAACCCGTCTCGGTATAGCCGATGGTTTCCCAGCCGGTGTCGAAAAGATTGGTTTCCGTGTCGGGGGCAAAGCGCCACACGCTGTTGGGACCGGTCAGTTCAATCAGGAGCAGATCGCGGCGGATGGGGAGCACCGTGGGGTACGGAGAGATCAGGTTGGGTGTGTTGGCGGTGTCGAACAGGTCGCGGATTTCGATGGAGTAGTTCACGCCATCGGTGAACGGCGAGATGTTGAAGGTGAGCGTAGCCGTGTTGCCCACGATGGTCGCAGTGTCGGGAAAGAACTCGGTGGCAATAGGATCGGTGCCGGTGAGGTAGAAGCGGAAGTTGCCGAGCTCATTGTAGAGCGGATTCATCGGCTCGGTGAAGACGATGGTGACGACGGTGCCATTGGTGGTGGCGGTGGCTGACACGCCGGTCGGAGGCGTGGTGTCCGCCGTCACCGTCAACGTGGCCCCGGCGCTGGTCACAGCGCCGAGTGAATTGGAGACAACCACGGAATAGACCGCTCCGTTGGCCGAGAAAGGGGTGGACGGGATCGTATAGCTGGGCGCGTTGGCGGCTGGAACCGGGACGCCATTGCTGCGCCAGTAATAATCGCGCGGCGAACCGCCCGCCACGACCGTGAAGGTCACGGAACCCCGTTCCGCCACGGTGGCGTTGGCCGGGCTGTTGGTGATGACGACGGGGGTGATGTTGAGCGTCACGGCCGTCAGTTGGAAGTTGTCAATCGCGTAGCCGGGGTCGGTGATGCCGTTGGCGTTGTCGTCCGCGAAAGCCAGATAAAGAATATTGCCCGAAAGCCAGTTGCTCGCGAGGGTCACGGTCACATTGGTGGAGTAGTTAAATTCAATACCGGACAACTCGGGGATGGGAACCCATTCATTTGTCTGGCCGGACAGGTTGTAGAACACACCCCAGCCGGGCGCTTCGCCCACAGCCGCGGCGTTTATCGTGCCGTCGAAGGCAATGGTAATTTGGGCCGAGGCGCCGCCGCTGTTGTTTTGGAACTGCCCCATCAGAATCTGGTAGCTGTTGCCCGTGGGGCGCGTCTGGATACGAAGATTGATGGAATCCCAAGAGGCGTTGTTGTTCTGCGCAAAGCCCGCGATGGTCGGGAGAACGGTGGAAATGGCCGAGGCCAGGTTGGTCTGCATCGGCGCGTTCAAGCCGGCGACCGTGGTGATGGCCGCACCGGTGTTGGGCTGCACATTCCGGGAGGACCACTCAGTGACTAATGGCGCGCTGTTAAATTGCAGGACACCGGTGCCGCCGCTGCCGACGGAGATCGCCGCCTGAAGGCTGCCCATGCCGCAGAGCACCGCAGCCATGACCAGCGCCTGTTGAAACCACCGGCCAGTGCGCGAGCGACCGCCGGAACGGGTAAGGGGAGCGAATGTTTTTTTCATGTGGAGACGGATTTAGACTAGGACCATTTTTGCGAAGCGGTTGGCACTGGGTTTCGGATTTTGTTTGGGCTGGGGAATACTTAGTCCCTTTGGTGACAATGTGGAAGATTTTTTTCCGGCGGCTGAATGTTTTATTAAAAATAATTGGCGGAACCCGGCCTTCATTCTGAACGGCGGGCAAAAAACTGGACGGCTCCCGCGCCGTGCGCGAATTTCGCCTCCCATGACGTCAAAACAGAAAAACGAGTTTGCCGAACTGGTACGACGCCAAATCCAACTGGCCGGCGAAGACCCCAAGCGCGAGGGATTGCTCCGCACCCCCAAGCGCGCGGCGGAGTCCATGTCCTTTCTCACCAGCGGCTACGAGACCGACCCGGCCACCGTGCTCAACGAGGCGCTGTTCGAGGCCACCTCGGATGAAATGGTCATCGTGAAGGACATAGATTTCTACAGCCTGTGCGAGCACCACCTGCTGCCGTTCTTCGGCAAGTGCCACATCGCCTACCTGCCGCGCAAGAAGGTCATCGGCCTCTCTAAGCTGCCTCGGCTCGTGGATGTCTTCGCGCGCCGGCTGCAAATCCAGGAGCGCATGACCTTCGAGATCGCGCAGGTGGTGAAGAAGCTGATCAACGCCCAAGGCGTGGGCGTGGTCATCGAGGCGCAACACCTGTGCATGATGATGCGCGGGGTGCAGAAGCAGAACTCCTACGCCGTGACCTCCACGATGCTGGGGAGCTTCCGCGATGACCCGAGGACGCGGGCGGAGTTCCTGGATTTAATCCGGCAGAAGCGCAGCGGGGCGTGAACGCCGGACGTGGCGAAAAGATTCCCGGCCTGCTCGCGCGGTCATGGTTGTCCCGTCCACTTCACCGGCGCGTGAAGACAATCACATGCTGCCACGGCAGCGCGCCGATGGTCTCCTTCCACTCCAGCGGATGCGGTCCCATCTCCTTCTTCACCTGCGCCTCGGTCATTTTGTGGACACGCTTGATCGGCACTTGAGCGTCTTCAGCTCGAAACTCCACGAACACCATGCGTCCGCCGGGCTTCAACGCCCGGCACATCGCCGCCGTCATCTCGAATGGGTGATCGAACTCGTGATACACGTCCACCATGATGATGGTGTCGAGCGTGCCGGCGGGCAGCTTCGGATCGGTGATGGTGCCGAGCACTGGAACAACATTGGTAATGCCGATGCGGCTGAGATTATTGGTCAGCAAGTCGAGCATCTCCTGCTGAATCTCCACGGCGAACACGCGCCCGCCCGGTGAAACTTTCTTCGCCATGCGTCGCGTGAGGTAGCCGGTTCCAGCGCCGATGTCCGCGACCTGTTCGCCCGCCTTGAACTTCAAACTCTCGATGAGCAGTTGGGTGTTTTCCTCTTGCTCGCGTTCGGGACGCTCCAGCCAGTCCGCCGCCGGATGCCCCATGACGTGCGCGATCTCGCGGCCCATGTAGAACAGTCCGATGCCGTTGGGATCGTGGGCCGCGCGGCGCTCGTAAAGATTGGTCGAAGCCGACGGTTCGGCGGCGAAGAACGTCAGCGGCCAAATCATCAGCGCGCCAATGAGGGAGCGAAAGTGCATGGCCGGAGGCTACGTGTGAGGGCAGGGCGGGGCAACTGTGGCGGCAAGCATCCTTGCTTGCCAGTGAGCCGTGGCTTCCAGCCCGGCGGCAGAAGCATGACATGGTCAGCGCGGGCCGGAGTTTTTTTACGCGCACTCCGAGGTGTGGCTTTTTTCGGGCGGCTGGAAGCCGGCCCTCACTGGCGGGCAAGATGCCCGCCGCCACAGCACTACGGCGCACCTGGCGGCTTCGCCTCGTCCTTCTTCGCTTCGTCTTTTTTCTCCGCGAGGAAATCCTTCCGCTCTTTGAGCAAGGTTTCGAGGTTCCACTTCGGCACGGTGTAGGTCCAGTTCTCGAACTTCTTCTCCGCCGCCAGTTTCTCCTGCAACGGCTTTTGCTGCGCGGTGAAGGCGTCATCCAGTTTCTTCTTGTCCTCGGGCTTCTCGTCTTTGCCTGGCGTGCGTTCCTTCGGCAAGTTCGCGCTCACGCTGACTTGAAAGGCGTGATTGCCACCTTCCGCATCACCGATGGCCTTGCCGATTTTGATGACGTAGGTGAAGCCATCTAACGTCTCCACCGTGGCCATGACCGGCTTGTCGAACCCGGTCGTCTCCGGTTTCGGATCGGCGATCACATCATTGAACGAAGCCGAGCCCAGCAGGTTGTTCAACGCCCCGGTCTTGCTGCCGTCGAGAATTTCCGCGGCGTTCGTTGCGGCGAACTTCCACTCCGCGCCATCCGTCTCGCGCACCAGCTTCCAGTTGTTCGTCGCGTTCGGGAAAACCACGGCCACGGATTTCACGCGCTCCACCTTAAACCAGTCCTTGTTCAGCCAGTTCTCCGGCGCGGTCTCAATGTTCAACGGATCGTTGACCAGTGCCACGGTCTTGAGGTCGTCGCCGCGCATGACGTAACGGCTGCTCGGAAACGAGCCGCCGCCCATCGGCGAATCTTCCTGCGCCGCCTTCGCCGTCTGCTGCGCGCCCAGCGTGAGCGCGGCGATCGACTTGCCCTTGTCATCCTTCAACTCCACGAGCGTGCCGTCGGCCTTGGTCAATTTCAGAACGGGCAGGCGCGACGGCCCGACCTCGACCGCGCGCGTCACTTTCAAGTCCCACAGCTTCTTCACGAGTTCGCTGATGTTGTTGAAATTCGCCGGATAACCACCGCGCTCCTTCACCGTCCAACCGCCGTTCGCGACCACCAGGTTCACTTCGCTTGCGCCCTGCTTCAGGATGATTTGTGCGACGTCGCGAATCGCACTGTCCGGCACGCCGCTCAGGACTTTCTGCCCGCGCTCGCCGTCCGTGCCGCGCTCGTAGCCGCGCTGCTTTTTGGAATAGACCACGTAGCCGAGGCCGCCGAGGACGACCCCGAGAACAATCAAAAGTGTGAGTTGCTTGCGGTTCATTGTGCCTTGGTGCGTTGTTTGCGGACGAGGGCGAGAAAAATTCCGGCGGCGGCCACCAGCACGGGGACGCCCGCGATGTTGCTCCACTTCACCTTGTTCTCCAGCGACTCGGTGCGCTCGCGCAATCGCTTGTTGATGTCCCGAATCTCGCGCCCGATTTCGCGCTCGCGTTTTTCCTGCGCCTTGATTTCCGCCATCTGCTCCGGCGACGCGATGAGTCGCTGACCGGGTTCCTTCTTGCCCTGAAGCTCGCGCAGCTTGGCCTGCGCCGCCTCGCGCTCCGCGTTCAGCTTGGTAATCGTGCCGCGAAATTCATCCTGCGCCTCCACCTGCATCTTCTGCACCACGGTGAAGGGCCGACGCAACGCCCCGCGCGAGCGCGTGCCCACGAGATTCACATCGCCGGACAACTGCTCGATCATGTTTTGCGCGAAGGCGAAGTTGCCGTTCGCCGGATTCGCCACGCCGAACTGGAGCATCTGCTGGTCGAACGAAATGATGTCGTAGATAAAATCCACGTCGCCCACGAGAATGACCACGCCGTCGGTCTTCGATTCTTTCAGCGAACCGTCCGCCGGTTTCTTCTCGTCCTTTTTTTCTTCGCCTTCTGCGGGCGGCGCCGCCGGTTTGCCTTCAGGAAACGCCGTCTTGAATTTGCCCTGCAACCGGATGGCCAGCGGCATTTCTTTGTCCGAGGCTTTGAATTCGTTCACCGTTTTCGACGGCGAGAACCGCGCCGTCATGCCGTCCACGAGTTCAGACTTTTTCGTCGAGTGCAGCAGCACGGTTTGTTTCAGCCCCGTCGCGGGCGTGCCGCCGAAGGCGCCGGCTTCCGGGAACAGCAAATTGTCGAGCTGCCCCGTCAGCGCGTCCTCTTTGTTGATGCCGTCGGGATTGATGAAGAGGAACGTCGGGCGATCCTGCGGCTGCTCCTGTTGGTTGAACGAGAGCTTCTTGGTGAACGACAAGTCGGCGACAACTTTCGTCGTGTCGAAGGTCACGCCCCACGCGGGCAGCAACTTCGGCAGCGTGGAACCCGCGCCTGGCATCATGCCCGCGAGCGGATTGTTCGGCTGCGACTGGTCGCGGTCGAGGAAGCCCATCGCGTCAAGCAGCGCCAGCAACTTGCCGCCGCGCAGTACAAATTGATCAATCGCGAACTGGGCCTTCTCCGTGATGTTTTTGGGATGCGCCACGATGAGCACCTGGATGTCGTCATCAATTTTCTCCGCGTCCATCGGCACCTGCCGCACGGTGTAGTCGCGCTTCAGTTCCTGGATGAAAACCCACGGGCGCTGGCCGCCGCCCTGCTGGCCCATGCGCATCATCATCGGATTCGCCGGCTGGCCGAACATCGGCAGCGGGGTCATCACGCCGACGAGCGGCTTGTTCGTGGCGATGACCTGGCCGAGCGCGCGCGCGATGTCGTATTCGAGCAGGCGTTCGCGTTCGAGTTGCAGCGCCACCGGCACCTTTTCCGGATCGAGGCTGATGACGAGGCCGAAGTAGAAATTCTCGCCCAGCGGTCCGGCCGGCTGGCCTTCGATGCCGTCCGCCTGCGCAGCTTCTTCGGCGTCGCTGTCGGGCTTTGGATCAATTTTGCGGACGCGAATTTTCCCGCCGGACGCGTCGCGGAATTCTTCGAGCAAATCTTCCACCTCGGCGGCGTAGGTGCGGATTTGCGACGGCACGCGTGTTTCGCTCTGTGAGAAATAAAAGCGCACCTCGACCGGTGAATCCACCTTCTTGAGAATCGCCTTGGTGCCGGGCGAGAGCGTGTAGAGCTTTCCTTCCGTGAGATCGACGCGCGTCTTGGCGGCGTTGCCGATGAGATTGATCGCGACGACCACGACGAACATCACGGCGACACCGACTGCGGAGTACAACAGCGTTTCAGTTTTTTTCTGTTTCATCGGTCAGTTGTTTCCAAAAGCCTCTGCGGAATGGTTAGGGGGATATTCGACGGTGCTGCATGTTCATGGTGCTGATGATCGCACCCTTCATGGTGACAATGCTCGTGGCCCGCGCCGGCGCGCTTCAGCTTCTCCTGTAGCTTCGCTTCCTTCCGACGTTTTGCGTTCTTGCCCATAATCAGCCGGCGCGGAGGTTGCGGATGACCACGCCGTTCAGGAACAGCGAGAAGCCAATGACCGACAGGAAGAAGAGCAGGTCGCGCGAATCAATCACGCCCTTCTGAAAACCCGCGAAGTGCGGCATGACGCTGAAGCTCGCGACAAGTTTGGTCAACGCCGGAGAGAAATTCACCAGCATGTCCGTGACGGGTTCCCAGCCGCAGAGGATAAGGAAGAAACAAATCACCACGGAGAGAATGAAGCTGATGACCTGATTGCGCGTGAGCGCCGAGGTGAAACACGTCACCGCCAGATACGCACCTGCCAGCAGCGCGCTACCGACGTAGCCGGAGAACACCGCGCCCGCATCCGGATCGCCGAGGTAACTGATGGTAATGACCACCGGAAACGTCAGCGCCAAGGCGAGGATGAGGAACAGCCACGACGCGAGAAATTTTCCGACGATGGCCTGCCACGCTGTGATGGGCATGGTGAGCAGCAATTCCAAAGTGCCTTGCCGCCGTTCTTCCGCCCATAATCTCATGCCGACCGCTGGCACGAGGAACAGATAGAGCCACGGATGCCAGCGGAAGAAACTGAACTGGAGCGACGCCTCGCCCGCACGGAAAAACCCGCCGAGCATGAAGGTGAAGAAACCCATCAGCAGCAGGAAGATGACGATGACCACGTAGGCGACGGGCGAGGCGAAGTAGCCGGTCAGTTCGCGCTTGGCGATGGTCCAGGTGTGTCGAATTGAGTCACTCATTGATGGCTCCCGGTAACTTTGTTGTCGTGGCTGGTGGCTCCGCCCGCCGTGTCCGGCAAGGTGATGCGCCGGAACACTTCATCGAGCCGGCCTTCTTCGGTGTGCAGTTCTTCAAATTTCCAGTTCGCCTGCGTGACCGTTTCGGCGACCGCGCGGGCGAAGATTCCGTTCTTCGATTTGTCGCTCGGATACACGCGCGCCCAGACGACGCCTGCTTCCTCTTTGACGATGGCGGCTTTGCTCGCGCCGTTGATGCCGCCGAGCGTTTGCTTCACCGCGTCGGCACCTACGCCGATGACGCGGAGCGAAACCGCACCCGCGACATCGGAACGCTGCTTGAGTTCCTGCGGCGTGCCGTTCGCCACAATCTGTCCGCGATCAATGATGATGGCGCGCGCGCACACCGCCTCGACTTCTTCGAGAATGTGCGTGGAGAAAATAATCGCCTTCTTTTCGCCCATGCGGCGGATGAGCTGCCGCACTTCATGCTTTTGATTCGGATCGAGACCGTCGGTCGGTTCGTCGAGCACGAGGATTTCCGGATCGTGAATGATGGATTGCGCGAAGCAGGTGCGATGGCGGTAGCCCTTCGAGAGCGTGTCCACGCTTTGATGGCGGACGTTTTCGAGGAAACACATTTCCACCGCGCGATCCACGGCGCGCTTCTTCGCATCGCCGCGCAGGCCGCGCAATTCCGCCGCGAACGAGAGGAAGCCGCTCACCGTCATGTCCGTGTAAGCAGGCGCGCTCTCAGGCAGGTAGCCGATGAGTTTCTTGGCCGCAATCGGCTGCTCGCCAATGTCATGCCCGCCGACCGTGATGCGGCCCTCGGTGGGCGGGATGAAGCCGGTGAGCATCCGCATGGTGGTGGACTTGCCCGCGCCGTTCGGCCCGAGGAAGCCCAGCACTTCGCCGCGCTCCACGGTGAAGGAGACGCCGTTGACGGCGCGCTTCGTGCCGAAGGTCTTGACCAAATTTTCGACTTTAATCATGGCTCGTTTGGAACCTGTGTGAACCGTCTCCGACCGGGTGCGCCGGGCGGAAGCGGGGCAGCAAATAGCAACTCACCGCCGCCTTGTAAAGAGGCGCACCCGCTTATTCTTGCGGTTCGGAAGGCTTGGATTTTCGACCCGGAAAAATGTTCAATTTTTTTCAGGGCGGGCGAAGCACCCTCAAACCGGAAAGCCGGAACGACACGAACCGAAAGACGGCCAATCCCGTTCTTGCCTGAAGCCGTCGTGTGGTGTGAACTTTTTCCCATGCGCTTCCTAAACTTGCTCGTCCTCGGATTTTGCTCGCTCGCGTCCGCCTCGAACTGGCCCGAGTTCCGCGGTCCAAATCAAAACGGCCACGCCCTCGCCCACGCCAAACCGCCGGTGACGTGGAGCGAAACAAACAACGTGAAATGGAAGACGCCCATCCACGGCAAGGCGTGGTCCTCGCCCGTGGTGTGGGGAAAACAAATCTGGTTCACCACCGCCACGCCGGATGCCAAGGAGTTGTTCGTCGTGTGCGTGGATGCGGATTCGGGAAAAATTTTGCGCGATGAAAAGCGGTTCGAGGTCGAGCGCCCGCAGTTTCATCACGCCGCGAATTCCCCCGCCTCGCCCACGCCGGTCCTCGAGGAGGGACGCCTCTACATCACCTTCGGTTCGCCGGGCACGGCGTGTCTGGATACGACGACGGGAAAAGTCTTGTGGGAACGCCGCGACATTGAGTGCAACCACTATCGCGGGGCCGGCTCGTCGCCGATTATCTACCGCGACTTGTTAATCATGAACTTCGATGGCAGCGACGCGCAGTTCATCATCGCGCTCGACAAGAAGACCGGCAAAACGGCGTGGCGGAAGGACCGCTCGATTGATTTCAAAGATCTTGAAGCGAATGGCAAACCCAAGGCCGAGGGCGATTTCCGCAAATGTTTCGCCACGCCGCACGTCGCCACGTTCGATGGAAAGCCGCTGCTCATCAGCCAGGGCGCGAACGCCTGCTATGGCTACGAGCCGCTGACGGGCGAGGAGTTTTGGCGCATCGAGGAGCGCAGCAGCCACTCGGGCGGCACGCGCCCGGTCATCGGGCAGGGGTTGATTTATTTTCCCAGCGGCTGGTCGCAGGGCCAGTTGCTCGCCGTGAAACCGGGCGGCAAAGGTGATGTCACGGCGACGCACCTCGCGTGGAAGTTCACGAAGGCGGCATCGAAGAAGCCATCGCTGCTGCTCGTGGACGACGTGATTTACATGAACAACGACGGCGGCATCGTCACGGCGGTGGACGCGAAAACCGGCGCAGAGGTTTGGACCGAGCGCATTGGTGGCAATTATTCGGCGTCGCCGATCTTCGCGAATAGCCACGCCTACTTTTTCAGCGAAGAAGGCAAGGCCACGGTCATCAAGCCGGGACGCACGTTCGAGAAAATTGCGGAGAACAAACTGGCCAGCGGCTTCATGGCTTCGCCTGCGGTCACGGGCAATGCGCTCATCCTGCGGACGAAGACGGATTTGTACCGGATTGAGTGATCGTCCCACGGATGGACGTGGTGGAGCGACGACGCCCCACCGCCACGAAAATCTTTGAACCGATTCATCGCGCTCCCGTAGCGTCTCGACATGGCTGATGCCGCCCAACAGTTCGCCCAATTCAAAAACTTGCTCGTCACCCCGGAGCCGCCCGCGCTCGGGCGGCAGCGGCGCGAGGGCGCGATGCCGCTGAAAGAGTTGACCGACAAACTGGCCGCGTTTTTCGAGCGCGAAAATATTCCGACCCAAGCGCAACCCTTGCTGAAAAGCGCCGCGTTCCTCTGGCACGATCACCTCGACGAATCGCACGAAATTTCCCAGCACATTGAAACGCCCGAGGGAAGCTGGCTGCACGGCATCCTGCACCGCCGTGAGCCGGATTACGAAAACGCCAGATACTGGTTTCGCCGCGTGGGCCAGCATGAAGCCTTCCGCCTGATGACGGAACGCGCGGGCCGCAACGATGAACTTTTGAGCGCGGGGCAGTGGGATCCCTTGGCCTTCGTGGATGCGGTGGAAAAAGCCGAGCAGGCGAAGGACGCGGCGTCGGTGAGCATTTTGCGGCAGGTGCAGGCGGTGGAGTTCGACATTCTCCTCGCGCATCTTTTCCAAAACGCGTGAGCGAATTCCTCACCGTTCTCACCGCCGTGCTCCCGATCTTCTGCATCGCGGGCGCGGGCGCGCTGCTGCGCCAGGTGAACTGGCTCACCGCCGACGCCGACGCCAGCCTGCTGCGCGTCACCGTCAACGTGCTGACGCCTTGCCTTATCTTCGATTCCATTCTCGGCAACGCCGCCTTCGCGCAACCCGGCAACGTCTGGCTGCCGCCGCTCGTCGGCTTCGCCACCGTGGCGGTGGGCCTGCCGTTTGCGCGCCTGCTGCAACGCGCGGCGGGACTCGACGACAACCGCGCGCGCCGCACCTTTCGCTTCGTCGTGGCCACTTACAATTACGGCTACGTCCCACTGCCGCTCATCCTCGCGCTGTTTCCAAAAGAGATCGCGGGCCAGACCGTGGCCGTGCTCTTCGTGCATAACGTGGGCGTGGAAGTCGCCATCTGGAGCCTCGGCCTGATGACGCTGGGCGGCGGCTCTTTCAAAGAAAACTGGCGCCAAGTTTTCAACGTCCCGCTCATCGCCATCGTGGTCACGCTCGCGCTGAATTTCATTCTGGGCGCGCATCAGGTTCCGACGTTTATCCGCACGACCACGCACTTGCTCGGGCAATGTGCGATTCCCTTCGGCGTGCTGATGATCGGCGCGACGATGGCCGACTACGCGCATGAATTCCGGAGCGCGCGCGGCGGAAGATTGTTCGGCACAAGCTGCCTGTTGCGTCTCGGTGTGCTACCCGTGCTGTTCCTGCTGCTCGCGAAATTTCTGCCCTGCCCGCTGGAGTTGAAACGCATCATCGTCATCCAGGCGGCGATGCCGTGCGCCGTCTTCCCCATCGTGATGGCGAAACACTACGGCGGCGATCCGGCGACGGCGCTGCGTGTGGTACTCGGCACCTCACTCGCCAGCTTCGCCACGCTGCCGCTCTGGCTGCGCTTCGGGATGAAGTGGGTGGGGGTGTAAATGGAATCGCCGAGCAGGTGCTCGGCGTTCCAGACTGAATTGTTACCGAAGTTCCGGCTCCGCGCTCACATGCCCATGATCTGGTAACCGCCATCCACGTACAGCACCTGACCCGTGATGGCCGCCGCGCCGTCGCTGGCGAGGAAGACGCCGGTGGAACCCAGCTCCTCGGTTGTGCAACTGCGCTTGAGCGGCGCGTGCTCCTCGTAGTGCTTCATCATCGAACTGAAACCGCTGATGCCGCGCGCGGCCAGCGTTTGCACCGGCCCGGCGCTGATGCAGTTCACGCGGATTTTTTTCTGACCGAGATCGTAGGCGAGGTAGCGCGTGCTGGCTTCGAGCGAGGCTTTGGCCACGCCCATCACGTTGTAGTGCGGCACGACTTTCTCCGCGCCGTAGTAACTCATCGCGACGATGCTGCCGCCCTCGGTCATCAGCGGAGCCGCCCCGCGCGCGAGCGCGACGAGCGAGTAGGCGCTGATGTCATGCGCGATGCGATACGCCTCGCGCGTGGTGTTCACGAACTCGCCTTCCAGCGCTTCCTTCGGCGCGAAGGCCACGGAGTGCAGGAGCAGGTGCAGCTTGCCAAATTTTTCGCCCACGGTCTTGAACACCAGATCGATGTCCTCGTCCTTCGTCACGTCGCACGGCATGAGCAGGGTGTCCGCGCCGAAGGTGCCGGCGAGTTCCTCGACATTTTCTTTCAACCGCTCGCCTTGGTAGGTGAAGGCGAGGCGCGCGCCGGCCTTGTGCCACGCCTGCGCGATGGCCCAGGCGATGGAGCGTTTGTTGGCGACCCCGAAGACGATGCCGAGTTTTCCTGCAAGTAATGACATAGTTTTGTGCGCGGGTGTGAGCCGCGCGGGAGTCCTACGAGAATTGCTGGCATGAGGCAAGGGCGGGTTTGGCGTTGCGAATTCGAGTCTTCCAAGCGGAGTGCTTGACGGCTCCCGGCGAGAAATCTACTTTCTTCGCCCTTGGTTGGTGGTCGTAGCTCAATGGTAGAGTCCCAGATTGTGATTCTGGCTGTTGCGGGTTCGAATCCCGTCGGCCACCCCAACTTCCTCTCCGCCGCGCGGGCGAAAACGCCGCGCTTCGCGTTCCTTGACTTGCCCCACCCCGGCCCACATCGTCGCCGCACTCGGGGAGCCAAATCATCGCGATAATTGTTTGCGGTGACG
Organism: Akkermansia sp.; assembly: GCA_043758205.1. Lineage (GTDB taxonomy): Bacteria > Verrucomicrobiota > Verrucomicrobiia > Limisphaerales > SIBH01 > JANNGC01. The sequence goes on from JAYVNY010000048.1 coordinate 19,333, forward strand.
CTGAGAGTTTTGCACGCGAGTGCAAATGACCCGTCACTTGATCCGGATAATGCCGGCGCAAGGATTGAAACCACTCTCCCGGCTTCCCCTGGTAAAACTATGATCGCATCCAAAGATTCATTCGAGCCACATAGCAGCGAGCAACTGCCCGCCAGCAAACGCGTCTATCTGCCTGGCGCACTGCACCCCGACGTGCAAGTACCGGTGCGTGAGATTGAGCTGGGCGACACCAAATCTTACACAGGCGCGGTGACGAAGAACGCGCCGGTGCGCGTGTACGACTGCTCCGGGCCGTGGGGCGATCCCGCGTTCACCGGATCGTCGGACGAAGGTCTGCCCGCGCTGCGCCGCAACTGGATTCTGCAGCGCGGCGACGTTGAGGAAATTGAGGGACGCGAAGTGAAGCCGCAGGACGATGGCTATCTTTCCGGCAAGCACGCCGAATACGCGAGCAAGGCGGAGAAGAATCGCCTCGTCGAGTTTCCCGGACTGACGAGCAACCGCCGCCGTCCGCTGCGCGCGAAGGCGGGCAAGGTTGTTACGCAACTCGCCTACGCTCGCGCGGGCATCATCACGCCGGAGATGGAATTCATCGCCATCCGCGAGAACATCGGGCGCGCGAAGATTGCCGAAATGTCGAAGGACACTGTTCGCAACGACCTCAACAAGCAGCACGCCGGAAGCGCTCAACTTTCACTGACTACTGACCCACTGATTACTGATTACTCTCCCTCCATCTTCCGCCGTTTCCCCCAACGCATCCCCGCTGAGATCACGCCCGAATTCGTCCGCTCCGAAGTCGCCGCCGGCCGCGCCATCATCCCGAACAACATCAATCACCCCGAGTCCGAACCGATGATCATCGGGCGCAACTTCCTCGTGAAGATCAACGCCAACATCGGCAACAGCGCCGTCGCGTCGAGCATCGAGGAGGAGGTCGAGAAAATGCGTTGGGCCACCAAGTGGGGCGCGGACACCGTCATGGACCTCAGCACCGGCAAGAACATCCACGCCACCCGCGAATGGATTCTGCGCAACAGCCCC
>JAYVNY010000049.1:0-3917 GCA_043758205.1 Akkermansia sp.
CCTGTGAAAGACTCGCTTAGATTCAGATGCAACCCGGCCGGGAGGCCGGAACGCCGCGCCAGCTCAGCGGCGCGCTCTGAATCACTCATGAAAACCATCGCGCTCACGGACGTGATGCGCTGCCTCTGAAAGCAATCGAAGGCGCGGTCTGTTTCCAAAACGGAGCGGCCCCAGTCGTCGGCATTGATGATCAACATGGGCTGCCGTTACTTGGCCGTCATCTTAGCCGGGTTCGCGGTGTGCTCCGGTGCATCATGCGCGTGCCGGCCGGGCACGAGGCGTTGAAAGAAGTGCCGCAGCCGCGTCATCTGCTCCTGGCGTCGAAACGAAACAAACTCCGCCGTGACGGGCCGTTCCTCTCCTCGCCACCACGCCGCCATGTAACCCGCCACCGTCAGCATGCCACCCACAATGAACGGGCGTTTCGTCATTTGATAGCACCCGCGACACAGCTCCCACAACGGATGACCGCCCAGCGCGTAGTCCGTGTGGCCGCACGCAAAGCAACGGCTGAAACAATTGTGCCGGGCCGAGCCCATTTCCCGGTGGTGAACGCAGACGCGCTCCGTGAAAGTGCGCGTCTCCCACCCTTTAAGCCGCGCGGTGACGACCGCGATGTGATCCACTCCCCCGGACGGCACCGGCACGTATCCACCGATCTGCTCGAAACAACGGCGACGGAACATCTGACAGGCGCCCGAAACATGTTCGATGCTGACAAAGCGATAGTCGTATTTCAGAGCCACGTCCTGAAAAGGCGTGCCGGCCAGACCCAGACGCGCATTCTCCGCGAAGCGAGCCAGGAGGAAAGCAAAGTAGTCCGGTTGAAAAGTGAGGTCCGCATCGAGGCTGCCGATGAAATCAAAATCCTCGTTCGCCAACATCGCGTAGGCCGCATTGAACGCCCGCGCCTTGCCCGCAAAATGCCGCGTCTCGCGTTCGGGCATGCGCAGCAGCTCAATCCACCCGTGTTGCCGCGCATATCTTGTGACGATTTCATCCGTCCCGTCCGTGGAGCCATCACTCACGATGATCCAACGAGCCGGCGGGATGGTCTGGGCCACCACGGACTGGATCGTGCCCTCAATAAACTTTGCTTCATTCCGCGCCGGAGTGATCAGCACGTACCGAGCGGCATTCAGAGTTTGCGCCAACGTCTTCATGCCGGGATGAGCAGCGCTTTCACAATGCGATCCGAAGTGAATCCATCCCACAACGGCGGAACAATTCCACGCGGATGCCGGCTGGCCAGCGCGCCGGCCATGTCTTCCTCCAGCCGGTCAATCGTCGTGAGCCGGTTGCTGCCGAGCGTCACGGTCACAGGTCGCTCGGTGTTGGGCCGGAGCGTCAGGCAGGGCGTGCGAAAAAACGTGGACTCTTCCTGCAAGCCGCCCGAGTCCGTCAGCACAAAGCGCGCATTTTCTGTGAGCGCCAGGGAGTCGTGGTAGCCGACCGGTTCCAGCACGCGGATGCCATTCTGCGCCTGCAGTTCAATTCCAAATTGCTGCAACATCTTTCCGGTCCGAGGATGCACCGGGAAAATAATCGGCAGTTGATGCGAAAGCGCTTTTAACCGCCGGACGATCCCTTCCAAGGCGGGTTTTTCATCCACGTTCGCGGGGCGGTGCAAGGTCACGTAAACAAACTCGCGCGGCCGAATTTCCAAATCGCGCAGAATGGACCGGACCCGGGCTTGCTCGAGATTCGCGACCAACGCATCAATCATGATGTTCCCGACCAGTTGGATTTTGGCGTCAGGGATTCCCTCGTGACGGAGGTTAAGATTCGCATCCTCGGAAGGTGTGAAAAGCAGATCCGAAATGGAATCCGTCACCACGCGGTTCACCTCCTCAGGCATCGTGCGGTCGAAACTGCGCAGGCCCGCCTCGACGTGCGCGACCTTGATGCCGAGCTTCACCGCGACCAGTGTGCAGGCCACGGTCGAGTTCACGTCCCCGAAGACCACGACCCAATCCGGTTTTTCCGCGAGGCAGACCTTCTCAAAGCCGACCATCACGCTCGCCGTCTGCGTGGCGTGCGAGCCGCTGCCTACGCCGAGGTTCACGTCCGGCTTGGGGATGCCCAGCTCGCGGAAGAAAACTTCAGACATCGCGTCGTCGTAATGCTGGCCGGTGTGAACGAGCCGGCAGTCGAAGCGCGTGGTGGCGCGGGCGTCCGCGTTGTGACGGCGCGCGGCGTGGATGAGCGGCGCGACTTTCATGAAGTTCGGCCGCGCGCCGGCCACGAGAATGAGTTTGAGGGTTTGGGACATGGGGGAATTACTTCGCCTGAATGCGAGCAATGTCATCAATGTGATCCACGACCACTTTGAGCGTTTTAGTGGTCACACCATTTGCGTGGCCGTTGCGCGAGCGACGGGCGAGTTTGATTTTCTGCTCCACATCCTCGGTGGTCTCGATCATCACGAGCCGGCCTTCCTGCTGGAGGTGATGATCAATCGCGCCAATTTTTCCACGGAAAATGCTATAGACCGGCACGCCGAGCGCGGCGGCTTCGCGGTTCATGGTGCCGCCGCCGCTGACCACGAGATCGGAATGCCACAGCAAGTTCAAACCATCCACGGCGGTGCGCGGAATGACGGTGCGCGCTGCGCCAAACCACTGCGGCCAGTTCTTGCGGATGAGTTCGCCCTGCTTGGTGTTGCGCGGGAGCAGCACGATGCGGGCATCTTTTTCCTGGCAGGCCAGTTCCATGAAGCGGACGAAAAGCTGTTCGCTCTCCGGATTGTGGTAATGCGCCTCGGTCGCGGGCGGGCGCACGGTGATGAGCATCTCCTCGGAGCGAATGCCGAGCGCGCTGAGAAAGTTCGGGTCGCGCCGCATCCGGCTCACGTACACGTCCTCCTTGATGCCGGGATATTTGCGGATGCGCTCGGGCGGGGCGCAGAGCGCCTGGCTCGGGATCACCTCGGGCACCATCTCCCACCTCGGGCGCATGAGCGGCGGGTATTGCGCGAACTCGTAGTCGGCCATCAGCACGGTGGGGATGCCGAGCAGGTTGGAAATGATGATCTGCGAACGTGCGCCGTGCGAGAGCGCGAGATCGGGTTTCTCGCGGAGCGCGAAGGGCAGCAGTTGCAAGGCGCGGTAGAACAGGCCGAGCACCTTCACCAGTTTGTTCTTCCCGTAGTGCCGTCCGACTTTCGTGTAACGCACGCCCTTTTGGTCGGCGAGTTCGCAGACTTGGAACGCATCGCGCGCGGTGAGCACCACTTCAAAACCGCGCGCGCGCAACTCGTCAATGATCGGCTCGAAGAACGGGACGTGCGGCGTGTTGTCGAGGTCGATCCAGATTTTCTGGCGCTTCGGCGTAGTGGGACTGGCGCCCTCGCCAGTCTTCTTGGTCTTGCAGGCGCCCCCGCCTGCAGAACTGCAAGCGGGGGAGCTTGCAGGACTGGCGACAGGCGGGGGCGCCTGTCCCACTAACGCAGCTTGCGCTGCGGCGGACGCAAGTTGCTCCCGGGCCAGTGCGGCGACTTCCTTAGGCAAGGCCGACCAGTATTGGCGCGCGTATTTCTCCCGCGCGTAATCGAGGAACTCGGCGTAGCGCGCGATGGGATACGACTGCCCCGGCTCGCCGGGCCCGTGGACATCCATGTAGTCGGGATGCACGTCGAGCATGGCCATGCCGCCGTGCGCCGCGATCCAGTCGAGCTTCTTTTTCCAAATCTCAATGCTCTCCTCCTGCAAGAGCAGGAAAAGCGTGAAGTCTTGCGCCAGCGTGTAGGGCAGCTCGACGTAGCCGGGCCGGCCCGGCCCGGAAACCCAAAACGGAAAAATCGTGTCCACGCCGTCGGGCTGCGGCTCAAACGGATCGGTGTCGAAGGTGGAGCAATCGTAATCCGCCTCGAGATCGTGCAGCCATTCGAGGTTGTGGTGCATGAAGCCGGAGCGGAA
>JAYVNY010000050.1:0-5807 GCA_043758205.1 Akkermansia sp.
GGCGTGAGTTGCACCTACGTCCTCACGACCAACCGCTTGTTCTACTCCCGCACCGGCACCAACTTGGTGCTTAGTTGGAACAACCCGGTGACCAATACTTGTGGCAACATCGGTGTGCAGACGCTTCAGGGGGCCTTCTACCTGAGTAACTCGCCGGCCACCGTTGTCTGGTCGAACATCACCACCACCAGCCCGTACCCCGTTCCCATTCCGACCAACCGCGTGCCGATCCAAGGGGGCGCACGCTACTATCGGTTGATTCTCTAACCTTCGTTTTTAGTTCGTCAAAGGCCGGGCGCAAGCCCGGCCTTTTTTTGGTGCGTGACCCTCGCGCTTGTTGCGTGAGCCTCACACGCGAGGGAAGCATTACATGCGCAATCGCCCTGCAAATGCTGCCTGTTCCTCATGGCACCATCAGTGCTAGACTTTTTGAAACCTGTTGACAGCCGCGCGTTAAAACATAAAGTGCGCGGACTGTTACCCAAACAATTGCAGAAAAATTATGACACAAATTCGTAAATCCAAATCGGCGGGCTTCACCCTCATTGAGTTGCTCGTTGTGATCGCCATCATCGCCATTCTCGCCAGCTTGCTCCTGCCGGCGCTCGCCAAGGCCAAGGCCAAGGCTCAGCGCATCAGTTGCGTGAACAATTTGAAGCAGGTCGGCCTCTCGTTTCGTTTGTTCTCCAACGATCACGAAGACAAGTTTCCCTTTAACACCACGGTGGCGAATGGCGGCACTGTGACGCCGCCTGCCACCACAGGCGGCACGGCCGTGGACATCTACCGCTCGCTGTCGAACGAGTTGTCGACGCCCAAGGTTCTTGTCTGCAACAGCGACGGCAACAAGGTCAAACGAGCAGACTTCCTGAATAACAGCGCTACCTTGAGCTTCGGTGGTGGCAACAATGGTCAGGACAACAGCGGCTTGAGCTATATGGCCGGCATTGATGGTGCCGAGGATAAGCCCCAGACCATCCTCTCTGGTGACCGCAACATCGTGGGCGGCTCTCCGACGATTATGGATCGCAACGCTGCTACCGCTGGCAACACCACCGATTCCTGGGGCACGGCCGCCACGCCTTCGTTGGCCGGCTCTGGCATCCACAATAAGGCGGGAAATCTCGGCCTTGGTGACGGCAGCGTGCAGCAGGTCACGGACAAAGGACTGCAGCGCCAGATTGACAGCCATATCGAATCCGCCGGCCAAATGCGTTTAATCTATCCCTGAGACCGCAATCGTTTTCTAACGAAGGCACCCGCAAGGGTGCCTTTTTTATTCCCGACGTTTTTGAAAATTATTTCTGAGTTTTTCCGGGACGGCAATTGACAAGGCCAGCATGTCCCCGCAGTATTTCTCCCGAAACCCAACACATTTGTTATGACCGAACAACGACAACGGAAACTTGCCTTTACGCTCATTGAATTGCTGGTCGTGATTGCCATCATCGCGATTCTCGCCAGCTTGCTCCTGCCCGCACTCGCCAAGGCCAAGGCCAAGGCCCAGCGCATCAGTTGCATCAACAATCTCAAACAGATGGGACTGGCCACGCTCATCTGGGTCAACGACAGCGACCGCAACAACGTCCACTGGCGCGTGACGGTGGCTGACGGCGGGCTTCGCCCCGATAACAACGGCACCCGGGCGGCCAATGCGTGGTCTGATTTCATTTTCCTCTCGAATGAGCTGGTCACGCCAAAAATTCTCAATTGCGCCGCGCACAAGAAAGTATTGCAGGCGAGTGACTGGGCGCAGTTGATCAATCCTACGTATCGCGACAACGCCGTGAGTTTTGCCCTCAACTTGGACGCGGGTTACGCCGGTGGCGGTCTGTCCTTAGAGCAGTCCCAGCAGCACATTCTTTACAATGACAAGAACCTGAACTTCGGGACCGCCGCTACGGGCTGTTCGGCGGGCGTCAACAACTCCGTGCTGGTAAGCGGCACGGCGGCCGGCTCCTTGAACTACCGCTGGACCAACTCCATTCACGGCAACAACGCCGGCAACTTGGTGACGATGGATGGCAGCACACACCAGACAACCACGGTGACCATGCAGGAGTTCCTCCGGCACGGTGATGACAACGGTTCGCTCCATTACTTGCGTCCTGCGGGACCGTAGTTCTGACTCGCTGTAGCTCAGGCGCTCCTGCTTTCAGGAGCGCCTTTTTTATTAGTCGGTTGGTTTGAAGGCGTGGGATTGGAAGAGGCGGGCCGGAGCGCCGGGCGTCCCGCCCGCCCGAATGGAACCAGATGCCATATAGCCCAGACCGCGTGGGGCGGTGGAAAACCTTTGCACGCTCTGGCGGGCGAGACGCCCGGGCTCCGGCCTGAGTGTCCGCCACTTCCAATCACACCCGTTCCTAAGGCACATCTTGACACTGTTGTTGATCAACGGCGGGGGGTAGGGCGTCGTCGCTCCGCGCGCGCCGGGGTGAAGCTCACGCCCGTTCCGCACGCCTCCTACGCTGCTGGCCCGGCGCGCGCGGAGCAACGACGCCCTACCACGCTGGTCTTTCCGTCACCTCGCCGTTTAAGAACAGTGTCCAGATGCAACCGGGTTCCGGTCCCTGCTCAACGAGCGCAGCCAAAATGAACTTGGCCGGCCGCGTTATCCTGCCAGCAGTCCGCGCATCTGTTCCAGCAGACGGGGGACGGCGGTGTAAGGGTCTTCGGGGGCTTCGTATTCCAGCGTGACCCAGCCTTGGTAGTTGGCGTCGCGTAGGATCGTGGCGATGCGTTTGAGGTCGGCGTGCTGCTTTTCCTTCGCTCCGGCGGGCTGGATTTCTGACTTCCATTGCACGTTCACGGCGTGGGGGGCACAGAGGGCGAAGTCGTGCATGGGGTCGGCGGTGTGGAAATTTCCCGAGTCGAGGTTCACGCCCACCCACGGTGAGCGCACGGCCTGCATGATTTCCAGGAGGTCGGCGGCGTTGGTGATGATGCCGCCGTGGTTTTCCACGCCGAGGGTGATGCCTTTTTTGCCGGCGTAGTCGCCGCATTCTTCGAGCGCGGTGATGCACAATTTTTTCGCCTCGTCCTTCGTGGTGCCGCGCTGGACTTCCCCGGCGAAAATGCGGATGTGCGGCGCGCCGAGCACGGCGGCGTGGTCAATCCACTCCTTCACCAATTTGATTTCGGCGTCGCGCTTGGGGCCGGGCGGGTGGGTGAAGGTGTTGCCCACGGCCGTGCCGCTGAAGGGGACGCCGCGCCGGAAAGCATGACGTTTGAACTGGAGCAAAAATTCCTCCGTCAATTTCGCGGGAAAATAGTAGCTCGTAATTTCCGCCGCGCAGTCGTGCGCCGCGCAGTAGTCAATGAACTGGAGCATGTCGATCCGCTTGGCCGGGTCGGTCTTCGGGTCGGTGCCTTTGCCTTCCTTGAAGTATTGCCGGAAGGAATACGCCGCCAGACCGAGCATCAGTTTCGGCTTCGTGCGCGGGAAGGGTTCCACGGCCAGCGCGCCGGGGGCGAGGGTGGCGGCGGTGGAGAGCAGGGCGGTGCGGGTGAGAAAAGTCCGGCGTGTGATGGTGTGCATGGCGGAGATTGAACAGGAAGGACAGGGGCAATGCAGTTGAAAAACACGCGTTCCCTCCGCCCCGGCGATGCTTCCCAACCGGCCGTCCGGCGACGTTCGCTTCTTTCCCCAGGCCGAGGAACCGCTTTACCTCCCGCGCAGCCCGTTGCTAGCGTTCGGCCTGTCCCAAACCAACGCACCAAGCCATGAGTGTATTCTCTGCTGAATTGATCGGAACCATGCTGCTCGTCCTTCTCGGCGACGGCGTGGTCGCGAATGTCCTGCTCAAACACTCCAAAGGAAATGGCGGCGGTTGGATCGTCATCACCGCCGGATGGGGCTTTGCGGTCATGGTCGGCGCGTATGCCGTCGGCACGATCAGCGGCGCGCATTTGAATCCCGCCGTGACGCTCGGACTCGCGGCCATCGGCAAACTCGAGTGGGCGCTGGTGCCCGCTTACCTCGGCGCGCAATTCATCGGGGCCTTCCTCGGGGCCGTGCTCGTGTGGCTCGCGTATCTGCCGCATTGGGGCATTACGGAGGACAAGGGCGCGGTGCGCGGCGTCTTCTGCACCGCACCGGCGGTGCGGAAGCCTGGCGCGAATCTGCTCACGGAAATCATCGGCACCTTCGTCCTGCTCGTCGGCGCCCTCGCCATTCCCTCCACGCGCAACTTGATCGAAGACACTGGTTTCAGCACCGCGTTCGGTCCTTTGCTCATCGGCTTCCTCGTCTGGTCCATCGGTCTCTCGCTCGGCGGACCGACGGGCTACGCCATCAATCCCGCGCGCGATTTCGGCCCGCGCCTCGCGCATGCGCTGCTGCCCATTCGCGGCAAAATTGATTCCGACTGGGGCTACGCGTGGATTCCGGTGATCGGCCCCATCATCGGCGGCGTGGCGGGGGCGTTGTTCTACAAATTCTTCTGGCCAGCGTGAAATTTTGTTTGTCCAAGGTCCGGAGCGTAGTGGGGCAGCCGTCCCGGCTGCCATCCGTCCTTGGGCTGTCCCGGCTGAAGGAAAACAGCAACACCAGCCGAGACGGCCAGTGGACAAGCGGCAGCCGGGACGGCTGCCCCACTACGTTGGAGTGCGGTCGCTTTAGCGCCGCTGTTCCCAGACTGACTCACGCGTTCCGCAAACCTTGGACTTTGGACCCCGGACCTAGGACTGAAAAAATATGAAACACATCCTCGCCCTCGACCAAGGCACGACCAGTTCGCGCGCCATCGTCTTCGACCATCACGGCTCCGTCGTCTCCGTGGCGCAGCAGGAGTTCCGGCAGATTTTTCCGCAGCCCGGCCGGGTCGAACACGACGCCGGCGAAATCTGGGCCACGCAGTCGCACGTCGCCGCCGAGGTGCTGCGCAAGGCCAGCGTCACCTCGACCGATATCGCCGCCATCGGCATCACCAACCAGCGCGAGACCACCGTCGTGTGGGACCGCCAGACCGGCCAACCGATCTGCAACGCGATCGTCTGGCAGGACCGCCGCACGGCCGGCGCGTGCGACCGGTTGCGGAAGGCGGGCAAGGCCGCGATGATTCGCCGCAAGACCGGTCTGGTGCTCGACGCGTATTTTTCCGGCACGAAGCTCCAGTGGATTTTGAAGAACATCCCCGGCGCGGCGAAGCGCGCCCGCGCCGGCGAACTCGCCTTCGGCACCATCGACTCGTGGCTCGTGTGGAATCTCACCGGCGGCCGCGTCCACGTCACCGACGTCAGCAACGCCTCGCGCACCATGCTGTTCAACCTCAAGACCTGCGACTGGGACGACGACCTGTTAAAACTTTTTGGCATCCCGCGCTCCCTGCTCCCCGCGGTGCGCGACTCCAGCGAAGTTTACGGCGACTGCACGCTCTGGGGCGGCGCGATCCCGATCGCGGGCATCGCGGGCGATCAGCAGGCGGCACTGTTTGGCCAGGCCTGCACCCGGCCCGGCATGGTGAAGAACACTTACGGCACGGGCTGCTTCATGCTGATGAACACCGGCACGAAACCCATCGCCTCGAAAAACAATCTCCTCACCACCGTCGCGTGGCGCATCGGCGGCCGCACGGAATACGCCCTCGAAGGCAGCATCTTCATCGCCGGCGCCGTCGTGCAATGGCTCCGCGACGGACTCGGTCTCATCAAAACCTCCGCCGAGGTCGAAGCGCTCGCCGCCCAAGTCGCCGACAACGGCGGCGTCTACCTCGTCCCCGCCTTCGCCGGCCTCGGCGCGCCGCACTGGGACCAATACGCGCGCGGTTTGCTCGCCGGCCTCACGCGCGGCACGACCTCGGCGCACA
>JAYVNY010000051.1:0-8992 GCA_043758205.1 Akkermansia sp.
GCCTTCGCGGTCGATTTTCTTCTTCAACCGGCGCAGGGCCTTGTCAACTGGTTCGCCTTTCTTGAGCTTAATTTCGGTCAACTGGATTCACTTCCTTCCCGGTCGCACTCGAAGCGGTTCACAGCGTTCATCGCAGCGGCCCGGCTTGAGGCGGGCGGGAGACTAGCGGGGCAAGTGCCTGTGTCAACGGGCAAAAACCCAGATTGGAGCGCCGCCGGCCAACAAAAATCCCGCAGGCAAATCCTGCGGGAGTTCGTGGAAATGGGCTTGGGATTAAGCGCCGTTGTCGCCGATGGCCTCGACGGGGCAGCCTTCCTTGGCTTCCTTGCAGAGCTTCTCCTCGTCCTCGTTCTCGGGCTGCTTATAGACGAAGGAGAAGCCGCCGTCATCGTTGCGTTTGAAATTCGCCGGGGCCGTCTCGCGGCACAGGTCGCAATCAATGCACTGGTTATCTACGAAATATTTGCCGGTGATGTTGTCCGGATACGTGTTTGCAATGTCAGCCATAAATCAGCGGCGCAATTTCACCACGCGATCTCAGGCGATCAAGCTTTGTTTCACCCGGCGTCAGCAAAACAATGCCAGTTGCTTTTCCAACCCGCTTTCCTACCGTCCCCGGCCAATGCGGAAGACAAAAATCGTAGCCACCATCGGTCCAGTCACGGATTCGCCGGAAATGCTGGGCAAACTCATTGACGCGGGCATGAACGTCGCCCGGCTCAACATGTCGCACTCGTCCCACGACTGGGTGCGGCGCGTCGTGGCGGACATTCGCGCGGCGGCCACCACACGCAAATGCTCCGTGGGCATTCTCATGGACACGCAGGGGCCGGCCATTCGCACCGGCGACTTGCCCACGAAACTCGATCTCAAGCCCGGCCAGAAATTCGTCTTCACCGTGCGCGGCGAGAAGAGCGAGGAAGTGCATTCGGTGGATGTGAATTACGAGAACTTCATCAACGACATCAGCGTGGGCGACGTGGTGCTCGTGGACAACGGCGCGATCCACATGAAGGTGCTGGCGAAGCAGGGCAACCACATCGAATGCGAAGTACTCACACCCGGCACGCTCGGCAGCCGCCGCCACATCAATCTGCCCGGCGTGAAAGTGAGCCTGCCCGCATTGACCGCGAAGGATTTCGCCGACGTGGACCTCGGGCTGGAATTGGGCGTGGATTACATCGCGTTGAGTTTCGTGCGCGAGGCGAAGGACTTGCAGCAGTTGCGCGCCTTCTGCCAACGCTCGAAACACAAGCCGCAGATCGTCGCGAAGATCGAAGACCAGCAGGCGGTGAAGAACCTCGTGGAGATCATTCAAGAGACCGATGCGATCATGGTGGCGCGCGGGGATCTCGGCATTGAAGTTCCTTACGAGGAGTTGCCCATCATCCAGCGCAAGATCGTGAAGATGTGCCTGCGCGTGGGCCGGCCGGTGATTGTCGCCACGCACATGCTGGAGAGCATGATTGAAAGCCCCATGCCCACGCGCGCCGAGGTCACGGACGTCGCGAATGCCGTCTTCGAGCAGGCCGACGCGATCATGTTGAGCGGCGAAACGACGGTGGGGAAATACCCGCTGCGCTGCCTGGAAGTTTTTGACCGCATCTCCAAACGGACCGAGGCCAGCGGTGGTGCGGGCTTCCATGAGAAGGCCGAATTCACCAGCCCGCGCCAGAAGCTGGCGAAGAGCGCGGTGGTCATGGCGGATGAGTTGCGCGCGGACGCGATGCTGGTCTTCACGCGGCGCGGGAACATGGCGCGGCACACCGCCTGGATGCGCCCGCGTTACTCGCCGATTTACGCCTTCTGCGAGGACTGGGCGGTGGCCGACTCGCTGTCGTTGCTCCGAGGCGTGACGCCTCAGGTCGTTGCCTTCAGCCACAACAACCCGGAGAAGACGATTGAACTCGCGATCAAGGCGCTGACCGAAGCCGGCACCCTGCACGCCGGCCAGACGGTGGTGATCGTCAGCTCCATCTCTGCGGGCGAGAAGACGGTGGACGCGGTGCAGATGCGAACGGTGTGAAGTTCCGGGGCCGGGTTGACTCAGTCGCGTCTATCTTGGCGCACCCAGCCCTTGCAGTTCACGGCCCAGCGCGGTCGGAGGCTGAATGACCGCCGCCGGATTGCCTTGCTGCTGAAGCTGCAATCGACGGGCTTCAATAATCGCTTGGGCTTGGGCAGGGGTCATGGACGGTGCTGCTGCCGGAGCGGCGGCAGCGGCAGCGCTGGAGGCATCATTGACGAGGCCGCGACCATCCGTCCGCACCGCACGCGGAGGAATTCCCGATGCTGAAGACACCACGCCAGGAAAGTTGGGCGCGGCGACGGCGGGGGCATTGCCGCCGCCGGCGAGTCCGCCTCGCGCGGACGCGCCGACGGCTGGTCCGCCAGCCGGGACAGGTACTGCTGCCGCAGCCGGAATGCCGGGGAAACCAGGATGCGGCACCGGCGCGGGCGCGGCACCCGCCACCGCCTTCACGCCGTTCTTCTCAAAATCCAGCCACGACTCCGCGTCGCCGTTCTTGATCTTCACGCGATTGTTCTCCGCATCAATCGAAACCACGGTAATGCCCTTGAAGGCGTCGCCTTCCAGCAAGGCCGAGGGGCGTTCCACCTTCTTCGTCTGCGGATCAGTGAATTCCAAAAAAACCTTCGGCGGCCCGAGCAGCGTGGTGATGCCAGTCATCGCGACCCCGAGGGGCGGCGGGGGCGGCGGAGTCGGATCGGGCGGCACGGGCGGCGGGGGAATGGGACGCAAGCCGAACGGGTTGCGGTCAACGATGATCTGGTAAGGATTGTCCTTCACTTCCGCGCGCGACTGGAAACTCCAGCCCGCCGCGAGGGCCGCGCCGATCAGGGCCGCGATCTTGTGCCGATTCATGCGGTCTAAGATAGTCATGCAAGGTCCAAACACCACAGAGAATTTTGAGTTGCGCGGCCCGCCTGAATTTACAGGCGAGCGTCCGCTGGCTCCTCCGGGCGTGAACTTCCGCGCCAGCGCGTTCTGCCACCGCTGCGTGGTCTCCACACGCGCCCGCCACTCATTTCAACGTGGACAAAAACTCGATCAAGTTTCTGATGTCCGGTTTCGAGAGAATGTTCCCTTGCTCTTCCGGCATCGCGGACAAACCGCGGTCACGCGCTTTTACGTCGGCCTTCTTGACCGTGAGCACGCCGTCCTCGGGCGAGTTGATGACCAGTTCCGTATCCGTCTCGGACTTCAGCATTCCGGCGTAGCTCGTTCCGTTCTTCAGCGTGACCAGCACGGACTCGAAGCCGGGCGCGATCCTTTTGTTCGGAAGCAAAATGGATTCGAGAATGTATTCCCGCGTCTGCCGCGTGCCGAGTCCGGCCATCTCCGGTCCCACCTCGCCGCCCTCGCCGTTGATTTTGTGGCAGCGAAAACACGCCGCGTCCTGCCGCTCGATGAACGTCTTCTTTCCTTCCTCCGCGTTGCCGCCGTAAAGGCACTCGCGCCATTTCGCCAGCGCGTCCTTCGCGTCGCGCGAGGACTCGAACTTCGCCAACTTCTCCTTGGCAGTAGCCGACGCGAGGAGGCTCTTGTTTCCTTGCACCGCCTCCAGCACGTCCAGTTGCAACTCCTTCGCCACGCCGCCTGCGACGAGTTTGTCCAGCCATGCGCCGAGAACTTTCACGGCTTCGGGATCGCCCGAGGCCGCGAGTATATTTAACGCGCCTTGTTGCTCGGTAATAGTGCCGCTCTCTAAAACTTTGGCTACGCTGGACACTTCCTCGCGACCTAGCCCGGTCGCGGCCATTTCGCCCGTAGCAACCGACAGCGCCGCGACCGCTTTTCTCGCCGCGGCTTTGACCGGCACGGATGCGCTGGCTTCAACCCTCATTGACACCGATGCCAGAGCGTCGGAGGCCACGCGGCCATCACGCGCGGGCAGAGGACGCCACAGGCCGACGACGCGATCGCGCCCTGGAGGGTTGGGCCAAAGTGCGAGCAGTTCCAGCGCTTCGACGCGCAACGCTTCCGGCACCTGTTCTTGCGCGGCGAACGAAGCAAGATCGTGGGCGTTTTCCTTGCCGCCCAAACGGAAGCGCGCATTCATCGCCCGGCGGAGCAATGGCGGCGTGGTTTTTGGATTATAAAATTCACCGCGCCAGAAGGAGAGCGAAAGCTTCTGCGCCAATGCATTCATGGCTTCCGGAATTGGCACGTCGTTAATGGCCCGCGCGGCTTCCAAAACAATCTGCGGATCGGAGTCGTTCAGGAATTGCGCGATCTCGGGACGTTCGAGACGGCGTAAGGCAAGCACACAAGCTAGTCTCACGGATGACGATTCGTGGTGGCCATAGTAATTGCTAAACACCTCCGCGTAGGCAGCCGGAGAAAGTTTAAGGCGCAGGATGCTTTCAAGATGTTCGGCAATCAGCATCACTCCTGAATGAAGCAAGAATGCATCGGGCAACTTATTTTCGACGAAGAGCTGTTCCAGTTCTTCTCGTGGATAAGCAACTCCCACCGATGGAACTCCGATTTTTGTGCCGAGAAGTTTGTTTGCGACAGTCGTGGCGCGCTCACGAAAGGTTGAGCTGCGTCGTGCAAACAATTCTTTGTGCTTCAAAGCACGCAGCGCATTTGCCGCAAACGCCCTCACGCGTGCAGTCTGGTCAGTAAGCAACGACTCCAGTCTCTCTTTGGAATCAACCAACAGCGCGGAACCCATATACCGGCAGGTTGCGGCGCGAACTTGCTCGTCTGAGTCATTGAGCAATGGCAGCAGGCGGACACTTTCATCAATCCAAGAAGCGGTGTTGGTCACGGTCATGGTTCGGACGATCTGTTCCAAAGACCAGAGAGCGTGGAGACGCGCCAGTTTCCCATTTTGATCAAACGCGGTGCGGCGCAGGATTTCGTAGTTCTCAGCACGTGTGAGTTGAAACTGCGCCTCCAGCCTCACCCGCATGTCGCGATGGCCGAGCAGTCGCGCCAGTTCCTCGTTCGGGCGCTTCTCCATTCCTTCACTCAGAAGTTTCTTCACTTCGAGCACGGCCGGATCGTTCGCGAGCGTCGGATCGAAGCCGCGGTAGATGCGGCCTTTGTCGGTCTTGTCCCAGCCCTTCACCCAGTCGCTGACATAGACCGCGCCGTCCACGCCGAAGTCCACGTCGGTGCAGAGCGGGCCGGTGAGGAATCCGCTTTCGTCGTAGGCTTCGAAGCTCGCGCCCTTGGGCCGCAACGCGAACGCGCGCACCACGCTGTTCGGCCCGCCGCGAAAATCGCACATGAAGAAATGCCGGTCGTAGCGCGCGGGCAAACCGGTGCCGGGATAATACGCGATGCCCGCCGGGCCCGCGCCGATGTGCGCGACGGGCGGCAGGTAATACGCCGAGGTGTTCGTGCCGGCCATGCCCCAGAACATTTCGGAATTCCACGCGCCCAGCTTGGGCAGCCATTGCCAGCCGATGCGCCAGCCGTAGTCCGCGCCCTCCACGACGTGAATCCACCGCGCCTTGTCGCCGCCGTCGGCGTTGTTCTCGCCGGCGAACAAATTGCCAAATTCGTCGAAGGCAAGTTCCTGCGGATTGCGGAGGCCGATGCACACGACTTCAAATTCCGTCCCGTCCTGATTGCAGCGGAACACGCCGCCGGAATCCGCGAGCGCCTCCATTGTGAGGCCCGGCCACTTGTCCGTGATCTTGTCCCAGAGGTTCGTGCCCGTGCCGCGGTCGGCGATGGAGAAATAGATTTTGCCGTCGGGACCCATTTTCAACCCGTGCATGTCGTGGCCGCCGAAGGCGATGTGGACGCCGAAGCCGGAGAGCAAATTACTAATGCCGAACGACGAATGACGAATGTGTGGATTGATGGGCGCGGCCAGATTCGGCACGCCCTTCGTCATTCGTAATTCGTCATTCGACATTTTCCAAAGGTCCGGGATGCAGGTGAACCACACTTCGCCTTTACGCGCGAGCACGCCGGCCGCTACGCCGCTGGTGAGGCCGTCGAAGCTTTCCGCGAGTACCGTCGCCGAGTCGGCGCGTCCGTCGGCGTTTGTGTCCACGAGCAGGCGGATGCGTTCGGATTGCACTTCGAGATCATGCCAGTCCACGAGGCCGTCGCGGTTGTGGTCGGCGAGCAGGCCGCGTTTGGCTTTGAGGAAATCCGGGAGCTTGGGATTGGTGGAGGAAAGCGTGGTGCGGAAAAAGTTCGCGCGATCCTCGACCGTGCGAAACGAGTAATCGTTATCCAACCACTCGCCCAACCCGCGGATGTCGAAGACGGACGTGCGCCGCCGGTTCGATTCCACCACGTAGCAGCGCCCGTGTTCATCGAAGGCAAAGCTGACGACGTTTTGCAGCATCGGCTCGGCGGCGAAGAGATCAATCTTCATGCCGGGCGCGGCGCGGAATTTCCGGATCGCGGTCGCCGCGTCGTCGGTGGTTCCGGAGGAGGTGTTGGCGCTCACATCCGCCTCGGCGGCGGGCAGCACGACCGGCGCGAGTGACAGCAGCAGGGTCAGCAGGCCACGACGCGAAAAATTCGATTGCACGCCGTGAGGATAGCGAGGGACGCGCGGGGCGCAATCTCCGGCCTGCCGCCTATTCGTCGTCGCGCCCGCCTGCGCCACAAGTGCCGCTGGCCGCGTGGCAGTCGCCGCACAGGTTTTTGCCATCGAACGCGAACGCGCCAAACTGGCCGCACTCATCACACACGGCCTGCGGATTAAACTGAACTGGATCGCTCAAGGCGCAAGGTTAGTGCGAGCGATGGAATCAACACGAGGCTGGAAAGCCTCTCAACCTGCCGAGAGGAATGTCGGCGTTACGGCGGCGAGGCGAAGTTGCCGGTTGTCAAACGGCCCGCGCTTGCGCCAGTGTTTTTCCCGATGGCTGAACCGACTCCCGCACCGCCGAGCAAAGGCGTCATTTTTTTCCGTCGTCTTGGCAGCACCGTGGCGCTGTGGTCGCTGGTGTTGTGTGCGCTGCTGGCCGGACGCAATCCCGTCGGCGAAGGACTGTTCATCGTGGTGATGCTGACGCTGGCGGTGCTGGGACTCAGGGAGTTTTACGCGTTGGTGAGCAAGGCCGGCGGGGGGTGTTTTCCGCGCTGGGGTCTGGCGGGAGGAGTGCTGCTCGTGCTCCCGGCCTTCCTGTTTCTGCAAGGCCGATGGAAAACCAACACCACGCCCGCGCTGATCAATGATTTCGAGACGGGCTTCCTCGTCCTGTTCGTGCTCGGCCTGTGTGTGGTGCAATTCTTTTCCCGACAAGGCGGCTCGGCCATGCAGCGCATCGGCCTGACCCTGCTGGGCCTGATGTATGTGCCGTGGCTGCTCAATTTCATCCAGAAGCTGCATTTCCTCCCGCGCCAGAGCCTCGCGCACAGCCCGGAAAATTTCTACGTCCTCTACTTCATCCTCGTGACGAAGTTCAGCGACCTCGGCGCGTACGTGACCGGCTCACTGATCGGGAAGCACAAGATGATCCCGCGCGTCAGTCCCGGAAAAACGTGGGAAGGTTTCGGCGGCGCCATCGTCATCTCCACCGGAGTGAGCGTGACCTTCGCGCACTTTGCCGCCACGAAGTTGCCCGGCATGACGCTGCTCCACGCGGTTATCCTCGGGGTTCTGCTCAGCGTGTCAGCCGTGGTGGGTGATTTGATCGAATCCATCTTCAAGCGCGAGGCGGGCGTGAAGGACTCGGGCGGATTTTTCCCCGGCATCGGCGGCATTCTGGACTTGCTGGACAGCCTGCTGTTCAATGCGCCGCTCATGTATCTCTACGTGCGGTTGTTTCTCACGAACTGATGAAGAATGTAGTCTTGTTGGGTTCCACCGGCTCCATCGGCACCAGCACTGTCAAGGTGGTGGAGGATTTGCCGGAACGCTTCCGTCTCGTCGGCCTCGCGGCAGGTGGCAATTCGCAACTGCTCATCGAGCAGGCGCGCAAACACCAGCCGCTCGTCGTTTCCATCTCCGAGGCGAAGAAAGTTTCCGAGGTGCAGGATGCGCTCGGGAGCACGCCGGTGCTGCAGGGCGGCGAAGGTTTGCTGAAACTCGCCACCCTGCCCGAGGCGGACATCGTGCTCATCGCCATCGTCGGCACGGCCGGATTGCAGCCCGCGCTGGCGGCCATTCGCGCGGGCAAGGACATCGCGGTCGCCTCGAAGGAAATTCTCGTCATGGCCGGTGAAATCGTGATGAACGAGGCGCGCAAGCACGGCGTGAAAGTCCTCGCCGTGGACAGCGAGCACTCGGCGATCTTCCAGTGCCTCGATGGCAAGCCGCCGTCCTCCGTGCGCAAGATGTGGCTCACGGCGAGCGGCGGGCCGTTCCGCGACGCGACGCTGTGGCCGAAGGAAAAGTTTTCCGAAATCACCCTGGAACGCGCGCTCAAACATCCGTCGTGGGTCATGGGCCGGAAGATCACGATTGATTCCGCCACGCTGTTCAACAAGGGGCTGGAAATGATCGAGGCGCGCTGGCTTTTCGACATCGAGATGGCGCGAGTGGGCGTGGTCGTGCATCCGCAAAGCGTGGTGCATTCGATGGTGGAGTTTGTGGATGGCTCGATGATCGCGCAGCTCTCCACGCCGGACATGTGCCTGCCCATTCAATACGCGCTCACGTATCCCGAGCGCGCCGCGAGCGACCGCGTGCAGACCAGTCTCGCGAAGTACGGCACGCTGACTTTCGAGGAGCCGGACGTGGAGCGTTTTCCTGCGCTGGAACTCGCGCGTCGCGCCGGCGAGATCGGCGGCACGCTGCCCGCCGTGTTAAACGCCGCCAATGAGGTTGCCGTAGAGGCGTTCGTCAACCGGCAGTTGGATTTCCCCGGCATCACTGCGCAGGTACGCCGTGTGATGGACGCACATCAGGTCGTGGCGCATCCGACGCTGGAACAGATCCTGGCGGCGGACGCCTGGGCGCGCGCAGAGTCTGCGCGGTGACCATGAAGAGCTGCTTCTCGCCGGTCTTCCATGATATTTCAATAACGAGCACCAGCCTTAGCGCGC
>JAYVNY010000052.1:0-14457 GCA_043758205.1 Akkermansia sp.
GACTCGAACGCCTGCTTCATCCGCGCCTGCGCCTCGGGTGTGTCCGGCGCGAAGGACTTGCCAAAGGTGTGCGGCACCTCCTCGGCCTGGATGCCGAGCGTCTTGAGCGCCGTCTTGTTCGCGCGGATGAATTTGGAATCCAGCCCCTCGTTCACGTAGGCGATGGGCGCTTCCTCGAACAGATCGCGCAGCCGCTCCTCGCTCTCCTGAAACTGGCGCTTGAGAAAATCGTAGGCGCGCATCCGCTCCAGCTCGACCGCAGCGCGGTTGGCAAACGTTTCCATGACGGAGAGCGCAAGCGGATCGTGCGGCATGGGTTTGTCGTCGAAGCTGACGAGATGGCCGATGACGCGCCCGTCCGTGCCGCGCAACGGCACCCCGAGATAACTGACCGTCCCCATGTCAATCATGCCGCCGTCGTCTGGGAAGATTGCGGAAATATTCTCCGGCACATGACAGACGCGGCCTTCGGCGACCTTCATGCAAGGCGTGCCGGGCAGATCATACTCGAAGCCTTCGGCCAGCGCGTGGTCTTGAAAGAACGCCAGCGAACGCGCGCGCAAGTTCGGCAGGCATTCTGCCACGAACACCCAGCGCACGCCCAGACCTTCCGCGAGATGGCGCACGAGCGAGTTGAAAAATTCCTGCCCGGCCACGGCGGACGTGCCTTCGATGATGGCGTGGAGCAGTTGCTCGGAGCGTTCCAGTTCCGCAAGCCGCCCGGCGACCTCCGCCGGCACGGGTGTGCCTGTCGGGTCGGGTGTCTGGTTGGTTTGCACAACGGGGGCCAAAGCCCGGGCACGCTAGAAACTCCGGCCCGCGCGGGCAAACGGAAAAGCGGGCGCATCTTGAAATCATGGGGCCACGAGGCTGAAAGCCTCGCCACCTGCCAATAAGAATGTCGGCGCGACGTAACGCCGGCTTTCCAGCCGGCAGGTCACGAGGCTTTCAGCCTCGTGTCGCTCCCAGCAACCCATGACGCTCCTTGGAACCTGCGCCCCGTGAAGTGCTCCGATCCGGCCATGCAACCCGCGCCGCCAAATGATCATACGGAGCCAACGGGCCGCCCGACGAATGGCCATGACCATGCCAAGATTTCGCCCGCGCCGGGGAACCGTCCGCCGGGCGTTCGGCCTGGAACAGGCCGGGAACTTTTTGGGCCGGGGTATTGTTGTAAGGAAGACGAAGGCCGTCCGACAAAACCAACGATGACACCAATAACTCGTCCGATACGAAGATCAGGCCGTGCGGTCCTGGCGCTGGCGGGCTTGGGAATAATCGCGCTCTGCGGCTGCTCCGCGCCCGCCGTGCGCCAGCAGCGGCTCGTCGCACGGCCGAACATGCTGTTCTCTGATTCAACCGCATTGAATTACAACGCGCCCCGTTTGTTTCCGCAAATCGCGCCGGGTTTCGCCAGCGCCGGAGCGTCGCAAAATTCCGGCTGCACTTCCTGCCGCTGAAGATTCATTCGATGATTTTTCCGATGAAAAAATTTCCTCTCTCCGTGTTGCTCACCGCCCTGCTGTTGTGGACCAAGGCTGCGCGCGCCGCGACCAAGGACGCGCCCTCGTTCACGCTGCCGAAGTGGGAAACCGGTGAGAAGGTCAGCCTCTCGGATTACGCCGGCCAGATCGTCGTGCTGGATTTCTTCGCCTACTGGTGCGTGCCGTGCCGGCGCGCGTCGCAGGAGGTGGAGCAAGGAATTCAGAAATTTTACGCGGGCAAGAAGGGAAATCCGCACGGCGTCCCCGTGCGTGTGCTCGCGATCAACATCGAGAGGGACAATCCGAAGAAGACGGCGGAGTTCATCCGGCAGCAGGGACTCGGCTTCGTGTTGAACGACGAGGGCGGCGCGTTGCTGGAGAAGTTCGGCGGCATGGGTACGCCCTTCCTCGTCATCATTGACGGCACGCGCGCGACGGCGGAGTCACCGGACTTTCGCGTGATTTACAAGGAGACGGGCTTCGAGGGCACGAAGGCGCTGCGGAAGATTATTGATGGAATCAAGCCGCCGAAAACTGCGCGCACCAAAACTTCCCAGGAAGCGGCGGCCATCGAGCGCGCCACGGGGCCACCCCTGGATCACCGGGGCGGTGTCGTCTTCGATGCGCTGCTCGCGGAGGACATCCAGATCACCTCCTCGGCGATTAGCTACGGCCAGAAGCGCGGCGGCACAGAATGGAAACTCAGCTACACCCACAACACCTACGAGGAAGACTACGCGCCGTTCAAACAGTTCGACTTCATCGGCACGCCTGAACATCTGAGCCAGGATTACAACAGCGGCCAGCTTGCCCTGCGGCAATCACTCCACGACCGCCTCACGCTGCTGGCGGGCGGCGGCGGCTACGCAGGCTTCACCGATTATCGTTCGCTCTGGCTGGCGCATTATTACCGGCAGCAGTTCGCCCGCTTCTTCCCGAACATTTACGAACGGCCCGACCCCAAGGGCTTCAACGCTTCCGGCGGACTGCGTTGGGAATATCAGCCCACGACCGGCTTCATTGAGGCGGGCTTTCTCTACGCCGAGGATGAAATCGCGCCGGGCTACGACCGTGATGATCTCGGCAACGCCTTGCGCGGTGATCGCAAGCTCTACACCCAGTCGCCCTACCTCAAGTTCGAGAACGTGCTCACCTCGCGCCTCCGCCTGCTCAATGAATTTCAAATGACCGACACGTCGCGCCGCGACCTGCGCCTCTCTTATCGCGGCTCGTTGAACGTGGCCCTGGCCGAGCGCTGGACCTGGCGCGCGAGCGGCGGCTACACGCGGGAAGACCCGACGCTGCGCGCGTGGTCGGTCGGCGGCACGCTCGAATGCGAAGTCGCGCCGCGCTGGTTCGTCAGCGCGTCCGGTCTCTACTACGAGGACACCGGCGAAATTGAGAACTCGATCTTCATCTCGACCGCCGCGCCGGGCGTGAAGACCTATCAAGTCGGGCTGGGGCTGCGTTACCTCGCGGACTGGTCCTCATTCCACGTTTCCGTCGCGCCGGTCTGGGCGAACTACGAGACCGTCAGTCTTGGCACCCGGCCGTTCACCAACCTCTACCGTGACCGCACCTGGGTCGCCGTGCAGGCGGCGTGGGCTTTTGAATTTTGAACTGAGTTATGAAAATGAACATCACCTCTCGACACACGCGCTGGCTCTGGCTCGCGCTGGCGCTCATCACCTTCGCCGATGTCGCTCCCGCCGCGACGTATCAGGTCGGCAACACCGTGTCCAATTTCACCATGTCCGCGCGCCGCGCCTTCACGCGGCCCGACGGCACCTTCGTGCCCGTCGGCGGCGCGGTGAACCTGCGCGACTTCGCCGGGCGCATCGTCTTCCTCGAATGGTTCGCGGTGTGGTGCCCCTATTGCGTCGCCGCCGCGCCGCAGGTGAAGTCGGACATCGTGGACTACTACGCGGCGCGCGGCGGGAATCCCTCCGGCGTGCCCATCTTGCACATCGCCGTGAACCAGGAGGCGAACGCCGGCTATCAGTCGCAGACCGACAGCTTCGTCACGCAGCAGAATTTCAATCCCGTGGCCAACGACTACGGACCCGGCCTCGGCACCAATCGCGTGCGCTTCCTGTTCCAAAATTCCGGCCAGCCCATCTTCGTCGTCATCAATGGCGTGACCAATTCCCCGACGCATCAGCCGTGGCAACTGCTCGTGAACCACCTAGGTTATGGACAGACCGATTTCCACCAGACGCTCGCTGGCTTCCGCAATGCCATCGACGCGGTGCAGTCGCCCGCGCCGCCGCCGTTGTTGGCCGCGCCGCGTCGCAGCGGGACGAACTTTGATTTCAACTTCACCGCCCAAAGCAACCGCGTGTATCGCGTGCAGAGTTCCACGAACCTGACGAACTGGGTGACGCTTCGCAGCGTCTCGAACGTCGCGGGCAACACGCTGTTCCGCGACACCAACGCGCCGCTGTTCAACCGTTTCTACCGCGCGGTGACGCCGTGATACTTTCCGTTCTTCGCCTTGCCGAAGACATTCCCGCCACCACCAAACAGTTTATGAAAATTTTTTTTCTCGCCCCGCTCGGCCTCGCCGTGTGGCTCGCCGCCACACCTTGGCACCTGAGCGCCGAACCGATCCGATTACAGAGCGGCGCGGCCTCGACGCCGCTGCTCGAACTGTTCAGATCCGAAGGTTGCAGCAGTTGCCCACCCGCGGAGACCTGGCTTTCGCGCCTGAAGAATGATCCGCGCCTGTGGAAAGCTTTCGTGCCCGTCGCGTTTCATGTGGACTACTGGGATCATCTCGGCTGGAAAGGTCCCTTCGCCAAGAAAGCCTACTCCGAACGCCAGCGCGCCTACGCCGCCCAGTGGCGCAGTGATTCCGTGTACACGCCCGGCTTCGTCCTCAACGGCAAGGAGTGGCGCGGCTGGGAGCATCGCCACGCCCCGGCGGGTGCCTCGACGAAAACCGTGGGCGTGCTCACCGCCGTCTCCGCGGACGGCCGGCAGTGGACGATCCAATTTCAACCTGCCGCCGGAAGCACCGCCACTGCCTACGAATTCCACGCCGCGCTGCTCGGCTCCGACATCAAATCCAACGTGAAGGCCGGTGAGAATCGCGGACGCGTTTTGCCCCATGACTTCGCGGTGCTGGCGGACGCCAACGTGGTGGCCAAAATGGACGGCCCATTGTTTCACGGCACGGTCCTCTTCGACTTGAAGCCGCTTGCTTCCACCAACCGCCTCGCGCTGGCCGCGTGGGTGACGGCCAAGACGAGTTTGCAACCCGTGCAATCCGTCGGCGGCTGGCTGCCCGCCGGGATGGCTGGCGCGCTCCCGAAATAAGGAATTACCGGCGGCGCTGGAGTACTGGGTTCGGCTGGCGGTGCATGGAGCAGCGAACTCGGCGGGCCGAGCTCCGAATTTGTGACTGTAAGGATTATCCGTCGCCCGCGACTCACCTCCAGCGGACCACACCGTCCCGCCCTAAAAATGATTCTCTCAAAAAAAATCGTCGCGTCGCTGAAGGCCGGGCTGAACGCGGTGTCCCCGGATTGCCGGCAGGTTTCTCAATGGCAATCCGACTCCAGCGCGCCGCTCTCGTCATCCCAGCGCGTCGGCCTCCGCCTGCACCTGCTCCTCTGCGCGTGGTGCCGCCGCTACGGGAAGCAGGTTCGATTTCTCCGAACCGCCGCCCACGAGCACACCGACGAATGTGGGACACACCCTACGCCGGTGCTTTCCACCGAACGCCGCGAGCAGATGAAACAGTCCTTGCGCGAGACCTCGGAATAATTTCCCTCCCTTTGCCATGCAAACCTTGATCAAAACCGCGCGCCTGCTGACCAGTGCTCCGGCTTACGCGACGCGGCTCGCGCGCGGACTCGCCGACGTGTGTGCCGCGCAGGAATTGCGCTACGCCGTCTTCAATCTGGAACTGAATGAAGGGCTGGCCGAGTCCGCCGCCACAGGGCGCGACGCCGATCCGTTCGATGACGTGTGCGACCATCTGCTCGTGGAGCACTTGCCCTCGCGTGAGGTCGTCGGGACGTACCGGTTGCAAACCGGTGCGACGGCGTCGGCGCAGCTTGGTTACTACAGCGAGCAGGAATTTGATTTCGCGCCGTTCGAGTCGTTGCGCCCGGAGATGGTCGAACTCGGTCGCGCCTGCGTGCACCAGGAGCATCGTAATCTCATCGTGCTCGGCCTGCTCTGGAAGGGCATCGCCGATTACGCGCGCGAACGTGGGGGACGGTATCTGTGTGGATGCAGTTCGCTCACGTCGCAGGACGCGGCGGTCGGCGCTTCGGCCTACGCGGACTTGTGCCGGCGAAATCTCGCGCCGGTCGAGTGGCGCACGCGCCCGCTGCCGCACTACGAATGCTCGCTTGAACAACTCATCGCCGAGCCGGTGAAGATTCCGAAACTGCTCCGTGCCTATCTCAGCATGGGCGCAAAAATCTGTGGCCCGCCCGCGCTCGACCGCGAATTCAAGACGATTGATTTCCTCACCCTGCTCGATTTGGAAACCCTGCCCGCGCTGGTGCGCGCCCGATTTCTCAGTTGATGAAGGCCGCACTGAACATGGGGTGGAGTGGCGTTTGCGTCGGCACGCGGCTGTTGCGACTGGCGGGTGAACTGATCGGGGCGGCGATCTTCTCTCAATGGGGAGAGGGGAGCGGGAGACAGACTCGCGCGCTTTGGTTGCATCACCTCTGCCGTCGCCTGTTGCCGATCTTCGGCATGGAACTGAACGCCACCGGTCCTGTTCCCGGGCGCGGCCTGCTGATCGAAAATCACCTCAGCTACCTCGACATCATCGTGCTTGCGTCGCGCACGCCCTGCGTCTTCGTGGCGAAGTGTGAGGTCGCGGCGTGGCCGGTGTTCGGCTGGTTCGCGCGGCGGGCGGGAACGATTTTTATCAATCGCCGCAGCCGCCGCGATGCGGTGCGCGCGACGGAAGAGATTCGCGCCGCGCTCGACGAGGGCGCGCTGGTCGTGCTGTTTCCCGAAGGCACGAGTTCGGATGGCACGACCGTGCGGATGTTCAAGTCGTCGTTGCTGGAAGCGGCGGCGGGTGAAATTCCAAATTCCAAATTCCAAATCCCAAATAAATTTCAAACTCCAAACTCCAATCCGCCGCTTTCCATTTCCGTCGCCGCCTTGAACTACGAATTGAGCGATGGCGAGGCGGCGCAGGATGTTTGCTATTGGGGCGATCACACGCTGGTGCCGCATCTGTTGAAACTGCTGTCGAAGCGCCGCGTGCGCGCCTCCGTTTCCTTCGCCCGAGTGCAAAACACCTGGCGTGACCGCAAGAAACTCACGGCGCAATTGCACGCGGAAGTGACGGCGCTGCACGCGGGGTTGCGTTCGGAACGGAGCGCCGATCTCCGACCCTGCGTGTCCGCGTCCGCCTCGCGTGCCGGCTCGGAGGTGAGTGCTCCAATTCCCGAGCCGACAGCGGCCTTCACTTCGCCGCTCCAAACTCACGCATGAAAATCATCCTCACTTGCGGACCCAGCTACGAACCGATTGATGGCGCGCGGCGCATGACGAACATGTCCACCGGCACGCTCGGCATCGCGCTGGCGAATGCGCTCACGGACGCGGGCCACGAAGTCATCTGCCTCAAGGGCGAAGGTGCGACCTGCGCCGAACCGCTGCGTGCGGCGCGCGTCTTGCCGTTCAGCACGAATGATGACCTGGCTGCAAAACTCGAACGGCTCTCGCACACGTTCGCCGCCGACGCCGTGCTGCACGCCGCCGCGCTCTGTGATTTCAAAGTCGCGCGCATCCTCGCGGTGGACGGCGAAAGTGCGGCTGGAAGAAAAATTTCCACGCGTCTGGGCGAGGTGACGCTGGTGCTCACCCCGACCTTGAAGGTGTTGCCAAAACTGCGGCTCTGGTTCCCGCGTGCCCTCATCGTGGGCTGGAAATATGAGCTGGCCGGCACGCGCGACGACGCCTTCGCCGCGGCCTGGCGGCAACTGCACGAGTGCGACAACGACGCCTGCGTGCTGAATGGCGCGGCCTACGGCTCGGGCTTCGCAGTGTGCGAGCCGAAGCAGCGGGAGCGGCGATGCCCGGACTCGACATCGTTGGCGGAGTTTTTCATCGAGTGGCTGAAGGCGAAGCCGGCCTGCGTGGTGTAGCCGTGGCTGTGAAGCCGCGGCCATATTCCGAGTGAGCCGCCGGGGAATGCATGGCCGCGCTCTCACGAGACGCGGCTACGGGATTTAGGTGTAAGGTTCCGCCGCCGCCCACGACCAACCGCGCAATGATTACTCTGAAAACTTTTGTCCCCGTCTTCGCTCTCGCCACCGCGCTCGCCGCATCCGCCGCCGCGCCGGCTGATTTCACGGTTCAATCGCCCACTGACGGCACGACCTTCCGACTGTCCGAGGCGCGCGGCCAATACGTGGCGCTGCACTTTTTGCTCAAGACGGAATGTCCGTTTTGCCTCAAGCACACAACCGAGTTTTCCATGAAAGCGCCGACGCTCGCCGGCGTGCGCCAGATTTTTCTGAAGCCGGATTCAGAAGCAGAAATCAAATCGTGGGCGGGCAAGATCAAAGGCGACCAGCCGACGATTTATCGCGACGCCGACGCGAAACTCGCGACGGAATACGGCATCCCGGACGGCTACAAATTCCACGGCCAGACGGTGCATTATCCCGCGCTGGTGCTGCTGGACCCCAAGGGCCGGGAGGTTTTCCGCTACATTGGCCAGAGCAACATCGACCGCTATTCGTGGGACAAATTTGTCGCCAAGTTGGCCGAACTCGGTGCCGGGACCAAAGCGTCCGCTCCGGTCAAGAAGGCCGCCAACCTCAAGGAATACAACCTGCCCGCGACCAAAGTGGCGCTGGGCGGGTACGATCCCGTGGCCTACTTCACGCAAGGCAAGGCGCTCAAAGGTTCTTCGGAACTGAGTGCGAGGCACGACGGCGTGACGTACCAGTTCGCGACCGAGGCGGACCGCGCGATGTTTCAGGCCGCGCCGGAAAAATATGTGCCGACCTACGGCGGTTGGTGTGCGACGGCGATGGCGAAGGGCGAGAAGGTGGAAATTGATCCGACGAATTTCAAAGTCACTGACGGGCGGCTGTTCCTGTTCTTCAAGGCGTTCTACGCCAATGCCCTGAACGACTGGAAGAAGGACGAGCCGACGCTGACCGCCAAAGCCGACGCGAACTGGAAGCGCATTTCGGGGGAGTGATTTCTCACGACCCGTAGCCGCGGCTGTGAAGCCGCGGCCATGCCTCGGGAACGTCGTGCGAAAAATGGCCGCGCTCTCACGAGACGCGGCGACGAAAGAAGACTGTAAGGTTCACCCGCCGCTCACGACCAACTTCTCACAATGGCTATGACCAAAGCCCAAACCATCACGAGCTGGATTCTGCAACTCGTCGCCGCCGCGATTTTGTTCCAGACGCTGTTCTTCAAATTCACCGGCGCGGCGGAATCGAAGTTCATCTTCCAGACGCTCGGCGTGGAACCGTGGGGGCGCATCGTGAGCGGGGTGGTGGAATTGATCGCGGTCGTGCTGCTGCTCGTACCGCGCACCGCCGCCCTCGGCGCGATGCTGGCCGGCGGCGTGATGAGCGGGGCGATTTTCAGCCACGCCACCAAGCTCGGCCTGGTGGTGCAGAACGACGGCGGGCTGCTCTTCGCCCTCGCGCTCACGGTGTTTGTGTGCAGTGCCGTCGTGCTGATTATTCGGCGTCGGGAAGTCCGGGCCATCCTGCGCACGCCGCTGCATCGCGGGCCGTGCTCGTGTTCGACGCAGCCCTGAAATCTTGAACCATTCCATGAACTTCCCAACCGCTCCTTGTGCATCCCCGGCGGCCCGCGTGCTGCCGGTGGAATTTGAAACCGGCCCGACGCCTTCCATCGCGGCCCGCGCCGAAGATGCGCGCCGGGTGCTCGCCGCCGCCGTGGAAATTCTCGCGCAGGGCGAAGACCTGCTCGTCGCACTGTCGGCGGAGAATTACACGCGTCGCGTGCCCGTCGTTTTCAACGCGAGCATCGGCGGGCACTACTGGCACTGCCTCGATCATTTCACCAGCTTGTTGCTCGGACTGGATGCGGATGAAGTGGATTACGATCACCGCAAGCGCGATCCGCGCATCGAGTCACAGCCGGAGTTTGCCCGCGACCTGACGGCGCAGATGCGGCGCACGCTGAAGCAACTGCCGCCGGAGACGCTATCGGCCAGTGTGTGCGCGCGCTGCGAAGTGAGCTACGCGCATGGCGATTCGCCGGTGACGCGCTCGACGCTGGCGCGCGAACTGACCTACTGCATCGCCCACGCCATCCACCATTACGCGCTCATCGCGGTGATGGCGCGGCTGTTGGAGTTGAAATTACCGGATCATTTCGGCGTCGCGCCGAGCACGGTGACCCACGCGAAAAACGGAGCCGCTTGATTTACTGCACAGGAAATTTTCCCGGAGATAAAGGGCGGACGGGGATGGGAGATTTCAATCTCTGTCCGCCCCAAATCCTCGGGCCAACCACCAATGAACACGGAAATCTGGCAAGCCTTGGGACTGGCCCTGAGCACGTTCGTGCAAGAAGACGCGCCGACGATTGGCGCGGCGCTGCTGGCGGGCGCAGGGAAGCTGAACTGGCGCGTGGCGTTCGTCGCGTGCTTCGCCGGAATTTGGATCGGCGACGCGCTGCTCTACCTGCTGGCGCGCGGGGCGGGCCGTCCGTTGCTCGCCACGCGGCCGGCGCAACGCTTCGTCAAGGCGGAGTCACTGGCGCGCGGTGAGGCATGGTTTGCGCGGCGCGGAACCTGGGCGCTGGTCGCCAGTCGGTTTGTGCCGGGGTTGCGCTTGCCGACCTATCTCGCGGCGGGATTTCTGCGCGTGTCATTTCCCAAATTTATTCTCGTGACCGGCGGCGCGGTGCTGGTGTGGACGGCGGTGCTGTTCCTCGCCGCGCATTGGCTGGGTGAGCAGGCGCAATCCGCGTTTCATAATTCCGGCGGCGCGCTGGCCCTGGCGGGCGGAGTCATGCTCGGCGGCATCG
Organism: Akkermansia sp.; assembly: GCA_043758205.1. GTDB lineage: Bacteria > Verrucomicrobiota > Verrucomicrobiia > Limisphaerales > SIBH01 > JANNGC01. The sequence goes on from JAYVNY010000052.1 coordinate 10,497, forward strand.
TATTCTGGCGCAGTGGAGCGCGGCCTTTAGCTGGCTTCAACGTCCGGTCGTCGGATGGTGCTCTCAACACGAACGCCTCTTCAGTCATTACGGTGAAGCGGCCTGAAGTCCGCGCTCCGTGGCGGCTCGGCGTCTGGTTCGCGCGCTGGACGCATTGGGAATTTTGGCCGGCGTGGCTGTTCTACGCGCCGGTGGTCGCGAACTATTTGTGGCTCGCGATTCGCCATCGCGGACTCACGGTGCCGACGGCGGCGAATCCGGGAATTTTTTCCGGTGGCATCGTGGGGGAGTCGAAGATGGCGACGCTGCGCGAACTGTTTGCGGCGAGTCCGGAGTTCACGGCGGAAGCGTGGCTCGTGGAGCGCGCGTCCTGGGAGCGTCGGCATCCTGCCGGCGAGATCATGGATTCACCCAGCGGCAACAGGCCGACTGGAAGCCGGCGCTCCCAGGAGTTCCCCTTCATCCTCAAGCCCGACGTGGGCCAGCGCGGCGTGGGCGTGAAGTTGATTCGCAACACAAAGCAGGCAGAGGAATACCTTCGCAGCACAAGCGCGCCGCTTATCGCACAATCGTACGCACCCGGCCCGCACGAGGTCGGCGTGTTCTACTACCGTTTCCCCGGTGAAGCGCGCGGGCGCATCTTCACCATCACGGAAAAAATTTTCCCGATGATCACGGGGGATGGCGAACGCACCATTGAGCTCCTGATTTGGGCGGACGCGCGGGCGCGGTTCCTGGCGGAGAAGTAACTGCGCCGACTCGGAGAGCGGCGCGCTGAAGTGCTGCGGGCGGGCGAATCGCTGAAACTCGTCGAGGCGGGCAATCATGCGCAGGGCTGCATCTTCCGGGACGGCGCGCATCTGTGGTCGGAGGAACTGGAACGGCGCGTGGACGAAATATCCCAGAGACTCGATGGCTTCTTCATCGGCCGCTACGACATCCGCTACTCGTCGGACGATGACCTGCGCGCCGGAAAAAATTTCCAAATCATTGAACTCAACGGCGCGGCGTCTGAAGCCACGAACATTTACGACGCGCGCAATTCTTTGTGGAGCGCGTATCGCACGCTGTTCCGCCAGTGGGAACTCGTCTTCGCCATCGGCGCGGCAAACCGCGCACGCGGCTGCGCGCCGGATCGCCTCGCCCCGTTGTGGCGCGCGTGGCGTGAGGCGGCGCGGGGCATGGCGACATTGCCAATGGCCGACTGACACCGCCCGAGAACCAGGACACCAAATGTGTACGGTCACCTTCCTCGCCCGCCAGAACGGCTACGCGCTAGGTATGAACCGCGATGAACAACTCACGCGTGCGCGTGCTTTGCCGCCCGCGCGAACGGAACTCAATGGCCACGCCGTCCTGTTTCCTTCCGAGCCGGGCGGTGGCACTTGGGTCGGAGTTAATGACACGGGAGCGGCCCTGGCCTTGATAAATTGGTATTCCGTTCCAGCCCGGGTCTCAGGCCACGCCATCAGCCGGGGCTTGGTCGTTCGATCCGCGCTGGCTCTGAATGGCGCGTCGGAGGTGGATGACGACTTGCAGATGTTCTCGCTGGACCGAACCAATCCATTTCGTCTCCTCGGCGTCTTCCCAAAAGAGCAGCACCTCATCGAATGGCGCTGGAATCTTTCACGACTGGAACGACTCGAGCACCGATGGCAAACGAACATCTGGATTTCATCCGGCCTCGATGAATCCGGGGCGGAAAAAACCCGGCGCGAGACTTTCCAGGCCAGCCTCCGAAACCAGCCCGTGCCGAATCTCGACTGGCTTCGCGCCCTCCACGCATCCCACGCGCCAACGCCCGGCCCTTATTCTGTCTGCATGCATCGCCAGGACGCCGCGACTGTCAGCTACACCGAAATCTCTGTGCGCGATTCCACCGTTTACCTGTCGTATTTGGCTGGGCCTCCTTGTGGCCACCGGGGGCGAGATCTCCAGACCCTGGTGTTGTCACCGGCTGGCGCACTGGGCTGACGGCATCGCGGCCTCAAATCGTCCCCAAGAAATACCGTCACGGAAACCGTCTGTTGAACATGGTGCCGGTCGCGGGACTCGAATCCTCGTTCGGTTTCGGGCACATTCGGGAAAGGCGCATCAACATTGCTTTATTTCACTGTCGGCAGAAACTCGCCACTCACGAAAACACTCACCCCGAAAGGTTTCGCGTCCGTAAATGTCAGTAGCCACTTCATTTCACGGTAACTTTCCCTCGCAATTCACCGTGACGATGGGCAAGGAACCAGCCGCCGACGGCCACGGCGACGCCGCCCAGGATGAGAAGTTCGTTTCCGACAATCAAAGTCGGCAGGATCATCAGCGCGATGCCGCCGACAATGATGGCGACGCTCGTTGTCACGCTGCCGATGATGACGCGCAGCGGTGGATAGGCCAGCGTCGCGATGCCGAACAGGAACATGACGACGCCGACCCAAACGATGCCTTTCAGGCTGGCGAGCTTCGCGCCGAGTTCGCGCGCGGTGTCCTTTTGAGCCGCGCCAATTGTTGTGCCGGCCTTCTCGACGGTGCGTGTTGTTTGAACCGTGGGCGCAGTGAGCACGATCGTTTTCTCAACAACGACAGGCGGCGCATCCGGTTTCTTTTCGTCGCGCGTGACGGTGCGCGCTTCGATTTTCGTACCAGAGGGGAGCGGTAAAGATGTTTCGGTTGTGCGCTCAAAATTTTGCGCGGCAGATTGGGCAGGATTTTCCGGCTGCTTCAGTTCACTCGCAAACTGCGCGCCAGTAGAAGGCGTGGCGCTTTTGATCGTCGCGGTGCCAGGACGAAGCGGCCGAGTGGAAGCGCAGCCAACAACGAAGGCGAGCGAGAGACAGGGGACAACAGTTTTCATTTGATCCTTTCTTTCAACTTGATGATTTCGAGATCGATTTCGCGGAGGCGGATGTCGGCTTTGCGTTGCTCGGTTTCGATGGCGAGCATTTTTCCGTCGAACTCGCGGCGCGGCACGGTGTCATCCAGTTTGCGTTCGAGTCGCGAGAGACTTTCCATGCTGGCGCGTTCGGCTTTGCCGGCGCTCTCCTTCACGCCATCGAGGGAGGCTTGCATCGCGGCGATTCGTTCGCCGCTGTCAGCAGCCTTGTGCGCGACCCAGCCCATGACGGCCAGGCAGACCGCGAGTAGGAACGAATTGAAAAGGGAATGTTTGCTCATGTGAGTGTCCATCAGGGTTGAACGATGTACTGCGCAACGACATCCGTTTCCGCCAAACCGAAGGCCCACAGTTGCAGCAGCGCGGTTTTGTTGGCGGCAATGTTCCCGGGCGCGGCAGCACCAACGAATTTCCATCCGGCGGGCCAAGTAAGATTGCGTGCGGTGCCGTCACAAAGGATGCGCAGTTCCAGCCGCAAGCCATAGCCGAAGCCAACCGCGGAAAAGGCCACGTCGCCCGTGAGCGTGAGGCGCTTGGAGCCAAAGCTGCCAAAGTTCAACACGATGTTGCCCGCGAAAGGCAATTGCTCCTGGAGCATGTGCAGCCGGCGCACGGACGCGGTCTCATTGATCAGCACATGGTTGAAGGCCGCGCTTCACCACCGAGAACGCGGTGCTGTCATCATCGCCGCCAGTGATTGATAGACCGCCGGTGATGACTTGCGTGACGAGCGGATTGCCGGGATTGAGCACGAGAAAGCCTTCGAGCGGTTTTCCGCCCGGCGTTACGCCGTCGTGCAGCACAAGCGCCTTCTTCGTGCTGTCGAATGTGACTTCACCATCGGCACCGACGAACGCAGCGTGCTGCGTTGTCGTGCCACGTCGAATGCGAACTTGTTTGGGCATGGGATTCTCCTTTCAGGTTAGAGCCTGTCATGCACTTTGCTCAAGCGGGCGTGTAAAAATAAAGCTGTACGATCAGGGCACTTAGCGGGCATAAGCTCGGGATGACGCCCGAGCGGAAGACTTATCCCAGCGATGTGAGCGATGAGGAGTGGGCCTTGTGCGCACCCTA
>JAYVNY010000053.1:0-16928 GCA_043758205.1 Akkermansia sp.
AGCGGATGATCGCTTTCCACGCGGACCTTCATCGAGGTCGTAACCTCGGTGTGCAGGCGCAACTGCACCTCGTGCTCGCCCAGGGTCTTGATCGGCGCGTCGAGGTGAATCTTTTTCTTGTCGAGGGTAATGTCGAACTGGGTCTTGAGCTGGTCGGCAATGGTGCCGGACGTGACCGCGCCGAACATCTTGCCGTCGTCGCCGGTCTTCACGGTGATGACCGCGATGAGCTTCGAGATGCTCTTGGACAGCTCATTCATGGTGTTGAACTCGTGAGCTTCGCGCTCGGCACGACGCTGACGGAGGGATTCGAGCCGGCGCTTGTTCGCGCCGCTGACCGGAATGGCGAGTCCCTGCGGGTAGAGATAGTTGCGCGCGTAACCGGCGGCGACCTTCACTTGGTCGGATTCACCGCCGAGTCCGGCGATGTTGTGGGTGAGAATGACTTCAGTCTTGGGCATAAATTTTTGAGAGTTGAACGTGAATCAGAACGGAACGTCGTCGCCTTCATGCGGCGGCACATCAGAATCAGGAGCCGGCGCGGACGGAGCCGCCGGACGAGACGGGCGCGGGGCCGGGGGTGCGGACGGAGCCGAGGGAGCGCCACCGCCGCCTTCGCGGTTACCGGTGCCGAGAAATTGAAACCCTTCGACGATCACGCCCATCTTGCTGCGCTTCTGGCCGGTGGCCTTGTCGTCCCACTGGTCGAGCTTCAAGCGGCCTTCGATCAGAATGGGGCTGCCTTTGCGCATGTACTGGCCGAGCGTCTCCGCTTGTTTCCCGAAGGCGTCCACATCCACGAAGGTGACTTCCTCCTTCGTCTCGCCGGACTCGTTGGTCCATTTGCGATTGATGGCGAGGCCCAATTTGGCAATGGCCATGCCTTTGGGCGTGTAGCGCAACTCGGGGTCGCGCGTCAGATTGCCCGCCAGGATGACTTTGTTGAAATTGGCCACGCTTGCCTCGCTGGATTACTTCGCCGCCGTTGCTTCCACGACCGCCGGGGCGTCGGTGAAGAGGACGCGGAACACGTCATTGTTCAGCGCGAACTTGCTGCGGAGGGGAGCGATCACGTTCGCGGCCGCCTCGAAAATGACATTCACGTAGAAGCCGGACGTGTGGCGCTTGTCGGCCACGCGCGTGAAGGCGCGCTTGTCCATCTTCTGCACGGTTTCGACCTTGCCGCCCGCCGCCGTGATGTCCGCCGAGATGGCGTCAATGATATCCTTGACGCTCTCTTCTTTCGCCGCCGTGTTCAAAATGAACAAACCTTCGTATCGTTTCATGCTTCTTAAACTTGGGAGTCCACGACTCCGTTAAACCGATTCATCGCCTTCTCGATCCCCTCCGCCACCCGGCACTCGGCCTGGTGGGCGGCCCGCTGCAAAACTTTTTCCAAGAGCGACGCTTCGTCCGCGCCGAACTTGCCGAGCACATGGCCCGTGATTTCCCGCCGGCCATCCTTCCGTCCGATGCCGACTTTCAACCGCGCAAACTCGCGCGAGCCGACGTGCTGCTCAATGGACTCCAGTCCATGATGCCCGCCACTGCTGCCTTTCGGCTTCAGGCGAATTTCCCCGAATGGCAAATCCGCGTCATCCACCACCACCAGCAACTGCCCAAGCGGCACCTGATAAAAATTCAGCAGCGCCGTCACGCTCTGCCCGCTCAAATTCATGAACGTCTGCGGCTCGGCGAACAAAACTTTGCGCCCGTCCCGCTCGGTTTTCGCCACCCGCGCATTGAACTTCTTCTCGAAGTTCCATCCGGCCTTCGCCCGCTGCGCCAGTTCCTCGACGACGAGAAAACCGGCGTTGTGCCGCGTGCGAACGTAGTCCGCACCCGGATTTCCCAAACCCACGATGAGAAACAAATTCTCCATCAGTGGGTTGGAGTTCACGCTTTAGCGTACGCCGGAACAAGCCAAAGCTTGGACCCCAGCAGCACGCCACCGCGTTACTTCTTCTTTTCTTCCTTCTTGTCGCCTGCCGCGGCCTTGGCCGGAGCGGCACCCTTGGCGGCTGCCGCTTTCGCAGGAGCGGCTTTGCCGTCGGCAGCAGTACCGTCTTCCTTCTTCTCCTTGATCATTTCGACTTCGCCCGTGCCGCCAGCGGCGGCAGCGGCGGCGGTCTCTTCGGCTTCCGTCACCGGAGCAGCCACGGAGAAAACAACCTTCTTCTTTTCACCGAGGAATTCCACGCCCTCGAGGGCCGGGATTTCGCCGAGGTGAATAAACTTGCCGATTTCCAAGGCGGAAACGTCCACGGTGATCTGTTCGGGCAAATCCTTGGGCAGCGCGCGGACTTTGATTTTGAAGACAACGTGCTCCAGCGTGCCGCCGCCGGACTTGACGCCGACCGCCTCGCCCGTGGGTTCCACCGGCACGAACACGGTGACTGCTTCGTTATTCGAGACCTCGTGGAGGTCCACATGGAGAATGGTGCCGCGCAGCGGGTGGTGCTGGATGTCCTGCACCAGCGCGAGGCGCTTGGGCTTCGCGTCGCCCTGCACCGAGAGGTCCACGAGCACGTTCTCGCTGACCGAGTGGTGGATCAGCTTGTCGATCTCGATCTGGTTCAGCTCGAGGTTTTGCGGTTGCACGCCCCGGCCGTAAATGACGGCGGGCACGCGCTTGGCTTGTTCACGCAGTTTCTTCACTCCACCGCGGCGGACAGCCGTGCGGGGAAACGCATTCAATGGCACTGATTTCATTCTTAAATCTTTCTTACAAAAGGCTAGCTGGTGCGCCCGCCCTTAAATTCAAAAAGCGAAGTCACCGACGAATTGCTGTGAATTCGTTTAATGGCTTCACCCAGCAAACCCGCCACCGACAGCGTGGTTATTTTCACACCGTCTATTTCGGGGCGGCAGACAGTATCAGTGGTGATCAGTTCGTCAATCGCCGATTTTCGCAATCTTTCGATGCCCAGGTCGTTGAGCAAAGCATGGGAAACACAGGCCAAAATCTGCTTCGCTCCGCTCTTCTTGAGCAGCGCCGCCGCCGTCGTCAACGTGCCCGCCGTCTCGGTCAAATCGTCCACGAGCAGGATGTTTCGCCCGTCAATATCGCCGATGATGCCCATGCTCTCGACCTCGCTGGCGCTCTTGCGGCGCTTGGCGACGATGGCGAGTTCCATGTCCAGGGCTTGCGAGTAGGCGTAAGCCATCTTCAATCCGCCGACGTCCGGGCTAACCACGATGAAGTTCTTCAAGTCCTTCGTCTTCAAGTACTCGTAAATCACCGGCGCGGCGTAGAGATGGTCCACCGGGATGTCGAAAAAGCCCTGAATCTGCTGCGCGTGCAGGTCCATGGTCAGCACGCGGTTCGCACCGGCGGTCACCAGGAGGTTCGCCACGAGCTTCGCGGTGATCGGCACGCGCGGCTGGTCTTTGCGATCCTGGCGCGCGTATCCGTAGAAGGGCAGCACGGCCGTGATGCGGTTCGCGCTCGCGCGCTTCAACGCATCAATCATGATGAACATTTCCATCAAGTTGTGGTTCGTGGGCGGGCAGGTGGACTGGATGAGGAAGACATCCTCGCCGCGCACGTTCTCCTCGATCTTTACGAAGGTCTCACCGTCGGGAAACGCGCTCACCGTGCTTTTGCCCAGTTCGAGGCCGACGTTCTCGGCGATGGCCTCCGCGAGGAGACGATTGGACGTGCCGCAAAAAATTTTCACAGGTGCAACGGGTTCAGAGACAACAAACGCCACCGTTCTGGTGGCGACGAGGCGCGAATCTAAGCAGCGGCGAGGACGTGGCAAGAATGATCTATTAACAACCCGCGTGGTTCCCGCTTTCGCCGCCTCAGAGTTTCACCTTTACTCCACGCGTGTTGCCCATCATTGCGTCTGTGTGCCGGGAGCGCCGCCACCCTTGGCGGCTGTTCTGCATCACGATACTCGCGCTGCTCACCACCGGCTGCGACACCACGCGCTATTACCGTCAGGCCATCGCGGGGCAATACGAGTTGATGGCGCGGCAGGAGAAAATTTCCAAACTGCTCTCGCGCACGAACACGCCGCCCGAGTTGCGTGGCAAACTGGAACTAGTCTTGCGCCTGCGAGAATTTGCCGAGCGCGAATTGCACCTCAAGACCGACGGCCACTACGCCAAATACGCCGACCTCGGTCGCCCTTACGTGGTGTGGAACGTCTATGCCGCGCCGGAATTTTCCGTGGAGCCGAAGCGCTGGTGGTACCCCGTCGTGGGCAAGCTCAAGTATCGCGGCTTCTTCGCCGAGGCCGACGCGAGCGCCTGTGCCGCGCAACTGGCGCAGGAAGGCTACGACGTGCATGTCGGCGGCACCGAAGCGTACTCGACACTCGGCTACTTCAAAGACCCGGTGCTGAACACCTTCATCCATCATCCGCCGGCCGACCTCGCGGAAACCTTGTTTCACGAACTCGCGCATCAACGCCTGTTCGCCAGCGGCGACACGGATTTCAACGAAGCCTTCGCCACGGCGGTCGGCGAGGAAGGCGCGCGCCGCTGGCTGGCGCAACACGGTGACGCGACGGCGCGCGCGGAGTTCGAGCTGGATTTGCAACGCCAGCGCCAATTCGTGGCGCTCGTGCTTCAAGCGCGGGCGGAGCTGAAGAAAGTTTATGGCGAGGACGAGACGGCGGCGGTCGCCATCCCACGGCCGGTTCGTGAGAAGCAGGCGGCGAAGGAACACATCATCGCCCAACTGCGCGCGGACTACGAAGCGTTGAAGATGAGTTGGAATGGCTACCGAGGCTACGACGGCTGGTTCCAGCGGCCGGTCAACAACGCGCGGCTGAACACCATCGCGACCTACCACACCTTGGTGCCGGCGTTCCAACAGTTGCTCGCGCGGCACGGCGGGGATTGGCCCGCCTTTTACGCCGAGGCCAAGACACTCGCGGCGACACCAAAGAAAGGGCGGCACGAGAAACTCCTCGCGCTGGCGCACGCTGTGCCGCCGGTCGCGGGTGGAAGTTCAGCGGGCACCTCCGCCCCCTGACGCGGGCCGACGGGTTGCAACCGCCGCGCCGTTCTGCGAGAACGCGCGCGCATGGCCAAAAAAATTCCGACCGTCTTGGTGTTCAGCCTCGCGGTCTCGCTGCTGATTTTCAGCTCGGGCTGCGCGGCTCGAAAACCCACCACCTCCCGGCCTATCACCCGCATCGGTTTCGGCTCCTGCATCAACATCGCCGAGCATCCCATGCTCGACCGGACGCTCACCCTGCCCTTCGATCTCTTCGTGCTGCTCGGGGACAATATCTACGCGGATACCACGAACATGAACGTCATGGCGGAGAAATATCGCGTGCGGAAGGAGAGCGCTTTTTTCCGGGGACTGCGAAAGAAGGCGCCGGTGCTCGCCACCTGGGACTATCATGATTTCGGCTGGAACGACGCCGGCTCCAATTACGCGCCGCGTGCGGCCTCACAAAAACTGTTCCTCGATTTCCTGGACGAACCGGCCCGTTCGCCGCGCCGTCATCGCGAAGGCGTTTATGACGCGCATCTTTTCGGTCCGCCGGGCCGGAGCGTGCAAATCATCCTGCTCGACACGCGATTTTTCCGCAGTGCCCTGGCCACCGGCCAGAACAACGTGACGCCGAGCGGCGGGAAATACATTCCGCATCCCGACCCGGACGTGACCATGCTCGGCGAGGCGCAATGGACGTGGCTGGAGTCACAGTTGCGCGTGCCGGCGGACGTGCGGGTCATCGCATCGAGCATCCAATTTCTCTCCGAGTTCAGCGGCGCGGAGGCGTGGGCCAATCTCCCCCGCGAAAAACAGCGGATGCTCGACCTCCTGCAAAAGACCCGCGCGAACGGTGTCGTCTTCATCAGCGGCGACCGGCATTGGGCGGAGCTTTCGCGCCTCGACCGCACCGGCGATTATCCCCTCTACGACCAGACCTCCAGCGGCCTCACGGAGTCCCACGCACGCGGCACGCCCACGCCCAACCGCCTGCGCGACGGCCCCACGTATCACGACACCAACGTCGGCCTCCTGACCATTGACTGGCGCGAACCCGCGCCGCTCCTGCGCCTGCAAGTGATCGATGTGAACGGCACGACGCGGATGGAAAAGCAGTTCGTGGCGGGCCGGACGGGCAGCGAACGCTGAGGCGGCGTGCACCCCGCGCTGCGTCCGCCGCGATCTCCGGCGGAGATGAAGCTGCATCCACAGCATGATGAAACTTGCGTTGGTTGGCCGGGCGTCGCCATGCCCCGCCCAATGCGCATCGCATCTGAGAGAGCAAACTGTGGACAAGGCTGTCGCAAATCCGGCGAGGCCAGGGAAACGCGATTGGAAAGATTGCTCCCCGAGTTCCGCGCGCTGAGAAGCTAAAGCCACCTGAAGGCCGGCCGAAAAATCGCTGACCGGTGCCGCCCGACCTTCGACCAACTTGCTCACGTCAGACCCGCACACGCTTCGACAACCACGAAATCAGTTTGCATCGCCACGCTCCCTGCCGATATTCCGCGCCCAAGATTTTCACGGACTGACTATGGCTGACGACAAGAAGCACATTTACGACGAGAGCAAGATCAAGACGCTCTCCTCCCTCGATCACATCCGCCTGCGCACGGGCATGTACATCGGGCGCATCGGCGACGGCTCGCATCAGGACGACGGCTGCTACGTGCTGATGAAGGAGGTCGTGGACAACACCATTGATGAATTCATCATGGGCCACGGCAAAGAGGTGAACATCAAGATCGAGGGCACGCGCGTGAGCGTGCGCGACTTTGGGCGCGGGATTCCGCTGGGCAAGGTCATCGAGTGCGTGTCGCAGATTAACACGGGCGCGAAATACAACGACGACGTGTTCCAGTTCAGCGTGGGCTTGAACGGCGTGGGCACGAAGGCGGTGAATGCGCTCTCGAAGGAATTTATCGTGCGCTCGTTTCGCGACGGACAGTTCGTGGAGGCGCGCTTCAAGCAGGGCAAGCTCAAGAAGGAGGACAAGGGCAAGACGTCGGAGCCGAATGGAACTTACGTCGAGTTCGAGCCGGATCCGGAGATTTTCAAGGACTCGGAATTTCGACGCGAGTTCATTGAGCGTCGCCTGCGTCACTACAGCTATCTCAACACCGGTCTGAAGTTGATTCTGAATTTCAAGGACGCCGACGATGGTAGGGCGCGTCGCTCCGCGCGCGCCGCAGAGACTCAAGAAAATTCCGACGGTACGGAAGAATCCCAGGACGGCGCGCGCGGAGCGACGCGCCCTACCGGCCCCGTTGTCATTGTCTCTCGCCGCGGGCTGATGGACCTGGTGATCGAGGATTTGGCGAAGGACGGCTCGGAGGCGATTTATGCGCCGCTCCATTACACGAGCAAGACGCTGGAATTCTGTTTCACGCATACCAACAGCCGCTACGGCGAGACGTTTTATTCGTTCGTCAACGGCCAGTTCACCAGCGACGGCGGCACGCACCTGAGCGCGTTTCGCGAAGGCCTGCTCAAGGCGGTGAACGAATACGCCAAGGGCAAGTTCGAGGGCGACGATGTGCGGGAGTGCATGATTGGCGCGGTGGCAATTCGCCTGAAAGACCCGATGTTCGAGTCGCAGACGAAGAACAAACTTGGCAACACGGAGATTCGCACCGAGCTGGTGAACACGGTGCGCGAGGAGTTGCTGCACTTCTTTAACCGCAACAAGGACATCGCGACGAAGATTCTCGCGAAGGTCACGGACACGCAGCAGTTGCGGAAGGAATTGCAGGAGGTGAAGAAGCTCGCGCGCGACCGCGCCAAGGCCATCACCATCCGCATTCCGCAGTTGAAGGACTGCAAGAACCACCTCGACAAGAAACGCGACAAGGGCAAAGGCACGATGGTCTTCATTTGCGAGGGCCAGTCCGCCGCCGGCTCCATCACGAGCTGCCGCGACGTGAACAACCAGGCCGTCTTCGTCCTCAAAGGCAAGCCGCTCAACGTTTGGGACCTCAAGCGCGACGTCGTTTACAAGAACGACGAGATGTACAACCTCATGCAGAGCCTGAACATCGAGGACAACATCGAGGGCCTGCGCTACGACAAGGTCATCCTCGCCACCGACGCCGATGTGGACGGGCTGCACATCCGCAACCTGATGATCACTTACTTCTTCCGCTTCTTCGATCAGGTGGTGCAAGACCAGCACCTCTACGTTTTGGAGACGCCGCTCTTCCGCGTGCGCAACAAGCAGGAGACGATCTATTGCTACAGCGAGACTGAGCGCGATGCCGCTTCGGCGAAGCTCGGCGGCAAGCCGGAGATCACGCGTTTCAAAGGGCTGGGCGAAATTTCCCCGGCGGAGTTCAAACAGTTTATCGGAAAAGATATGCGCGTGAGCCAGGTGGAATACGCGCCGAAAGTGGACAGCCAACAGATCCTCTCCTTCTACATGGGCAAGAACACGCCCGAGCGGAAGGATTACATCATGGAGAATCTGGTGGTGACGGTGGAGGAGTGAGATGACAGCAGACAAACCTTTTGCGCCACCTGCCTGAGCTCTTAGAATAAGAGCATGAAAAAGCTGACGGCCATCTTGCATCGCGGCGAACCGGATGAGGGCGGATTCTGGGCGACCTGCCTGGAAGTGCCCGGTGCCAACGGACAGGGAGAGTCAAAGGAAGAATGTCTGGCCGACCTCAAGAACGCGGTGCAACTGCTGCTTGAAACTGAGCGCGAGGAAGTGTTTCGCCTCGATCCCGGCGCGGAGACAGCGGAACTGGTGCTGGCATGAAACGCCGGGCGTTGCTCGGCCACTTGCAGGCAAACGGTTGTGTGTCACACCGCGAAGGCGGCAGTCATTCCATCTGGATCAATCCGCAGACCGGACGCAAGGAAGCCATTCCCCGCCACAGCGAAATCAAAAAGTTTTTGGCCCGCTCCATCTGCCGGAATCTTTCCGTGCCGATTCCGCCGGGTAATTGATCTCCTGACGAGCAAGAACAAGCCGGAGCGGAAGGACCAGCTCAGGGAAAATCTGGAATCATGCCTGGCCGGTGATCCAGACTCGGCTCATGCGACTCACGCCCCGGTGGAAATTTCTTTTCCCGAATCAGCTCCTCGTGATGGTCTGCGTAAGTGGGTTGGCAGCGCTGGCTGAGGCCGCTGTTTTCAATGTGAAGGATTACGGCGCGAGCGGACGCAAGGGCGACGATGCGAGGCCGGCCCTTCAGAAAGCCCTCGACGCCTGCGCCACAGGCGGCGGCGGCACGGTACTCATTCCACGCGGCGAATATACTTCCGGCACATTGCAACTGAGCAGTCATGTGCGGTTGGAAATTGCCGCCGGCGCCACACTTTTTGCCTCCACTAACGAGGCGGCCTACGACTATGGAACCATTGTTTCCACCGCCGCATTGCTCACTGGAAAAAATCTCCAAGACGTGACCATCACCGGCGCTGGGACGCTGGATGGCCAGGCGGAATACGAATGGCGCGACGATGACGTGGAGCACTCCTTCGATCACAAGGACCGGATGCTCGCCGCTGGCAAATCCATCCGCCGCTCGTTCCCCGTGGGTCTGCCGCAGCGCAAGGTGTTTCCGCATCTGCTGTTTCTCAGCGAGTGCAAGAACGTGAACGTCACGGGGCTGAAGTGGCTGCACTCGCCGAGCTGGACCATCGCGATGTATGGCTGTGAGCGGGCGCGCTTCGAGGGACTCTACATCTACACGAGTTTGCGGGACGCGGTGTGGGCAGACGGCATTGACCTGGATGGCTGCAAGGACATCGCCATCGAGCGCTGCACCATCGAGACCGGCGACGACTGCATCATCTTCATCTCCACCGATGTGTGGGGACCGGCGCGGAAGTGCGAGAACATCACGGTGGCGAATTGCCGGCTCTCGTCGGCCTCGGCGGGCGTCAAGTTCAGCGAGGGCAACTACGCCGGCATCCGCAACATCACCGTGCGTGACTGCGTGCTCACGAACGTGAATCGTGGGCTGGTCTTTTACACCATTCGCGGCGGGGACATCAGCGATGTGACGCTGTCGGACCTGACCATTCACTGCCGTCGCTTCGACTGGTTTTGGGCGGGCGACGGCCAGCCGTTTCACTTCCGCATCATGCGCCACAGCGAGTGGAACCGGCAGCCCATCCAGCCGGGCGAACCCCGGCCCGGTGTGATGCGCCACATCACCATTCGCAACGTGACCGCACACGGCCAGGGCAGTTCACCGATCTTTGGCCACCCCGAGAGCTGGCTGGACGGACTGCGTTTTGAAAACGTCCGCCTGTTTCTCTCCAGCGATCCGGCCGCGCCCTTTGACACGGCCACGAACGCGCTCAACTTCCGCCACGCCCGGAACCTCCAGTTGCAGGACGTGACCGTGACGTGGCAGCAGCCGGGGCTGAAAACCTGGGAGAGCGCGCTGTCCTTCACCGACATCGAAGGCTTGGAACTGAAGGGTTTCACCGGACGCCAGGCGTGGCCGGACAGTGCGGCGCCCGCGGTGAAATTTCTCAACGTGACCAATGCCCGAGTCACCCGCGCGACCGCGCCGGACGGCACCGGAGTATTTCTTGAGATGGGAAAAGGCAGCCGCGCGATCGAGTTGCAGCGGAGCAAACTTCAGAAGGCCAAAGTTCCCTGGCGAATCGAGGCCGGCGTCCCAATGGACACCTTGAAACTCCAGAAGTAATTCGCGCGCGGCGCGAGCGATCCGCGCAATGCTGCGATGACGTGGCGTATGAACTGCGGTGGCAGCGCGACAGCGGCGACTCCGCTTTGGGAAAGATGAGCCTCACGCCAAGGCCGCGAAGGTCGCCAAGAAGTTTTTCCTTCGCCACCTTCGCGGCCTGCGCGTGAGGCATTTCCTTCTCGGAAAATGTTGTGCGCTCGAAAGCACCATCGCCGCTGTCGCTCTGCCGGCGCAGTCCATAAACACCGCACCCGCCGCGAGCGCCATCGGCGCGGCATCTTTGTAGAAACGAAACCCGGACAAATCCCAGCCCCAGCGGGGCGGCATGGTCGGCAGCCCTGAAGGGCGACATTCGACAGCCCTGGGTTACAGATCCAAAATATTCTCCAGCCCTGAAGGGGCGAACCCACTTTGTCCCGCCCCTTCAGGGCTTGGAGAAATTATGGGAACGCCCACTCAGGGCTACGCCCTGGGCTATCGAATGACGGCCTTTCAGGCCTGCCGTGCCTGCCGCGCGGGGTGGGGCGAGACTCCGTCGAGCCGATGCTGCCGACGAAGGAGGCGCGAGCGGAGCGAAGCTCCGCTGCGAGTCTAGCGACGGGAAGATTAAGCTCGCCCGGCTCGCCTCGCTCCGCTCGCAAGTGGGTTCGACGGAGTCTCGCCCTACCCGGACGCGAGGCGCTGCCGAAGGAGCCGCCATCCTCCCCGTAGCAGCGTCTCGGCAGAGTGCCGGAAATTAAATACCCCTTCTCCGACATCTTTCCCCCACCAGCCCTCCACAAAAGCCGGGACAGAATATGGCGGCTCTCTTCCGAGCAGCCGTTACGCCCGTTTCTTCCTCGACCTTTCGCGGTTCAAAGTCCTCTTGGCTCAACTGCCTTGGTTGCGCTAACGTTTTCCCCATGAGCGCAACCGAACTCATCCGGCAGATGGCCGAACTTCCGCCGCACGAACGGACACTCTTTGAGCAGCTCTTGCGCGGCCTGCCATCCGTCGTTCGCCCGGCCCAAGCCGGCGCCGCCGCCCCGGCTTCGTGGCCGGACTTCGCGCAACGCCTGCGCCGCATCTACGGGGAAAAAGTCGCGCCGGATTCGCAAAGCATCATCGACGAAGGGCGCGGAGACCGCTGATGGACGCCTACTTCGACTCCGCCATCATCGTCAAACTCTACGTTCAGGAGACCACCAGTCCCGACGCCATCCGGCTCGTCAGCGGTTACGCTCCGCCTTATGCACTCACTCAGTGGCAGGTCCTCGAGGTTCACAACGCCATTCGCCTGAAACCTTTCGCGGAGAAATCACCCCGGCGGAAATGAACCAGTCCATCGCCGCCTTCCAGCAGGACGTGACCGCCGGACGCTGGCAGCGGCCCGCCTACGATTCCGCCCTCGTTGAGCACACGACCGAGGAACTCTCCGCCGCCCATGCCGCCACGCTCGGCTGCCGCACGCTCGACATCATCCACGTCGCCGCCGCGCTGCTCATCGGGGCGAAAGAATTCATCACGTTCGATGTGCGACAGGGCACGCTCGCCCGGCGAACCGGACTCACCGTAAAACCGTGAGCCTGGAGCGGAGCAGCGGACAGCCATGTCCGTTGAACGACACACCACTTTGGAAACTGCGGACAAGGCTGTCCGCATCTCCGCCGCGCCCGCGAGCGCCGCAGGCGCAGCATCGTTGTAAAAACGACACCGTTCCTGCATCCGTTGGCCGAAGATTTCTGGGAACTGTTCTGAAAGCTGCAACACCGCAAGCCGATGCCGAAGGAACCTCCCCCTTCCCGTAGCGGCGTCTCGGCAGAGAGCCGGTGAACTCTTTTCCAGATGGCGGCGGGCGGAGTGCAGCAACAACTTCGGGATCAGCTAGCTGAATTTTTTATCGGTTCGTTCGGAAAATGTCGGATATCTAGCAGCGTCCCATTGGGTGATGATGCCTTCAATCGGTTTTAGCTTGTTGCCACTCTCGGTCAGAAGGACGACTTCAAGCATGGTCTTTCTCGAAAACAAGCTCATTACTTCTTCGACGGGAGCATCGAGACACTCGAAACAAAAAATGGTGATTCCTTTGCTTGTCGGATCTTTTTCTTTCAACACGGTCGTTACGCAAACATTACGCAGGTTCACCTCAGCTTCATTTGCTTTTGCTCGCCGACCCAACCAGCGAATTATCTCAGTTTCGGTGATCAAACCACAAAACTGGCCATCATCGACTACTGGAAACTGGGAGTAACCATTCTCGAAAGCTAGAGCAACTACCGAGGCAAGCGAGGCGGTTGCCGAAACTGTCTTCACTTCGCGACAAAACTTGGCTTGAACCGCTTCGGGGTGAATAAGACGCTGTTTGATTTCAAGAAGCACGTCAATCGACCGCTCGGTGACGGCCACGGGATAGCCGAACGCAGTGCCACGTTGATGCGTCAGCAGATTCCTGATGTCTGCGAGCTGTCGCAGTCGATTCGCAGAATTCATCCAATACGGGTTCGCCTTCTCGTAATTATTGACCAACGTCTGGATTCCAGTTCGGTCGTCAGTCGTCAAATTGAGTCTGTTCTTCAACGCTGCTTCAACGTCGGCGAATAAATTCAGGAAGTGTCCGACGTTCGTGAGCTGTTTTTTGG
Source organism: Akkermansia sp. (assembly GCA_043758205.1). Lineage (GTDB taxonomy): Bacteria > Verrucomicrobiota > Verrucomicrobiia > Limisphaerales > SIBH01 > JANNGC01. The sequence goes on from JAYVNY010000053.1 coordinate 13,242, forward strand.
TTAACCCTGCTTTTTCGCCGTGCATGTTAATCTTCCGGTTAATTGTTGATCCCCAAGGTGCCCGCACCTGCAAATCAGAGTGTCTTGGCTGCGTGACTAGGCAAGGTTTTTTTGAGACTGGCAGCAGAAGCAAAACTTGTCTCAGGATTCTCCACGACAAGAATTGCTAATGAGCGTTCCCCACCGTTAAAAATACCGAGTTTCCAGAAGAAAAGGGACAAGACGCTGTGACCAATTTATGAAATTCACGAGATTGCTTTTTTGTTTCGGTTTAGCCCTGTTTTTTGCCGAGCAATCAGCACGCGCACAATTTCAGGACGCCGACGCACGCAAGCGATTCGACGAAATCAAAGCCAGCGCCGAAAAAGGTGATGCCAAATCTCAGAATGAATTGGGAATGGCTTGGTTCAAAGGCGAGAACTTTCCAGAGGCAATCACATGGTATCGCAAGGCGGCCGACCAAGGTAACGCGAGCGCTCAATTCAATCTCGCCGAGTGTTTTGAGAATGGTAAAGGCGTGACCAAGGACTTTGTCGAAGCGTTGCGCTGGTATCGAAAATCCGCCGAGCAGAGTAACTCCTTGGCCGAAGTTCGCTTGCAACTGTATTACCTGAGTGAGGGCGGTGTGAATGACGATTCGGCTGAAGCCCAAGAGTGGCGTCAAAAATGGCAACGCGACAACGACGAGCGTGAGAGAATCAAAACCGAGGAAATCCGCAAACTCGCCGAAGCGGGTGACGCGAATGCTCAACATGCCCTCGGCTCCCGTTATGCGCACGGCATAGGCGTGAGCAAGAACACTGCGGAAGCGGTAAAATGGCAGCACAAAGCTGCAGAACAGAACCAGCCGGATGCACAGTTCACCCTCAGTCTGTACTACTTGGAGAATTACGGCGTGGTGAAGGATGAAGTGGAGGCATACAAATGGAGGCTCCTGGCAGCCGCACATGGTGAGAAAGCCCTTATGGATTCAATTCCCGCGATGGAAAATAGAATGACGCGCGAACAGATCGAGAAAGGTCGAAAGCTGGCGGGTGAATTCAAACCTCGCAGAGTGCCAACTGCCGGAAGCAAATTATCCGGCAACGAAATTGCACAGACTCGGCCAACATCCACCGGCACCGGTTTCTTCATCACCGACGACGGCTATTTGATCACGAACGACCATGTCGTCAAAGACTCCGCGCAAGTGCGGTTGATCACGAGCGCGGGCATCATCGCCGCCCGCGTGGTGAAGGTGGATGCGGCCAATGACCTCGCGTTGCTCAAGGCGGAGGGGCGGTTTGCGGCGTTGCCGGTGGTGGCGAGCCGCGCGATGCGGCTGGGGAGCACGGTGGCCACGGTCGGTTTCCCCAACGTGGGCCTGCAAGGGTTCGCGCCCAAGCTGGCGCGGGGCGACATCGCCGCGCTGTCCGGCGCGCAGGATGACGCGCGGCATTTTCAAATCAGCGTGCCGGTGCAGCCGGGCAATTCGGGCGGCGCGCTGGTGGACGAGCGTGGGAACGTGGTGGGCGTGGTGTCGGCGAAATTGAGCGCGCGGGCGGCGCTGGCCGCGAGCGGGGCGCTGCCGGAGAACGTGAACTACGCGGTGAAGAGCAGTTTCCTGCTCAGTTTCCTGGAGTCGGTCCCGGAAGTGTCGGCCAAGCTCAGGGCGGCACGAACGGCGGAAAGAAAGTTCGAGGACGTGGTGAAGGACGCCGAGCAGGCGGCCGTGCTGGTGCTGGTTTATTGAGGAAGGAATTTTTAGCCGCTCATGGACGCTAATTTTCGCTGATGAAAAGGAGGAGGGCGGACTTTGTTTTTCCGTTCCAAGATTAGCGTCGATTAGCGTGGATGAGCGGTTCACTTCCGTCTCTGTGTTCTCTGCGTTCTTTGTGGCGATTGAGTTTGAAAACCCACCTCACCCCACCCCTCTCCCATCGGATGCGGAGAGGGAGACATCCCAAATGCGGCGGTTTGCCGACGCGCTGCTACGCGGGCGTGGTCGAGAACAGAGTTGGCTTTCACGAATCATTCGCGCAAACATCCGCCGCCAACAATTCCAATGCGCGCACGGCTCCTTCAATTTCGCGGCGGCCTCCGGCTCGCCCTGCTTCTGGCAGCCTGCTTGCCGCTGTGCGCTGCCAACTCCGACGAAGGCTACGGCCCGGCGATTTCCACCGCGCGTGAATTGCCGAAGGGCGCGGCTCCGGCGCGGCATCCGTTGATCGATCAGACTTGGGACAGCGCGCGGAAGAAAAGCGCGGGCTGCCTGGAATGTCACAAGGGCATCGACACGCTCTCCATGCACACGTCGCCGAACGTGGTGCTGGGTTGCACGGACTGTCACGGCGGCAACGCCACGCCGGGCCTGATGATGCGGACGGCGCACGTTTCGCCACGCCACGAACTGTTCTGGAAAAGCTCGGCGAATCCCAGCGACTCGTCGGTGTTGTTGAATCATGAGCGCGCGGAGTTTGTGAAGTTCGTGAACCCGGGTGATCTGCGCGTGGCGCAGGAGACGTGCGGCAGTTGTCACGGCGACATCACGGCGCGCACCGGTCACAGCATGATGCGCCACGGCGCGATGCTCTGGGGCGCGGCGCTCTACAACAACGGCGCGTTCCCGCTGAAGAATTATCGCTACGGCCAGGCTTACGGGCCGAACGGCGAGATGCTGCGTCTGACCAATCCCTACGTGCCCACGCCGGAGGAGACGCGCACGAACGGCGTGCTGCCGTTTCTCGATCCGTTGCCGCGCTTCGTGCTGGGGCAGCCGAGCAACATCCTCCGCATCTTCGAGAAGGGAGGCGAGAAGCAGCTTTCCCTCGGCGTGCCGTACGCGAATGAGCCGCCGGGCAAACCCGCGCGGCGCTTGAGTGATCGCGGCTTGGGCACGTTGAACCGCATTGATCCGGTGTTCCTGAATCTCACGAAGACGCGCCTGCACGATCCGCTGCTCGACTTCATGGGCAGCAACAATCATCCGGGCGATTATCGTTCCAGCGGTTGTTCAGCGTGCCATGTGGTGTATGCGAATGATCGTTCGCCGACGCACTCGGCTTACTACAGCAAGTATGGCAATCAAGGTCTGAGCTTCAGCGGCGATCAGTCCATTCCCAAGAACGAGAAGGGGCATCCGATCAAGCATCAGTTCTCGCGCTCCATTCCCACGAGCCAGTGCATGAACTGCCACATGCACCAGGGCAACCTCTTCGTGAACCCGTTCCTCGGCTACACTTGGTGGGATCAGGAGAGCGACGGCGAGTTCATGTATCCGAAGAAGCAGAAGACGCCCACGGAGTCGGAGCGACTGGCGTCGTTGCGCGACAATCCCGAGGAGGCTGCGTCGCGCGGCTTGTGGGGTGACAATGATTTTCTGGAGAAGGTCTCGGAGTTGAATCCGAAGTTGAAGCAGACGCAGTTCGCGGATTATCACGGCCACGGCTGGGTCTTCCGCGCGGTGTTCAAGAAGGACAAGAAGGGCAACCTGCTCGGGCTGACCAACAACATCATCGCGCACACCGACCCGAAGAAGTTCGCGCAGGCGGTTCACTTGAAAGACATCCATCTCGAACGCGGGATGCAGTGCGCCGACTGCCACTTCGACATGGATGTGCATGGCAACGGCAAGCTCTACGGCGAGCCGCGCGCGGCGACGACGGTCGAGTGCATTGATTGCCACGGCACGGTGGACAAGCGCCCGAC
>JAYVNY010000054.1:0-59446 GCA_043758205.1 Akkermansia sp.
GTCCCGCGCATTTTTCATGTGAACTGGTTCCGCAAGGACGCGGGCGGCGAATTCCTCTGGCCCGGTTACGGCGAGAACATGCGCGTGCTGAAATGGATCGTGGATCGCTGCCACGGTCGCGCCGACGCGAATGAAACCCCGCTCGGTTGGGTGCCCGGCCCACAAAGTTTTGATCTCGAAGAGATGCCCGGCTTCACGCCCGAGCGCCTCGCGCAAGCCCAGACCATTGACCTCGACGAATGGCGGCGGGAATTGCTCTCGCAAGACGAGCTGTTCATGAAACTCTACGCGCATCTGCCGAAGGAGATGGTTTTCCAGCGCGAACTGCTGGTGTCGCGGTTATAGCGCAATTCGGAGACTGACTGTTTGCGCTTCCCCCAACCCGGCGCGTTTCTACACTCCGGCCATGTCGCTGCCCGCTGATTACCACATGCACACGCCGCTCTGCCGCCACGCGGTGGGCGAACCGACCGAGTATGCCGCGCACGCCCTCGCCCTGGGACTGAAGGAAATCGGCTTCACGGATCATTCGCCCATGCCGCGCGATGACTTCGACAACTGGCGGATGCGCGCCGATCAGCTCGACGACTACGTGGAGCGCGTGCGCCGCGCCCAACGCGACCATCCCGCGCTCATCATCCGCCTTGGACTCGAAGTGGATTACCTGCCCGGCCAGGAGGAATGGATTCGCGAACTCGCCGCGCGCCATCCGTGGGATTACTTCATCGGCTCCGTCCATTACGTGAGCGACTCGTGGGCGGTGGACAATCCCGAGATGATTTCCCGCTGGAAGGAGCGCGATGCCTTTGAGGTGTGGAGCGTGTATTTCGACTGGCTCACCCAGGCGGCGGAATCGCGCCTCTTTGAAATCATCGGCCACGCCGACCTGCCGAAGAAGTTCGGCTTCATCCCGCAGCGCGACTGCACGCCGCTGTTTGAGAAATTTCTGCGCGCCGCCAAGAGCGCCGATGTCGCCATCGAACTCAACACCGCCGGCCTTCGCAAAGAGTGCCGCGAGATTTACCCCTCGCCGAAAATCGTCCGCCTTGCGCACCAGCACGGCGTGCCCATCACCTTCGGCTCGGACGCGCACGCACCGGGCGAGGTGGGAATGGACCTGGCGCAGGCCGTGAGCCTCGCCCGGAGCGCGGGCTACACCCAGCGGTGCCAGTTCGTGCAACGGCAACGGCACTTCACCGCGCTGTAGTCCCAAGGCCGGATAGGGAGGCGGAACTTTGAACCTCAAACTCTGAACTCTGAACCTTGAACGGGGAAGCCGCGAACGACGGACTCCCTGTGCGTTCAAAGTTCGAGGTTCAACCGTTCAGAGTTCAAAGTTCCCCTGCCCCATTTTCGCTTTCCGCTTTTCCGCTTTCCGCTTTCGCCTTGACCCTCTCCCGCCCCCTCGCAACGCTCGCCGCGAATTCACCGCACTCCATGAACACAAAACTTGTCGCGCTCGTTTCCTTCGCTGCCACCGCCGCCGTTTTCACCGCGTGCCACACGCATCCGGCGCCGCGCGGCGAGTTGCGAGTCAAACCCCAGGCCAACAACTTGAACATCGGCTTCACCGTGAAGCCCGCCTCCGGTTCCCTCGGCAAAATCATCCGCCTCGACCCCGCGCTCGACGCCTTGCTCGCCCCCGAAGCCACCATCGAAAAACTCGCCGAGGGCTTCGACTGGTCGGAGGGACCCGTGTGGATGCCCGGCGGCTACCTGCTTTTCTCCGACGTGCCGCTCAACACCATTTTCAAATGGGACGCCCGCAACGGCGTCACCGTTTTCCGCGCGCCTAGCGGCTACACCGGTGCTACCCCGCGCGGCGGCGAGCCTGGCTCGAACGGCCTCACCCACGACGCCCAAGGCCGCCTCATTGCCTGCCAGCACGGTGACCGCCGCGTGGCCCGCTGGGAGAACGGCCAGTTCGTCAGCGTCGCTGACAAGTTCGAAGGCCAACGCTTCAACAGCCCGAACGACGTGGTCGTGAAATCCAATGGCGAGATCTGCTTCACCGACCCGCCCTACGGCCTGCCGAAAAACATGGACGATCCCACCAAGGAAATTCCCTTTCAAGGCGTCTATCGCGTGGTGAATGGAAAAGTCACTTTGCTCACCTCGGAAGTGACGCGCCCGAACGGCCTCGCTTTTTCGCCCGACGAAAAAATTCTCTACGTCGCCAGCAGTGACCCGAAGAAAGCCGTCATCATGGCCTACCCCGTGCAAGCCGACGGCACCCTCGGCGCGGGCCGAATTTTCTTCGATGCCACGACCATGCAGGACGGCCTGAAAGGTCTGCCGGACGGCCTGAAAGTTGATGAGAAAGGAAACCTCTGGGCCACCGGACCCGGCGGCGTCCTCATCCTCACGCCGGAAGGAAAGCACCTGGGCACGCTTGCCACCGGCGAAGCCACCGCGAACTGCGCCTGGGGCGACGACGGCTCCACGCTCTACATCACCGCCGACATGTTCCTCTGCCGCGTGAAGACGAAGACGAAGGGGAAACTCTGAAAGTGAAAAGCAGCAAGCCGAGACCAGCGCGTGTCTCTGTTCGGGTTTTTGCTTTTGCCGTTTCCTCCCACGGGCGTACGGCGTTCCGCGAGTTCAGGAAAGTCGGAGCCAGACTGTTTTCAAATACGCCGGCTCGTCCCGCGTGATGGGGAAATCCGGCGGCTGCGGGACGTAGTGTTGCTGGAGAATTTTCCGGTGCGACTTCACGACTGACTCCTCAATCATCGCGAGGAATTTTTCCGGCTCCAGCTTCGCGGCGTTGGTGGAGGCAAAGATCACGCCCTGCGATTTGAGCAGCGGCAGCGCGGCGGCGATGAGCTTTCCGTAATCCTTTTCCGCCTGCCACGTCCCACTCTCTTTCGACTGCGAGAAGGTCGGCGGATCGAGCAGGATGGCATCGAACGCGCGGCCTTTCTTCGCCAGCCGCCGCATCCAGTCGAAGGTGTCGCCGAAGATAAAATCGTGTTGTGCCGGGTCCAGTCCGTTCAGCGCGAAGTTGCGCCTGCCCCACTCCAGATATTTTTTCGAGAGGTCGAGGCTGGTCACACGCGCGCCCGCTTGGGCCGCCGCGACGGAGAAGCCGCAGGTGTAGGCGAAGGTGTTGAGGACTTTGGGCTGGAGTTCGCGCTTCAGCGTGTAGGGACCGGAACAAGCTGAAGCTTGGACTCCAGCACCGAAGTCCGCCGCGACGTGATTCACCAGCAGCCGGCGGCGATTGTCCCGTTGATCGAGAAACAGGCCAACCGAGTAGCCCTCGGTGAAACTTATTTCATAGCTCAGTCCGTTTTCGCGAATCGTGAATCGCTCCGGCGCGGCCTCGCCGAAAAGGAGTTGCGGCGAGGATTCACCGGCGTCCGTCCGGCGCACGTTGCGGTTGAGCAACTTGTGATAGACGCCACGCGCGCCGTGCTCAACGGCCAGCGATTCCAGCCACGCGCGCTCAGGTTCGTTTAGCACGCCGCTGCTTTGCCCAAGCAGCCAGTCCCCCAGCTTCTCGACATGCAGGCCCGGCCAGCCATCGCCCGCGCCGTGCAGTAGTCGGAAAGAGTCCGTGAGCGCGGGTTCAATGACGGCGGCGCGTAACGAATCAGGAGCGCGCACCGCCATGACCACGCGGACTCGGCGGTCCGCGCTCCAAGCGCATGGCGCGTGGAAAGTCATCGGCTCGCCGCTCGCGGGATGGGTGAGTGAAAGTTCCGACGCGTGCAGGAACAGGCGCTCCGCCTCCGTCCCGCCGTAGAACGTGTCGCCGAGAATGGGGAAGCCATGCTCGGCGGCGTGGACGCGAATCTGGTGGGTGCGTCCGGTGACCGGTTCGGCTTCGAGCAACGTGCGTCCGTCCGCTGAAAACACGACTTGGAATTTTGTCTCCGCACGTTCGCCGCCGGGATGCAGCGGGCGGCTCACATGTTTTTCGCCCACGCGGACCAGGCATGAGAGCGCGGTGATTTGCGGTTGCTCAACCGAATGGTCGGTCAGCAGCAGATACTTTTTGTGCACCGTGCGCGCGGTGAATTGCTCCGTGAGGGATTTGTTCGCCACCGGAGTTTTGCCGAAGACCAGCACGCCGCTCGTCTCCTTGTCGAGGCGGTGGATGATGGCCAGCTTCGCCCAGCGCGGCTCGCGGTGTTTCAGCCAGTCATACACGCCCTCGCCTGCGAACGGCGCCGGCGCGTGCGTGTTCCAGCCCGCCGGTTTGTGGATGACGAGCAGGTGTTCGTCCTCGTGAAGAATCAGTTTCACACGCGCGCCTCACCAGAACTGCCACGCGCCGCGCCACACGACCCAGATGCCGAGCAGAAAATTCGTGATGGCGTGCGCGGTCATGGCGTCGCCGAGTCGGCCTTTCCAGATGACCAAACCTTGGTAGGCGCACGCGCAAAGAATACCGGCGAGCCACTCGCGATGCACAAAGCCGAACAGCAGCGCGGTGACGAAGAACGGCACGGGGAGAAATCTTCCAATCGGCACGGAAAGAAACTCTTTCTGCGCGAGGTAGCGATACGCAAACGAACGGTAAAAAACTTCTTCCAGCGGCGGCACGACGAGCGACGAGCCGACGATGCGGACGACGATGAAGAAAATGGCGAGCAGCGAGCCACTGCCGAACGCCACATTCGGATTCCACACCGCTCCGGCGACGGGCGCGGCGCAATCCTTGGTGAGACCAATTTTCTGAAGCAGCGGACAAATCTGCCCGGCATAGAGCGCATCGATGCGCGGATACAAACCATCCAGCCCCACCCACACCGCGAAAACGGCGACGCCCGCCACGACGGCTTCCCAACTAAACCGCCATTGCAATTCCTCGATGTGACGCCACACCGCGAGCAGCATGCCCGCTCCGGCCAGAGTCTTGGCGAAATAAATCCAGTAGCGCCCGGTGTCCCCGAATTTTTCCTGCAACGAAGTGAGAACAATGAAAATGGCGAAAGGAAGGAACCGCACCAGCGCGGGCGACTGAATGAATTTTAGAAACATGCTGCGTTCAACGCAGCGTAAGGACATTCGTGTACCCGCTCAAGACCAGTGTCACGCTGGAGGGATTAATGGCCGCGACGATCACGCCCTGAATTTCATCATCCCGATATAGCGTGCGTCCGTTGATCATCACCGAGGGATTCGAGGGCCGGTAGAAAATGCTTTGTAAGCGCAGCGGCGGAAACTTCGGCGGCGGCACCGGCGCGACTGGCACCGGCGCGACTGGCACGGCGGCGGTCAAGGGCGTGGTCGCGGCGGCGGCGCGATTGGTGACGGCGGACAGCGTTCGCGCCGCGGCCTGAACGGCGTTGGCGTTAGGCAGAATTTTTTTGCTCCCCGAGTTCGCGGAAACATCCACCACCTGCGCGTCCTTCTTCTGGTGAAAATGATTCAGCACCGCGACCGCGCCGACGGCGAGAACCAGCAGGATGGCGAGCACCAATTGCACGGCGTTTCGCCGTGAGCCGGACGGCTCATCCGATTCCAGCCCCGGCGGCAGGGAGTCCTCGGGCAACGCCAGCGGCGGCGGAGCGGCAAAGGCGGAGGCCGGCAACGGTGGCGGCGGCTCGGCCTGCTGATATTCCTGCTCGGCCAACGGCGGCGGTGGCGGCGGCGGTGCGCCCGCTCCACGGGCGGCGCTGCTGGCACGGCGGAGTGCGTCGTTGATCATGCTCATGACGCGCAGACTCCTTCCAACTCGCGCACCGCCAGATTGGCGAGGCTGAAACTGATTTCCGCGCGCTGCCGCACGAAGCCGGCGAGCAGGCACTTGTCGCACACCGCGTTCACGAGACGCGGGATGCCGTTGCTGTAATTGAAGATGCGCCAGAGCGCCGCGAGGCTGAAATGCGGCGCGCCATTCGCGCCCGAAACATGCAGACGATGGCGGATGTAATCCTTCAGCTCATTGAAACGCAGCGGGCGCAGATGATACCGCACCGTGATGCGCTGGCGCAGTTGCCGGAGCGAATGTTCGTTCAACCGGTCGCGCAGCTCCGGTTGTCCCATGAGCACGATCTGCAAGAGCTTCCGGTCGTCGAGTTCGAGATTCGAGATGAGGCGGATTTGCTCGAGCAGGTCGTTGGTCAGGTTCTGCGCCTCATCAATAATCAGCACCACCTCGCGGCCCTTGGCCATTTCTTCGAGCAGGAAGTGATTCAGAACTTGCAGAATCTGGAAGCGGTCTTTGTTCCGCACATCGAGGCCGAACTCCGTCGCGATGGCCGCCATCATGTGGTCGGGATGCAAAATGGGATTGAGGATGAGTGCGGTGGAAAATGTTTCGTTCGGCAGTTGCTCCAGCAGCGCGCGGCAGAGCGTGGTCTTGCCCGCGCCGACTTCGCCGGTGAGTTGCACGAAGCCCTTGCGCTCACGGATGCCGTAAAGCAAATGGTTCAACGCTTCACGATGCTTGCCGCTCAAATACAGAAAGCGCGGATTGGGCGAAATCGTGAATGGCGCCTCGGTCAAACCGTAATACTGCAAATAGCCGCTCATTTCTCACCGTAACTATCGGGTGATTCCGACAAAAACTTCAGTCAGGTTCCTACAAAAATGAAAGGCAGAGTGGAGGCGCAGCGCGGCGAACGCGCTGGAGCGCGGGCTTTCCAGCCCGCAGCAAGCACCGACAGGAGGGACGCGCTAGAAAATCACCAAACCTCACTGCTCGGCGGCTGGCTGCGGACAGGAATGTCCGCGCGCCTTCCATACAGGCCACGTTCAGCCTTTGCGCGGCAGCGCGGCTTTCTTCACCTCGGAATGATTCAGCAAATACGCGCGGCGTTGCTCGACGAAACTTTTCAGACTGATGACGCCGCGTGGCGGACCACCAGGTCCGCGCGGTCCTGGCTCGTATTTGGCTTCCGGCGAGGCGGCGGACGCAGCGGCAACGCCCGCGGTGAAGGCCTCAAACGACTCCAGCTTGCGCGTGTCTTTCTTCACGTCGTCGGCGATGAGCGCCTGATATTTCTCGGCGAGCGGGCCAACCTTTTTCCAATCGAGCCATTCCTCGGCCATCTGGCGGACGTAGCCGAGGTAGCGCGCGCGCAGGGCGGGGACGGCGAGCAGCTTGTTGAGCAACGGTTTCTTCGTGTCGGTCATGCCGGCGAAGGGATCGAGTTCCACGCCGCGCGTCGCGTTGCCGCCGCCACCGCCACCAGGTCCGCCCATACCGGGACCTTCCGGCGCGCGGAAGGTTTCGTTCGAGTCGTGCGGCAGGATGTGAAACTTGCCACCTTCATCCTGCACGAGGTTGAAATCGCTGGAACGGATCCAGTAGCCGTCGCTGTTGATGAACACGTTTTCGAGCGCGAGGAATTTCAGTGCGCCGTCCACGTCGAGAATGGTCGCGAGTTTCTTTTCCAGATCATCTGCCGCCGTCTGGTTCAACACGCGACAGAGTTTGATCAACTCGGCCCACGACTTCGGATCGTCCTTGGATTTGATCTCGTAGCGTTTTTTGTATTCCGCCACGTCGGTGCCCACGTAGGTCAGGCCGCCGTCGCCGCGCGGGCTGCCGGGGACTTTCCAGCGCGCGCCTTTCGCCGAGCCAAACACTTCCTTCGTGAACTCCTTGTTGACCTGCTGCGCGCTGACGTAGATGCCCCAGCTTTCGCCGTTGATAACCACGCGCACGAAGTTCGCCTTGGGCGCAGGGAGGTAATCGCGCGCCACCTGATAGTAGAGCACCGAGCGGAGGAACGTGGGATCAACGTGCGAGTTAAGCAGGTTCAACGTGCGATAGCCGAGCAGCCGCTGCTTGTCGTTGGCGAAATCCATTGAGAGGTTCAGTGAACGCTTGCGACCCTCGCCCACGGTGAAGAACGACGACGCGCCGCGAAAGTGAACGCCCACATCCTGGTAGGTTTTGCCATCCACGGTGAGCTTCGCCGGCACATCCACGTCGCTGTGATAAAAGTCCGCGAGTTCCTTCTCCCAGTCCGCGTTCTCGAAATCGAGGAACAGCGTGCGCAGCGTGAACGGGTCGTAGAGCGGCGTGTTGGTGGAAAAACTTTTCACGTCGGCGGGCGCGAGCTTCGGTCCCGGTTCGGGCGCAGGCTGATTGCCACCGCCGCGCATCCGTGGCCCGCGCTGGCCGCGTCCCGAGGCTTTTTCCTCGGCGAGAAATTCACGCGCCTTCTTTCGCTCGGCACTGTCGAGCCGCTTGTCGCCGTTCTTGTCGAACTTGGGGATCAGTTCCACCGCTGCGCCCGGCATGCCGAATCCGCCGGGACCACCAGGCCCACCAAAACCGCCCGGCCCGCCGGGCTGAAATCCCGGCGGCGGGCCGTCAAAATTTCCGGGCGGCGGAAAGTTTCCGCGCGGGCCTTCGCCCGGCGGACGCTGCGCCTCGCGGCGCGGCGGATTGCCGGCCTGGCCGAACACGGAATGGGAAAGAAACAGTGCCGCGCCCCACAGCGCACCGGCCCGAAGCAAATTCAATTTGGCAATCATGACGCTCACAGAGACAAGCGCGGCGAGGCGCGAGTTACCGCCAAATTGTTAAGGCTTGGTAAATCTCAGGAGCGCGGACTTTCCAGTCCGCAGCAAGCTGCGGACTGAGAAAGATGCGGAAAAAATCTTGCGACTCACCATTTCGCAACGTGCTGCGGGCTGGAAAGCCCGCGCTCCGTTGCTAAATCGCATCAAACCGTCCCGACGAATCGCCCAACCGCTCGACACCCTTCGCGCCCATGCGGTCGGCCATACTCAGGAGCATGTTGCTCATGGGATTGTCCCCTGCTTTCGCAAAACGCCCCGGCGTGAGCGTGCCGCCACCGCCGCCCGCGAGAATCACCGGCAAGTTCACATGCGTGTGGCGGTTCGCGTCCGAGTGGCCGCTGCCATAGACGATCATCGAGTTGTCCAGCAGCGACTTTCCATCCACGTCCTTCGTGTGCTCCATCTTCTCGATGAACTTCGCGAACTGTTTCATGTACCACAGGTCAATGTCCGCGACCTTGTCGATCATCTCCTGCTTGCCCTGATGATGCGTGAGGAAGTGATGGCCTTCGGGAATTTCCAACTCAGGGAACGTGCGATTGCTCCCCTCGTTTGCCAGTAGGAACGTGCCGATGCGCGTGGTGTCGGTCTGGAAGGCCAGCACCATCAGGTCGAACATCACCTGGATGTAATCATCGTAGCGCGGCGGGATGCCGGCGGGCGTGTCCTGCGCCGGATCGGCGGGCGCGCCGAAGCGTTCGGACTTCTCGATGCGCGTCTCGATCTCGCGCACGCTGGTCAGATATTCCTCCAGCTTGTCCTTGTCGCGCGCGGTCATGTTGCGCTGGAGCGAACGCGCGTCGTCTAAAACAAAATCCAGGATCGAACGCTGCTGCTGCTGGCGCAGTGCCAGGCTCTTTCCTCGCTCACCACGCGCGCCCGCGCCGAACATGCGCTCGAAGAGCAGGCGCGGATTCGGCTCCGGCGCGACGGGCTGCGTCGGCGAACGCCACGCGAGATTGTATTGGTAGGCGCAGGAATAGCCGGAGTCGCAGTTGCCCGACTTCCGCACCGCGTCCGTCGTCAGTTCGAGCGAAGGAAAGCGCGTGAGATGCCCAATCTGATTCGCCACCACCTGATCGATGGAAATGCCCGCGTGAATGTCCGCGCCCGCCGTCTTCTTCACGCGCACGCCCGTGAGGAACGTGCCGCTCGCCCGCGCGTGATCGCCCGCGCCGTCCGGGCCGGGTGTGGCGTTGACGTGGTCCAGTCCGCCGAAGACTTGCAACTGATGCTTCATCTTCGCCAGCGGCTCCATGGTGCGGGCGAGTTGAAAATCTTTACCCGCGCCGCCCGGCCACCAGTTCTTTTGAATCGCGCCGTTCGGAAAATAGACGAACGCCATGCGCAGCGGCGCACCGCTCGCCGTCGTGGCCAGTTTGCTCACCGCCTTCGCCTCCGCCGCGAGCGCAGCGAACGGCCGCACCGATTCAAACGTCGGCAGCGCCAGGCACGCACCGAGGCCGCGCAGGAAATGGCGACGGTTGAGGCTGGCAAAACTTTCAGCGGCGAGTGGGCGATTCGATTTCATGGCGTTTCTTCTGCTCTTTATTCGACTGGCTTCACGACATTGACGCTTACGGGCACGACGGAGTTTCGACTATTTCCACGACGGGCGGGTGGGCCGCTGCCCGGTTCAAATTTTTAGCCAGGGGCACGGTTGAACAGATAAACTCCGAACACGGCGCGTCTTTCTCGATGGCAATCCGTGCGCAGACGTTTTCCGCCACGACTATTGGGAGACCACGCGGTAAAAGCGCGTGGGCGGGGAAGGATTCCGGTTCGTGACATTCAAAATGGAGCCGTTGCCGACGAGGTTCGTCAGCAGTAATTGCCATTCGCTGCCGTCCAGTGCGTCTTTGTATTGAATGTCGTAAGTCCTGCCCGACTGGCTCGAAAAGGAGAAGATGAAATCGCTGCCGATCCAGTTGGGACTCAGAATCGCCACCGGATTGGCGGGACTGTTGGTGACTGAAATTATCACCACGGCGGAGGTGGTCACCGCGCCTTGATCGTCCGTGGCCCGCGCCGTCAGGCTGTAGGTGCCGACGGCGACATTGCTCCAGACGAGGCTGTAGGGACTCGTGAGATCCTCACCCAATTTGTTGGTGCCCGCGAAGAATTCCACCTTGTTGATCGTGCCGTCGGTGTCACTCGCGCTGGCGGTGAGCGTGATATTGGTCGGCACCAGAAACGCAGCGTTGTTCGTCGGACTGGTCATGCTGACTGTGGGCGCCACATTGCTGGCGACGGTGAGACTGAGTGTGTTCGTCGCTTTGACTCCAAGATTGTCCGTCGCCACAGCGGAGAAGGTGTAGTTCCCTACGCCCAGAATGCTAACGGACACGCTGAACGGGATGTTCGTGTCCACGCCCAGAGAAGCTGCGCCCTGGAAGAACTCGACCTGACTGACCGTGCCGTCGCTGTCCGACGCCGAGGCTTGCAATGAAAAACTGGCGGGCGCGAACAGCACCGTGCCATTGGTGGGACTGGTGATGACCACAAACGGCGGCAGGTTATTCGGCGTCGTGTCCTGCTCTGTGGCCTGCACCGCGACCGTGGCCAATCCGTCCGAGCGACATTCGAAGGTGGCCGTGCCGTTGGTTTGATCAGGGTCGGGCAACGCGGCCAGAACCACCGACACCGGATTCGACCAGTTCAGAGAAGTGAAAACATTCGTCGCGCCACTCGACACGACGAGGTCCGCGTCGCCACTGGCGCGGGCGACCGTCACGGTGACACTCGCCAAGGGTTGTTCCGCCAGCCGAATCGTGAACACCGAATTGCTGCCTTCAGGAACATTCAGCAACGTCGGGCTGACCACCAGAGACTGTGGGTTCGTGGCAATGGCGACCGTGAACGTGCCGAGCACCGTTTCGGTGATGGCGTTGTTGGCCGTGTCTGTGACCTGCGCGTTTTGGATGGTGATTTGATAGGAACCATGGTCCGCGGCATCCCAACTCCCTCCTGGAGCGGGTGCCGAGTAACTCGCAATCCGGGGTGTGCCGTCGGTCGGCGTGTCCACCCCGACGTAATCCACGAGATTCGAATAACCGTTCGGCCCGGTCACCACGAGATTTGATGAACCCAGGCTGGCCACGCGCACGGACGATTCGTCCGTGTAAGTGACGGTGAACGAATGCGTGGGCGAACCTGCGTTGACAATGTTCGCCACGCTAATCACTGGCACCGGCGGCTTGGTATCCAGACTTCCATCACCGAGGATTTCCACGTCGTCAATGTTCCAGCCGATGTCAGTCTGCGCCGGATTTGAACCGAGGCCCCAGCGCAAACGAACCGAAGGACTCCCCGCCGCCCAGCTCGGCAAAGCATATTGAACCTGCTGCCACGAATTGTCACTGATGGCTGAACTGGAGGACCAGACATCCGTCCAAGCCGTGCCGTTCGTGGAAACCTGGATGACGGCCGTGTCGGCGCTCCTGAGTCCCAGCCAGCGGCGAAAGCGCAGCGTCAGTGTCGTAGAGCCGGAGCAATTAATCACGGGTGTGGTCGCATACGCCGTCGAGAGTCGGTTGGGATAATTTCCGCTCAAGTTGTAGCCGATGATATTCGTGCCCGTGAATCCACTCGTCGGTCCGGTGCCGCTCGCGTACAGCGGTTTCCCAAACTGCCACTGTGATTCCAAGATCCACCCGGGATTCCCATCCATGTTGGCAAGGTAAAGGGCGTGCGGCACACTCACGTTGAACTGTCCCAATTTGCCCGCAGGCACTGCGGCTCCCTCGGTATCACGGACTTGATTGGTCTGCATCCAGACGGTGTAGATTCCACCATCGATCTCCGTCCAGAAAGCGCCCGACGGTGGATTGACGGAGTACGTGGCGACACGTGGCGAGCCATTCGACAGAATATTCACCGAGACCAGTTGAGCGGCCCGGCTGTAACCGTTGGTTCCCGTGACCAGAATGTCATTGCTGTCCAGAGTGGTGACATCAATCGCGACGTTGTCCGAGTACGTCACGGTGAATTGCTTCGAGCCGACGCCCGATTGTGCGATGTCGGTGATTTGCAAAGTGGCACCTGGCGGAATCACCGAACTCGACGTGACGACAGAGCCGGTGATGAAATACTGGCCGATGCTCCCATAAGCCGCGTAGCCGGAAGGAGTGGAGCTCAAGGGGTTTCCCGTGCCGGAATTGCGCACGTAAAGGTAGTAAATGCCCTCGGTCAGATTCGTTTGCACGCGCGCGAAGGTCTGGCCGGAAGAATTGTTCGTGAGCAGGCGCGTCCCGTTCGTGTTGTAGAGTTCCACGGCGACATCGAGATTGCCGCCCAGAGTAAATCCGGACGGCATGATCCACGGGTTGACGGTCAAATCGACCATTCCCGTTCCCGCTGCGAACGAAAACACATCCACGTCCGTGTTGCGTTCCAGCACTCCTTTGTTCGCAGTGTTGGTGTTCGTTGGATCATTTTCTGGCGTTGTGGCCAGCACGTTTGTTCCTCCGGTAATCGACAACGCGGTGGCGGAGGCGGACGTGTTTCCATGCTCATCAGTCCGGTAGGAAATTTTCCCGGCGATGATGGCGAGATCGTCCTCGGTATTGCTCGCCAGGTAGTATTCGCCCTTCGACCACTGGCTCACGTTTCGATTGTAGCCGGTGCCCATCAGCGGACCCCACGAAGTGTCCCCGCTCCCATGACCGCCGTAGTATTCGTAGCCGTCGGTTCGACCGTCATGGCTGAGGCCCAGGTTGTGGCCGATTTCATGCGCGGCCGCTTCCGCGACATACGATTCGTCGGAGGCGAGATTGTTAAAGTAAATCCAGGCGGGGCGGTAACTCGCGTAGCTCGTCGAGCCGAAGACATTGACGTAAGCCACCCCGCCGGAAGTCGCGGCTGGATTGTCCAAACCGTTGGCGTCCGTGTTGCGCGTGATCAACGCGTGGGCGGTGCGAGTGGTGAAAGTCGCGGGACGTTCCGTGGTCACGTCAATGTTGAACGGCGCGTAATCTTCCGCCATCCGTTGCCAGATCCGTTTGATGGCCAGTTGTTCGCCGTCGCTGAAGGTGGTGTAGTCCGCATCTGTGCTGAAGGCCACGGCGGGGATCGTGGTCCGCCCAAGCGACGAATTCCAAGCCGTGCCACTGACATTTTCCCCGGAGAAATTGATGAACAGCACATTGGCGGCTCCCGGCCGGCTGTGAAACCGCAGGCTGGCCGGGAAGGGACTGACCGGAACCGCCGCGGCGGCGACGATGGGTGCGGCGGCGGCCGGAGCGAGCGGTGCCAGATTGAAATGATCGGCGTAAAAGATACCGCCGGCGGGATCCACTTGGAGCGAGTTGAGATCCAATTCGGTAAAATGAAAATTGCCCAACCACGCTACCGCCCGATCCCGGGCCTGTGCGGGAAGCCTTTCGATCTGAGTGCGCAAACGCCCCGGTGGAAGGTCTTCGATGCGCCGCACCGCTCCCTGGGGAAACTCGCGCGCCCCTTGCTGACCCAAGGCCGAATCCACACCAGAGAAAATCAGGGCGCACCCGGCGAGCACCACGAAGCAACGCTGAATCAGGAACATTTAGGAAATTAAAGCACAGCTTGAACCCACCGTCCAACGTGGCATCGCGCCGGCAACGAAGGGTTGGAGATGTGACCGCAAGAATCAGCGGGGGGCAGTCGCCAAAGGAATGTTGCGGCGCTTTTGGAAAGGCGCGGACTCGATGACGCCGTGGAGCAGCGCGGAAAATTTTCCGTTCTCCTTCTCCAGTTGCGCCACGATGCGGTCGAGCGTCTCGACATCGTAATACTCCACGCCGCGGCCCAGCGCATAGGTCAGGAATTTCTCGGCGAGGCAGTGGTAGAAATCAGAGCGGTGCTTCGTCACCAGCACACGCTTCAGCTCGCGCACGTCGTTGAAGGTTTCGCCGGTGATCAATTTGCCGGTGGCATCAATGGGCTGCTTCCGCTCCTGCTCTCGCCACATGCCGAGGGCGTTGAAGTTCTCCAGCGCCAGCCCGAGTGGGTCCATGCGGTTGTGGCAGGAGCGGCAAAGCGCGTCCTCACGATGCTTCGCCAAAGACTCGCGCAAGGTCGGCTGATGGTCGCCGATTTCCTTCTCCGCATCTTCGAGCGGAGGGATGTTCGCGGGTGGTGGCGGCGGCGGCACACCGAGGATGTTGTCGAGGATGAACAAGCCACGCTTCACCGGTGAGGTGCGCGTGGGATTCGAAGTCACGATCAACACCGAGCCATCCGTGAGCACGCCGCCGCGCGGACTGCCCGCCGGGAGCGCGACGCGGCGCATCTCCGGGCCTGTCACGCCGAGGTTCGTGAGTGCGTAATGCTTCGCGAGCTTTTCGTTCAGGAAGGTGTAATCGGCTTCGAGCAGTTCCAGCACGCTGCGGTTTTCGCGCATCACGTGGCTGAACTTCATCAGCGTCTCGTCGCGCAGCGCGCGGCGTAGATCCCCGTCGAGTTGCACGGTGTTGCGGTTGTTGCGGCGGCGCTCGCCTTGCTCGCGCATCTGCTCCAACTCGGCCTTCTGCTCCGGGGTTTTCTGATCATCCGGCACGGCGTTCAACGCCTGGAAACGTTCACGGCGCTTTTGGAAATCGCGTTCCTCTCCCGCGTCGCGCGCCATGACCACGAAGGCATTAATATCAATGCCATCCACGTCGCGGGTCTGGAGCCATTGCCCGACGAAGTTTTGCACGAGAAATTCGGAGCGTTGGTCGGCGAGCAGGCGCTGCACTTGTGAGTCCAGGTTCGTGCGCAATTCGTGGCGTCCGGCGAGACGGAACAATTCTTCATCCGGCATGGTGGACCAGAAGAAGTAGGAGAGGCGCGAGGCGAGGGCGTGTTCGTCCAGAAGTGAAAACTGGGGGAGTCCGATTGCCGTTTGCCGTGCTAACGCGTTGGTTCCCCTCACCCCGGCCCTCTCCCCAGAGGAGAGGGAGCCGCCAGCGGACGCTTCCTGATTATCCGAAGTTGTTAGACCTGTCCGACCGCTGGATACGTTTCTCCCTCTCCCAGCGGGAGAGGGCCGGGGTGAGGGAGAAGCGTTCGATGTTTGTGCAGTGATCTCTATGTCCTCCACACGGAACAAAAATTTCGGCGACGCCAGCACCGGGACGATGGCCTGCGCGATGCCGTCCTCGAAGCGTTTGCCCGGCTGCTGATAGATGCTCTCCGCGAGATTGACGAGCCGCGTCACGCTGCCCTCGTCCACTGGTCGGCGATAGGCGCGTTGGGTGAACCGCTGCAACACCTTGGTCGCATAAACCCTGCGCGCGACGGCATCTCCCGGCACGTCTTGCGTGAAGAACAGTTCAAAACTTTTTGGACGCACCCAGTGCTTCTTGTCCAGTGGGCCTTGCACGCGCACGAAGTTCACGCGCAGATCGAGCGAGTTTTTCTTCTGCGCCAGGGGCGTGAGCGGCTCGAGTTCAAAGGCCAGCGCGTGCTCGCCCGCTGCCCAGTTCGTCTCCACCTCGAATTTGAAATGCTGGCCTGCGTGCCAGCCCATTTCCTTGCGCCAAAGTTCGGTGCCATCAGCTTTCAAGACCAGATTCGCGCGGCCCGGATCGAAGTCGAATTGCCCGCGCACTTCGAGTTCGATCACGAAGCGATACGGCCCCGCCTGCCTCGCCTTGAAAGTGTGACGCAGTTTTGTCTCGTCGTAAAAGCTCACGCGCTCGCCGCTGCCCTTGCCTTCCGCCTTGCGGAAGTCCGTGCCGGGAATCGCTGCCTCCGCCACCACCCACGGCTGCCGTGGCACGGAGGCGGCCACTTGTTCGGCGAGCTGCATGTATTTCTCCAGCAGCAACGGCGACGTGCTCAACACATCACCGATGTTGTCAAAGCCGTAGCCCGTGTCGTCCGGCGGCAATTCCTCCTCGACGCGCACGTCGTGGCCGGTGAGGTCGCGCACGGTGTTGCGATACTCGACGCGGTTCAACCGGCGCACCGTCACGCGGCCCGGATCGGGATTCGCGGGGTCGAGTCCGAAGGCGGAGTACTTGATCCACTTCTCCAGTTGCGCGAGGTGCTCCGCCGAGGGCTTTGGTTTCTTGTCCGGCGGCATGAGTCCGGCGCGAAGGTTCTTCAACACCTTGGACCACAGCTCCGGCTGCAAGAGCGCCGCGTCCGTCTTCAATTGATCGAACGCTACGTCGCCCTTGTTCGCGCCGTCGGCGTGGCAGTCGTAGCAATACTCGACGAGGATGGGCTGGATGTTCTGGCGGAACTGGGCGGCTGCATCTGCGGCGACAGCCGGCTGCTTTACGAACGGAAGCAGCAAACAACACGCGACCCACAGGCGAAGTGTGCCGACGGAACAGCCTTCGCTGCGTGACGATGACGAGTGTGGTGGCTTCATGGAAATACTTCGGCAGTCACGCGCAATTCCGCGCCGGTGTCGATCTTGGAATGGAGAAGTCTGGTCTTCATTCACTGCTCGCGCCGAGAACGACGAGGCTGAAAAGCCTCGCCACCTGCCGACAAGAATGTCGGCGATACGACGTAGCGCCGGCTTTCCAGCCGGCCGGTTACGAGGCTTTTCAGCCTCGTGTTCGCAGAACTTTCAAAGCGCGTCCGAGTCGTCATGGCAAACAGTTCAGGGCTGAACCGCGGGCGAATTTGTCGAGTTGCCGTCACGACGAGTGCCGCCGCGCTGCGGCTGGTTCACAAACGTCGCGACCTCCTTCGCCGCCTTCGTCTCTACACCGGGCTTTTGCAGAAAACCCAAGTCGCGAAACCAATCCATGTAGCGATCCTGCCAGGTGCCGAAGGGAATGCCGTTGCGATGCGTCAGCCCGCCGCTCATCCGGCTGCCGTCGGGCAACGGATCACCAGGATGACGGCCATTGCCGTAGATGTGCATCTCCACATTGGGAATGCCGACGTTCAACATGGCGGTGAAATACTCGTTCGCCCAGATGGCATGACCGCGATCCCCTGCCCCGGCGCAAGTGATGAACGCGGGCGGGGTGTTCCTCGGAATCGCCGGCGTCGCCCCGCGCGCGAATGGCGTGGGACCGGGATACACGATGCCCACGAAATCCGGGCGCGAAGAAATTCCCGCCAGCGGATCGCCCGCCAGGTTGTTCGTCCTGTCGAACTCCTCAAACTGAATCGCCGCCGGAGCCGATAACTCCGCCCCCGCCGAGAAGCCCATGATGCCGATCTTGTTCGGGTCAATGTTCCACGCCTTCGCATTCGCCCGTACCAGCCGGATGGCCTGCAACGCATCGCGCACCGCGTCCGCCTTGGCGTCGTAGCCGTCGGCGCGCAGCCGGTTGCGCAGGATGAGGGTGTTGACGCCGTAGTTGAAAAAGTAGGGCACGAAATCCGCGCCTTCCGTGCCGACGTTCAGCGTCTTGTGCCCGCCGCCCGCCGCGAGAATGATCGCCGCGCCCGTGTTGATCCCGCCCTCGACCGTATGCACCTCGATGGATGGATTGTGAATGTTCGTGATCCAGTTGATGCGCCCCGGCACCGCCTTGCTCACGTTAAAATACTCCGCCTCGCGCACGCGCTCCGCCTTCAAGAACGGCGAGCCGGGCGGATAGAGCGGCAAGACCACGCCGCCTTGCAGAATGGGCTGGGGCTTCGGATCATCTGCGGTCAGGGAAACGCCCGCCGCGAGCAGCGCAAGGCCAGCATGGGCCAGTCGATTGGTGAGTTTCATTCCGCCCCAAGACGCCCCTCCCCCGCAAAAGGAAACCACGATTCTTTCGGAGCGCGGACAGCCATGTCCGCGCGAGCCTTGCCCTTGAAACGCGCGAAGGAAAAGCGGCGCTAAAAGCGACCGCACTCCAAACGCTCCGCGAATGACGAGGCGTGTGATGCTACGCGTCAGCGTTTGGAGTGCGGTCGCTTTAGCGCCGGTTTCTGACGGCCCATCGCTGCAAGAGACCTACTGCACCACATCATTCACCACCTCTCACTTGAACCCCCCGAAACTCACCTTCTCCGGCGCGTCCGCTTCGTCGAGAATTTGAATCGTCGTCGAGGGGCCGAGGTCCGGGTTCTCCCATGAGCGCAGCACCCAGACGATTTTTTTGTCGGGTGTGAACTCCACGGCCTGCACGGGCGGATTGGCGCGGTCCAACTTCCCGCTCCATTCGTTGAACCAGTTGTTCACCAGCGTGTTGCCGTTCGGCAGACGCCACATCATTTGCAGGCTGTTCATCTTGTATTCCGGCGCATCAACCGATGGCGTGATCGTGGAAACCGTCACACCTTGAGGCGTCACCTCGCGGATGGACGGACGATCCACGATGAGGAAATTCCCGTTCTTCAAGGGTGTGACACCCCACGGATTCGGCGCAGGGAACGAGCGCACTTCCTTCCCGTTCGCGTCGTATTCGACAACCTTCTTCATGTCCATGTGCGCCAACAGCAGCGTGCCCTGCGCGGTGATGCGCCCGTGACGAAACTGCCCATGCACGCCCTTGGGATTCCCGGTCGGCACCGTGAACTCCTTCTTCGTCTCGCCCGTTTTGATGTTCACCACCTTCACCATCGCCGGGTCGCCGTTCTGCACGTAGAGCACATGGTCGGTGCCGATGGGCATGGCCGTGTGGATTTCGGTGCCCTTGGGCGCGTCGAAGTTCCACAGCACCTTCTTCTCCGGCGAGATCAACTTCACCGCGTATTGATGCGCGAGGAGCAGATTCCCATTCGACAGCAACATCGCGTCGCTGATCTCGCCCTTCCCCGTCGGATCATCATACGACCAGACCACCTGCCCCTTCCGCACAATGAACGCGCGGCGGTTCTTCGACTCGCCGGCGTACATGAAATCGTGCTGCGCAAGTCCATTGCCCGGCAACACCTGCGGCGTGGTAGCGGCGGGCCTCGCTTCATCCGCCGCGAAGACCGTGCCGGCGGTGAACAGCAGCGCGAAGAAGCAAGGAACGAACAATCTTTGTGAATTCATTCCGCCCAGAGACGCCTCTCGCCGGCCAAAGGCAACCCCCATTCTGCCACGCCATAAAAAAAGACCCGGCCTGAAGCCGAGCCTAATTGAGCGGAGCCCTGCGTGCTTATCCGGTTGGTTGACAAAAGCAGTCCGTGTAGGAGCGCCGAGCAATGCTCGGCGCTCCTTTGTCAACCCACCGGATAGGCAGGACGCCACGGGCGATTACGCGGCCACGACCAAACTCGGGTTGGCTTCACTTTCCAGAGTGCGGTGCATGATCTTCGCCAGCGCAGGGGGGCTGTAGGGTTTGCGCAGAAAATTCAGGCCCTCTATCAAAACAGGGGCTTCCTCTTCGGGGTTGCTGTCGTATCCGCTGGTGAAAATAATTTTCAGGTCTGGACTCTCGGCCAGCAACGTCCTGGCCAATTCCCGGCCTGAAATTCCTTCGGGCATCACAATGTCCGTCAGCAGCAAATGAATCTGATCTTTTTCGCGGCGCCAGACTTCCAATGCTTCAACGCCGGATTTCGCTTCAATCACCGCGTAGCCGTAGCCCTGAATTATTCTGCGCACGAGATGGCGCAGCGCCGGCTCGTCCTCCACCACCAGTACCGTTTCCCCGCGGCCCCGGACCACGGGGAGCGGCTCCGGCTTGGTCTTTTTTTGGACTTCTGATTGAGCAAGGGCCTGCTCACCGGCGCGCTGTCCTGGCTCCGGCTCGGTCTGTATGTCGCCCTCCGGTTGGCTCGTCGGGAAAAACACTTTGAAGGTGGTGCCCTGACCGGGCTGGCTTTGCACTTCAATCCATCCCTGGTGCTGTCTCACGATGCCGTAAACCGTGGCCAGTCCCAGGCCCGTCCCCTTGCCCACGTCCTTCGTCGTAAAAAACGGCTCGAAGATGTGGGCCAAAGTTTGTTCATCCATGCCGAGGCCGGTGTCCCGCACCCCCAGGCAAACAAAATTCCCGACGCACGCATCCGGATGCCGGGCTGCTTCCTCCACCCCGATCGAGACGGTCTCGACACTGATGCTCAGGGTGCCTCCGTCGGGCATCGCATCGCGGGCGTTGACGGCAAGATTCATCAAGACCTGCTCGATCATGCTCACATCCGCATGGACCGCGGGCGAATTCGGCATCGCGGTGACGCGCAACCGGATATGTTCGCCAATGGCACGTTCGAGCATCGCCGCCATGCCGCCGGCAATTTCTCCCAAGTTCACCGGGCGCGGCTGCATCGCCTGCTTGCGGCTGAAGGCGAGCAATTGCTGGGTGAGTTTGGCCGCCCGCATCGCCGCTTTTTCGATTTCCCGCAAAGGTTCGTGCGCGGCGATTAAAACCTTTTTGCCCAGCAACAGTAGGCTCGCGTGGCCGTGAATCACGGTCATGATATTATTAAAGTCATGCGCCACGCCGGCGGAAAGCTGGCCCACGGCCGCGAGCCGTTCCTGGCGCAACACCATATGCTGGCTTTCGCGCAACGCGAACTCGGCTTGCTTCCGCTCGGCGATTTCCGTTTCCAGGCGACGATTGGTTTCCTGCAATTGCGCCGTACGCTGATCGACTCTCTCTTCCAACTCGAAGACCTGTCGGCGCGTCTGCTGGAGCAAACGCCATTTCTCGGACAAGGCGTGCGCGAGTTGCAGCACCTCGATGTTGTCGAAGGGCTTTTTGAGAATGACCAGCCGATCGGTGTGACCGAGTTTCGCGTGCAAGTCGTTCCACGAGTAATCCGAATAGGCGGTGCAAATGACGATTTGGATGTCTGGATCCAATTTCCAGATCGCCGCAGTGGTCTCAATCCCGTCCCAGCCCGGAGGCATGCGCACGTCCATGAAAGCCATCGCGAATGGTTTTTTTTCGGCGACAGATTTGCGGACGAGTTCGAGCGCTTCTTTGCCCTGGTACGCGGAATTAAGCTCGAACTGCATTGTCTTGTTCTTGGCCACGGGCGCACCGAACAGGGCGGATTCCGCCAGTTCGAAATCCTTGGCGTCTTGCGAATCGGGCTGCAGGATTTTGCGGAAGTCGTCGTGGATGGCGCGATTGTCGTCCACGATCAGGATGCGGGAGGTGGTCGGGGTTAAGCCATGCATAGCAGTTCTTCTGGTTTTTTTTCTACGGGGAGTTCGAGAGTGAAAGTAGCGCCGAGGCCTGAGCCTTCGCTGTGGACGTGCAAGGCGCCGCCCAGTTCCTTCGCCGCCAGCGCGCCGCTGTGCAGGCCGAAGCCGTGGCCGTCCCGTTTGGTCGTGAAGCCGTGGGCGAAGATGCGCGTGAGATTTTCCGGGCGAATTCCCACGCCGTTGTCCTCCACCGCGATGCGGACGCGGTCGTCGCCATTGGTCACGCGCACGGTCAGCCGTTTGTCCTGCCGCTTCGATTCATCGCAGGCGTATTTCGCGTTGCCAATCAGGTTGATCAGAATCTGCAGAACCTTGTGTTTCTCCACCGTGATTTCCGGCGCGTGCTCGTCGTATTCGCGAACCAGTTGCACATCATGCCGCACCAGCCCGCCGGCATTCATCCGCAGCGCATCGTCAATCAACTCGGCGACTTTGACGGTCTCCCGGAGCCCGGAAACCTTGGCGTAACTCTGCTGCATCGAGACAATGTCTTTGATGTGCTCGATGTTCTGCCGGAGCAACTCCAGTTCCTTGAGGGAGTCGAGCTGCTCGCTCGCCAGGCGTTTGGCCAATCGGTCCAGATAGATGGGCAGTTGTTGGCCCTGGGGACTGTCGGCCAGAAACGCGCCCAGATCGGCCGCGTGTTCCTGCAGCAGCGTGACGACGCTCGTCAGGCTGCCCGCCTTGGATTTTTTCAAATTTTCCGTCACGAGCGTGGCGGAGACATTCACGCTGTTGAGCACATTGCCCACGTTGTGCAGGACGCCGGTGGCAACTTCGGCCATGCCCGCCTGACGGGAGGTGTCCACCAATTTCTTCTGGGTCTTCTCCAACTCGGCTTCCGCCAGCTTGCGCGCGGTGATGTCTTCCGAAATGCCCAAGAGAAAAGCTGGCCGCCCGTTTTCATGCAGGATGGGAACCTTCCGGGTGAGGAGCGTCCTCCGGCCATGATGCCGGGTTTGGATGGTTTCTTCGGCCACGTTGACCAGATGGCCGTGTGCGAGGGTTTCCCGATCTTTGGCCGTAAAAGCATCCGCCTCTTCTTTTGTGAAAAGGTCGTGATCATTCTTGCCCAGGATTTCCGCGCGGGAGAGGCCAATCAGTTCCTCATTGCCTTTGCTCCACAGGACAAAGCGCATCTCTTTGGCTTCCTTGATGAAAACGCCGATGGGCAGATTCTCCACCACGGAACTGAGAAAAGCCTGGGTGCGCCGCAGTTCCTCCTCTTTGTTCTGTTGCTCGGTGATGTCTTTGGAAATGCCAAATGTGCCGATGATTTTGCCGGCGGGATTCCGCAGCGGCATTTTGTTGGTGAGACTCCAGGTCGTTTTGCCGCTGCTGATCCAGAACTCCTTTTCGATTTTGTTGAGCACGGGCCGACCCGTGCGGATGATTTCCTGTTCATCCTCAAAGGCCAGGCGGGCATGTTCCTCGTTGAAAAAATCAAAGTCGCTTTTCCCGATCGCGTCAGCACGGCTGTTCAGCCCGAGCCTTGCGCCCAGGGACTCGCTACAGTTGATAAAGCGCGATTGAGCATCCTTGAAGTAGACGTGATCGGGTGAGTGATCCATCAGCGACTGCAACAAATGCCGCTGATGCGACAATTCGGCCTCGGTTTGTTTGCGTTCCGAAACGTCGCGGGTAATCGCTAATTGAGCGAAAATCCTACCTTCCGCATCCCGCAGAGGGCACGCATGAGTCTCCATCGTTCGGCGGGTGCCCTTCAGTCCGATGATTTCAAACCCAGCCGTCTTGGCTTCTCCCTGGAAGACGGCTTCATTCATCGCCCGGAATAACTCGCGGTGTTCAGGGACGAGCAAACCATAAATGGACTGGCCGATGATTTGTTCGCGATGATCGGCCTCGACCGCCGCCAGACCCGCCGGGTTCATATCCAGAACCGTTCCATCAGCCGCGACCAGCTTCACGCACTCAGGTTCCGATTCCAGAATCGCGCGCATGAGTTGTTCGCTCGCCTGCAGCTTCTGGTGCGCGGCGGTCAACTCGGCAGTCCGATCGGCGACGCGATTTTCGATCTCGGCGTTGAGCGTTTCGAGATTCGCGCGCCGGGTCGCTACCTCCATCATGTCGCTCAAACTTTGGCGGATGGAGATGAACAGAAACGTGTCTTCGAACACGACCCAGCCCGCGTGTTCCAGCCAGCGCCAAGGGCTGGCCGTCAGCACGCCAAACACCGACTGCGGCCAGAACAATCCCCGCGCCATGTGGTCGAGCGCCACCACGACCGTGGCCGTGAGGAGCACACGCCAGTCGCGATAGAAGGCCAGGAAGGCCAAAGAACCAAAAACATGAAAGTGCGTTTCGATCCGTCCACCCATCAGATGAATCAGCAATGCCGAAGTCAGCATCTGCGCGACCGCGATGACATGCCGGGTCAACAAGCGCCCCGGATGCTTCCAGGCCAGAAACACAGGATAGCCAGCGATGGCGCCACCGAGAAAAATTGCAGCCCAGACATGCCCGTGTGTCTGGCTCGCCGCTCCAATCCACGTCTTCGGAGAAATGCACAAGGCTGCGGCTATTCCGGCCAGCCATTGCGCCACCATCAATCTGGCAAAAAGACGATCCGCCCGCCGATGAATGTTGTCTTGCGCTTCGGCAAACAAGACCGCGGTTCGTTCCGACGCGCGGCCACGGATTGATTTGTCGCTGGCTATTTCTTGCATACCACGTCTCCTTTCCCGGCTTTGCTGGCCAGGAGCGAACAACCGAAGACCGCTGTCGTAACTTCATTTGAAGATTTGTGCTCCAGCAAAGACGCGAGCGCGCTCCGACCGGGATTGTCTCCCGCGTGCCCGCGGGAAAGCGTGATGCCGCCTTGAAACATCAAACGTCCGTTCTGGTCGTAGAGCATCGTATGGCCGGACGTTTCGGAATGGAATCGGCTGGCTTCGGTGCCGTCGTCATCGCCGTGAACCATCACCCCGGGAATCGCTGATGCGTGGCGCCATAAATCCGTTTTCGCCCAATCCTCCGTCGTGCCATGCGGCTTGAGAAACAACACATGCGCCGCGACCCGTCCCTGACAACGCGCCATGAGCAGCTCCAATTCACCTAGGCTCGCTCGCGTGCATGGGCAGCGCGGATGAGCGAACATGACCAGGGTAGGTCGGCTGGCCTCGGGTGCAATCCAGCTCTCCGAAGGCCAATGGATCGGAGGAGAGCCAGCGTGGCCGGGAGATTTCGAGTAGGCGGTGAGGAGCAACATCGCGGTGACCACGGCCAGCAACCACGCGCCCGCTGCCCCAGCCATCCTGACGGAAGGGCTGTGCGGCGTCTGAGCGACATTGGATTTGGATTGCTCAATGCTCATCGGATGGCGTTTCCATCGGAACTCCTGGGCGGCAACTTGAGATTCGGGTGACGCTTCCTTAACGAACCAGTATCGCGGACGTGCCAAGAGATCCAAATTAGTGAGCCTCGGGCAATGGGGTGACACGGCAGAAAGCCGAATGGAGCGCGGGCTTTATCCGGAACGATGCAGTTGGAGGGAATGGGGAGCACGGCCGCCCCGGCTGCAGTTCGGCGCGCCTCGCGCCGAACAGGAGCGCGCGGAACGCACCAGACGGTTCGAGGTTTTCGCGCGCTCGATACGGACCGCGAGGGCGCGGCCCGCTGCGCCCGAGGCGGGCGCGCTCCCCATTTCAACTGCATCGTTCCGGTTTAGCCCGCTGCACCGTGAAAAAGCCCAGCGGGCGAGGTTGTTTCAAGCTCTCGGCAACCCACCCTCCTCCGCCGTGCGAAAGTCGGGCTAATCACACCCGGGCGCGGACGCTTCGTTGACATTTGGCGTGTGGCGGATACCACTGCGCGCCTGATGTCGGCTGAAACAACTCCTACTACTCCTTCGATTGCGCCCGGCCAACGGGTCACGGTGCGGATTCACGATGTCGCCTTTGGCGGCGACGGCGTGGGCAAGCATGGCGAACTCGTGGTGTTCGTGCCCTTCACGATGGTCGGCGAGGAGGTGGAGGTGGAAATCACCGAGGCGAAGAAGAACTTCGCGCGCGGGAAAATCGCCCGGGTCATCACGCCGTCGCCGGAGCGCGTCACGCCGGAGTGCGGGGTGTTCGGCTTTTGCGGCGGCTGCCAGTATCAGCATCTGAATTATCCCACGCAACTGGCGCTCAAGCACAAGCAGGTCGCCGATCTGTTCGAGCGCATCGGGAAGTTTCCGCGCGAGATCGTGCGCCCCGTCGTGGGCTGTTCGCAGCCGTACGGATACCGCAATCGCATCATGATCCGTTCGCAGTGGAACAAGCCGGAGCAGCGGTTGAACATCGGTTACTTGCGCTGGGACTGCGGGCTGGTCGTGGACGTGAAAACCTGCCCCATCGCCGAGCCGGCCTTGAACGCGGAGATTACGCGCGTCTGGCAGAACCCGCCACCGAAGGGCGGCATCAAGGTCGCGCTCCGTATCCCGCCGGAGGACTGGGATGTGCCAAACGATTCGTTCTTCCAGAATAATTTCTTCCTCTTGCCCAAGCTGGTCGAGGCGGCGCGCGCGGCTTTGGTCGCGGGCGGGGCGAAGTATCTGGTGGATGTGTATTGCGGCGTCGGGTTCTTCGGCATCTCGCTCGGGGACGCGGTGGAGAAGTTCGTGGGCGTGGAAATTGACAAGCCGGCCATCAAGGCGGCGAAGAACAATCTGCTGCGGCATCAGCGCACGAACGGCGAGTTCGTGCTGGGCGACGCGCAGGAATTGCTGCCGGGCCTCTTGCAGAAATTTCCTGCTGGCGAGACCAGCATCATCCTCGACCCGCCGCGCGCCGGCGTGCCGAAAAGTGCGATCGAACAACTGCGCGAGGTGCGCCCGCGCCAGATCATTTACGTGTCGTGCCATCCAGCCACGCTGGCGCGAGATTTGAACCTTTTGTGCGCGGACGGTGTCTTTGAACTCGTGAGTGTAACCCCGCTGGACATGTTTCCGCAGACGCAGCACGTCGAGTGCGTGGCGGATGTGCGCTTGCGCGCGTCGGGCGTCGAAGGACGGGAGTCGAAAGCCGGAGAGCCGGCGGCCGAGTCGCTTCCTGCTTTCGACCCTCGGCTCCCGGCTCTCGACTAAACCAGCTTGCCAACCCCCGCGCCCATGCCGTCAACTCCCGCCCACCCAGACACAATGGAAACAATGCTACAACGCAGTTTTGTCCGCACGATCCTGCCTTGGACCGTGGCGGCGGTCATGTTGCTCGTCTATCTCGTCACGCTCGACACGGTGATCACGGTGCAGAGCCTCGTCCCGTTCGCGCGGGCCACGGGCCTGGAATGGCATGGCACCTACACGCAGCCGTTGAACTGGCTGGCCACGCTGCCGGTGCGCGCGCTCCCGGCCGGGCTGCAACTTGCGGGCCTCAATTTCATCTCTGCCCTCTGCGCCGCCTTGAGCCTGGCGCTGCTCGCGCGGTGCGTGGCCCTGCTGCCGCACGACCGCACGCAATTGCAACGCGACAAGCTCGCCGGCGAGGACTCGTTCCTGAACATCCGCCTCGCGTGGGTGCCGGTGGTCTTCGCGGTGCTGATCTGCGGGTTGCAACGCACGTTCTGGGAACACGCCATCATCAACATGGGCGAGACGATTGATCTCCTGCTCTTTGCCTACTGCGTGCGCTGCCTGCTGGAATACCGTGTGGACGAGCGCGATGCGTGGCTGAACAAGCTGGCCTTCGTGTACGGCGCGGCCATCACCAACAATTTCGCGATGATCGTCTTTTTCCCAGCGGTGCTGGTGACGCTCGTCTGGATCAAGGGGCTGCGTTTCTTCCGGTTTAATTTTCTGGTGCGGAGTTTTCTGCTCGGGCTGGCCGGACTGTCGTTCTACCTGCTGCTGCCGCTGGTGCGCCCCGGCGCGGAGAGCGAATCCGTCACGTTCTGGCAGGCGTTGAAGACGAACCTGACGTTTCAAAAGGAGTTCCTCACCGGCTTCCCGCGCTGGCGCGCGGCGTGGATCGGTCTCTACGCCTTTTTGCCGCTGCTGCTGGCGGGCATCCGGTGGCCGAGCAGCTTCGGCGACACCAGCCCGGTGGGCAGCGTGTTCACGAACATCTTCGGGCGGATTCTCCACGCGGGCCTGCTGGTCTTCTGTGTGTACATTGTCTTTGATCCACCGGCGGGACCGCGTGAATTCGGACTCGGTCTGGCGTATCTGCCGTGCTATTTCCTCGGCGCTTTGAGCGTCGGCTACTTCAGCGGGTTTCTCCTCCTCGTCTTCGGCGAGGATTCGGGGAAATCCCGCCGCCATTCCGACGTGCCACCGGCGGTGAATTACGCCGTCACCGCCGTGGTGCTCGGCGGCGCGCTGGTCGCCACCGGGCTGCTGGCCGCGCGCAATTATCCCAAAATTCGCGCGGCCACCGCGCCCACCCTGCACGAATACGCCACCGCGCTGGCCCAATCGCTGCCCGACCAGCCCACGGTGGTGTTGAGCGATGATGCCATGCGCCTCTACGCCGTGGCGGCGGTGCTCGGAAAGGAAGCGCGCGCGCGGCACATGCTGGTGGACACGGCGTCGCTGCAAAACCCCTCCTATCAGGCCCGCTTGCGGCTCCTCCACAGCGACCGCTGGCCGAAATTGGAAATCGAGAACGGCTACATCGCCATCAACCCCGCGCAACTGCTCAAGGTCTTGGGCGGTTTCGCCAAAACCGGCAACCTCTTCTACCTGCACCCGAGCTTCGGCTATTATTTTGAGACGCATTACCTCGAACCCCGCGGCCACGTTTACGCGGTGAAGCCGCTCACCACCGTCTCCGGCGAACGCCCCGTCCCCGCCGCGGCCTTGATCAGCGCGCAGGAAAAAATCTGGAACGACCTCGCGCGCCAAACCTGGGGACCGCTCAAAGCCGTCATCCCGACCGAGGCCGCCGAACGATTCAACAACAACGCGGCCTACGTCGGTGCGTATTGGTCGCGCGCGCTGGACTGGTGGGGCGTGGAACTGCAACGCGCCGGGCGTTTCCAAGAAGCCGCGAAGTTCTTTCAAGAAGCCCTCGCCCTGAATCCCGACAACGCCGCCGCGCTCATCAACCAGGAAGGCAACATCCTCTGGCGCGATGGCCGCAAGCGACTGCCCCGGTTGAGCAAGGTCGCCGAGGAGAAGCTCCAGGCTTATCCCGGTCTCGAGAACCTGTTGAACCTCTGCGGCCCGATTGACGTGCCGGATTTCTGCATGGAATTCGCGAACACCTATATCCAGGGTGGCCTGCCCCGCGAAGCCTCCCACATGGTCGCGCGCGCGCTTTACTTTGTGCCGGAGGAACTGGTTTATCTCGTGGCCCGCGCCAACGTCGAGTTGATCGCCGGACGGCCCGCGCAGGCTTTGCAAGAAATCGCCCCGCTGCGCCCCCGCGCACGTCAGTCCGATCCCGGCGTGCAAATCGAAATCGAGCGCATCGCCGCCTTTGCGGAGGTCGAGCAAAATAACTTCTCCACCGCCGAGAAAACCCTCGAGGCCACCGTGCGGAAATTTCCCGACCAAGATTACGCCTACAACGTCCTCTCCCAGCTCTACGTGGCGCGCTCCATGAAAATGCGCGCGGCGGGCGAGGCCCAGGCCGACGCTCCGCTGACCAACGCCCTGCAAGTCATCGCCGGGCAGATCAAACGCCAGCCGCAAAATCCCAACGCCCGCTTCAATCACGGCAATCTGCTGATGTTCGTCGGCGACCACGCCGGGGCCGGGGCCGAGTTCACCGAGGTGCTCAAGCTCCAGAAGGACAACAGCGCCGCGCTCCTCAACCGCGCCATCGCCCAGCTTCAGAGCAAACAATATGATCTGGCCAGGCGCGACTACCAGGCGCTGCTCGAACGCTTCACCAGCACTGATTTCCGTGTTTATTACGGACTCGGCGAAATCGCCTACCAGAAGCAGGAATGGAAAGCCGCGAAGGAGTACTACACGCAGTATCTGAAATACGCCCCTGCCGCCTCCGGCGAAGCCCAGACCATCCGCCAGCGCCTCGCCGAGGTGAAGAAGAAGGACTGAGCACAGGTCGCTTTTTGGAGCGCGGCCTTCAGGCCGCTTTACCCTTCCTGTGGCGAAGGCCGCTGCATGTCGCCCACCTCCTGCCCGGACGACGATTTGAAGCGCCGTCAAGGCCCCGCCTCATTTCTGCTTTCTGCTCTCAACTTTCTGCTTTTGCTTTTTCCCCCGCCCATCCGCCACAGTCCCGCGCCCAATGGACAAACCATTCTACATCACGACCGCGATTGACTACGTCAACGGCCAGCCGCACCTCGGCCACGCCTACGAGAAGGTCATTGCCGATGTCATCGCGCGCGCGCGACGCCTGCTCGGCGAGAAAGTTTTCTTCCTCACCGGCCTCGACGAGCATGGCCAGAAGGTGCAGCAGGCCGCCCAAGCGGCGGGCAAAACGCCGCAGGCTTACTGCGACGAACTCGCCGTCAGTTGGAAAGCCTTTGCCGCGCGCATCGGCCTGACCAATGACGATTTCATCCGCACCACCGACGCGCGCCATAAGCAGGTCGTGCAGGCGCTGCTCGCCAAGCTGAACGCCGAAGGCCATTTCTACAAAGCCGGCTACGAGGGATTTTTTTCCGTGAAGGAGGAAACCTTCCTCACCGAAAAAGATCAGCTTCCCGACGGCAAATTCGATCCGTCGTGGGGTGAAGTCATCCGGCTCAAGGAGGAGAACTGGTATTTCAAACTCGGCGCGCATCAGGCGTGGCTCATGGATTACATCGAGCAGAACCCTGGCTTCATCCAGCCCTCGTATCGCCGCAACGAAGTGCTCGGCTTCCTGAAAAACCACACACTCGAAGACCTCTGCATCACGCGCCCCGCCGCGCGCCTGAACTGGGGCATCCCCCTGCCCTTCGATCCCGGCTACGTCACCTACGTCTGGTTCGACGCGCTGGTGAACTACCTCACCGTCCCCGCTGCCCACGGCGATGCTTCCGTGCTGGCCGCCACCGGCTCTCGACCCTCGACCCTCGACCCTCGACTCACCTTGTGGCCCGCCGACCTCCACGTCCTCGGCAAGGACATCGTGAAATTTCACGCCGTCTATTGGCCCATCATGCTTAAGGCCGCCGGGCTGCCGCTGCCCAAGCAACTGCTCGTGCACGGCTGGTGGCAGAAGGACGGCGCGAAGATCAGCAAGAGCACCGGCAACATCGTGGACCCCATCGTGGTCATTGATGAATGGGGTGTGGACGCCTTCCGCTTTTACGTCCTGCGCGAACTCGACATCGGCCCCGACGGCAACTGGACCGACGGCGGATTCGCCTCGCGCTATCAGGCGGAACTCGCCAACGGCCTCGGCAATCTCGTCAACCGTTCGCTCTCCATGCTGAAGAAGTATCGCAACGGCGTGCTGGGCGCGGTCTCTGATGAATTGAAACCGGTGACGGACGAGACGGTGAAAAAGGCGGAAGCTGATTACCGCGCGAATGAGTTGCAGACCGCGCTCACCGACATCTGGGCGCTGGTCATCCGCACGAACCAGTACGTGCAGCAGACCGAGCCGTTCAAACTCGCGAAAGATCCCGCGCAAGCCGCGCGACTCGAAGAAGTGCTCTACAACCTCTGCGAAGTCTGCCGCGTGCTCGCCGTGCTGCTCGCGCCGTTTCTCCCCGCGACCTCCGCGCGCATCTACGAACAGCTCGGCCTCGGCGCACTTCCCGAAAGTTTCGGTGCGACGCAGTGGGGCGGATTAAAACCCGGCCACACCATTGGCGAGCCGGCCCCGCTCTTCCCGCGCAAGGATTTGGTCAAGCCCGCGTAGCCTCCTGTAGCGGCGTCTCGTAAGAGCGCCGCCATATTTTCGTACTGAATGCCGGCGCTCTTACGAGACGCCGCTACAAAGCTACGCTGCCAGTCCATCCAGCGCCGCTTTCACCTGCGCGAGCTTGGCCTGCCAGTCCACGAGACGCTGCTGATGCTCGGCCAGCACCTTCGGCGGAACCTTCTGCGTGAAGTTCGGGTTGGCGAGCTTCTGCGTCACCGTTTCGATCTCGGCGGCGATCTTCGCGTGTTCCTTTTCCATCCGCACGCGCTCGGCGGCGAAATCAATCAAACCTTCGAGTGGGAGGAACAATTCACCCAGCGCCGTCGCCGCGCGCAATGCGCCCTTTGGCGGCGTGAACTCGGCGTTCACCTCGAACTGCTCCGCGTTCAGCAGAATCTTCAGCACGGCGAGATCGTGCGGCGGCAGATCGTTCACCGGCTTCAGCACGAAGTGCAGTTTCACGTTCGGAGCAATGCGCGCCTCGCTGCGCAGGTTGCGGCCCTGGCGCACGAGTTCGTATTTGTTGTCCACGCGTTCGAGGTAGCAATCGTCGAGCGCGTAGAAGTCGCGGAACTCCGGATCAAACGGCTTCGGCCACCGCGCGAACATGATGGTGTCGCCGCCTTGATCCTTCGGCAAATCAGCGTGGAAGCCCATGCCCTGCCACAACTCCTCGGTGATGAACGGGAGGAACGGATGAAACAGCCGCAGCGTGTTCGAGAGCACGAAGTCCATGACGGCCAGCGTGTTCTGCTTCCGGGCCGCGACGCGCGGATTGCTCGGATCATCCGGCACTTGCAGCACCGCCTTCGTCGCCTCCACGTACCAGTCGCAATACTCGCTCCAGAAGAAACGGTAGAGCGCGTTCGCCGCTTCGTTGAACCTGTAGCCATTCAAGGCGTCGGTCACTTCGCGAATCGCGGCGTTCAGCTTGAGCAAAATCCACTTGTCGTCACTGGACAGCAGCGAAGTCTGGATGTCGGCCTCGAATTCGAAGGCTGTGCCCTCCGCCGTGCCCCCGGCATCCTGCCGGGTGGAACCATCCTCACTTCCAGTGCCGCTCGTCTGTTCCAGCGTTCCACCCGGCGGGACGCCGGGGGCACTGGCACTTTGACTTTGCATCTGCCGGAAGCGGCAGGCATTCCAAAGCTTGTTGCAGAAGTTGCGGCCCAGTTCCACGGACTGCTCGTCGAAGAGCAAGTCCTGGCCCTGCGGCGCGCTGCGCATGATGCCGAAACGGAGCGCGTCGGCGCCGTAGGTGTTGATGAGGTCGAGCGGGTCCGGCGAATTGCCGAGCGACTTCGACATCTTGCGGCCCTGCTTGTCGCGGATGATGCCGGTGAAATAGACGTTGCGGAACGGCATCTCGCCCATCCACTCGTAGCCCGCCATGATCATGCGCGCGACCCAGAAGAAAATGATGTCCGGCCCGGTGACGAGGTCGGTGGTGGGATAAAACTTCTTCAACGTCTCCGTCTTCTCCGGCCAGCCCATCGTGGCGAAGGGCCACAGCCACGAGCTGAACCAGGTGTCGAGCACGTCAGGGTCTTGCTCAAAACCTTCGGCTTCGATGAAACGCGCATCGCTCTCAGAAAAATGGTGGCACACCACAATCTGAAATTTTTCGTCGATGAGCGTGTCCGCTTTCGCGATGAACGCCTCGGCCAATAATTCCGCTCGCTTGTCACCACAGACCACTTTCGTATTCGGAAAGGGCAACGTGTCGTCATAGGTTCTCAGCAATTCGCGGACTGCATGGGCTAATGGACGACCTGAAGTGATACGTCCTCCGGCACCACCGAATTGCAATGTCCACACCGGAATCCGATGCCCCCACCAAAGCTGGCGGCTGATGCACCAGTCCTGAAGGCCCGTCATCCAGTGGTCGTAAACCTTCGCCCAGCGCTCGGGATAAAACTGCATCTGCCCGCCATCTGCGAGGTTGACGGCGGCCAGCAGTTCGCTCACCTTGACGCCAGCGCCCGGTGCAGGCTGGATGCCCAACTTCTCCTCACGGAGATGCGCCACCAGAGGTTTACCACCGGGCGTTATTTTTTTTGCCTTGTAGTCGTAAAGCATCCGTCCGTCTTCGAGTTCCTTCACGGTCATCGGAATGGCGTGCAACTCGCCGCCCACGCGCAACGCCGCGATGAAATGATGCACCTTGCGGAAGCGCGGATGCGGCGGCTGATGTTCCTCGGAGCGCAGCAGGACGGCCGTCCGAATCAACTCCGGCAGCGCCGCCACCGCCTGGATGACGGTCGCGTTGCGGTTGTTGAAAGCGTGCGAAAGACTTTTGCGCCGCACGAGAATTCCCCAGCCGGTGTCCTCGTTCTTGAACGTCTTCCCAATCCACCGCTGCTCGCGGGCCAGTTTCAGGGCTGATTCTCTCAGCGCGACGCGATCTGGGCCGCGCAGTTCGCGACCAGACATGACCACGATGGGAAGATGTTTTTCTCCGATGGCCTTGTCCGCAGGTTGCTCGACGCAACGCTGCGACTTCTCCACGCTCGGATACTTCAGGAACCACTGCTCGCTCAGGCGCGGCTCGATGGGCACATCCGCGCGCTCGCTGTAGCCGACGTTGTTCGTGTAAGGCTCTTCCTTCTCCAGTGAGCCAAGTTCTTTGAGCTTCTCCACCGCGATCTTGCGCGCGGCAAAGCGGTCCAGCCCGTTCAAGTCCTGACCGGCGAGCGCGTTCATCTTGCCGTCGCCTTCAATCACTTCCACCACCGGCAGCTTGTGGCGCTGACCGATTTCAAAGTCCGCCTTGTCGTGCGCCGGCGTCACCTTCAGCACGCCGGTGCCGAACGCGAAGTCCACATGTTCATCGCCAATGATGGGAATGAGTTTCTGCTCGCGCGGCAATTCCGCCGGCAACGGCCGCACCACATGCTTGCCAATCAGATGCGCGTAGCGCGGGTCTTTCGGATTCACCGCCACCGCCGTGTCGCCGGGAATCGTCTCCGGCCGCGTGGTGGCAATGGTCAAAAACGTGAGGGGCGCGGGCGTCTCGCCCGCCAGTTCACCCGCAGCCCCCGAACCGGCGACCGGGACGGTCGCGCCCCACACCACTTCCACCTTGAAGTGATACATGAAGCCCTTCTGCTCCTTCATGATCACTTCCTCGTCGGAGAGCGCGGTGAGCGACGCGGGGCACCAGTTCACCATGCGCTTGCCGCGATAGATGTGGCCCTTCTTGTAGAGGTCCACGAACACGCGCGTGACGCACTGCGAATACTCCGGGTCCATGGTGAAGCGCGTGCGCGTCCAATCGCACGACGCGCCGAGCGCGCGCAACTGTTGCAGGATGATGCCGCCGTATTTCTCCTTCCACTCCCAGATGCGCGCCACCAGCGCCTCGCGCCCGAGGTCATTGCGATGCTTGATCTCGCCGGACTTCTTCAGCGTCTTCTCGACCACATTCTGCGTGGCGATACCGGCGTGATCGGTGCCCGGCAGCCAGAGGACTTCCTTGCCGT
This sequence comes from Akkermansia sp., assembly GCA_043758205.1. GTDB lineage: Bacteria > Verrucomicrobiota > Verrucomicrobiia > Limisphaerales > SIBH01 > JANNGC01. Next base: position 34,749 of record JAYVNY010000054.1, read on the forward strand.
CCATGCGCGCCTTGCGGGCGAGGATGTCCTGGATGGTGTTGTTCAACACGTGCCCGAGCGTGAGCACACCGGTGACGTTCGGCGGCGGAATGACGATGGAATACGCCGGGCGCGTCTCGGAGACGCGTGCGGGGTCGGCGGTAAAACAGTTATGGTCGAGCCAGAACTGGTACCACTTCGATTCAACCGATTGCGGTTCGTAGGCCTTTGAAATTTCCGACATTGGGCGGGCAACCTATAGATCCCCGCGCCAACCCGCAATCCATCAGGTGCGGGAGAGCGCACCTTGTTCATGGGTTGTTAGAACCAGTCAGAAAAGCGTTGCTGGTGCGAGTGCGATTATCGGGCGGCCAATTCCAAGTTGAGCACGGATTCCACCGCCGACAGACAAAGAGATGGCCAAGGGGAGCAAGGTCGTCTGCGCGAACCTCGACCGAGAGGGGAGGATTGGAGCAGCAAGCGTTCAGGCCGCTTGTCGAGCATCTTCCGGCGCGACAGACGCGTCTTCTGAAATTTTCAGATCACCGGCCGGGAGCAATGTCTGACTGTGGAGCGCCTCGGTCTCACGGTTTGCCTCGCCAGGGGTCTCCTTCAAAGCAGCCCGGCGAGTTTCCTGAATTGCCTCGGCTGATGCGCTCATCGCGGAACGCTCGAATTGATCCGAACTCGAGAGCAGGAGTCGCTTGCGCATGGCGAAAGTCATCGCTTTGACGGTGACCTCCAGCACGAGAAACGGCTTCGCCATCAAATCGCTCCCGCCCTTCAGAATGGTTTGCGCGCGGGTATGAAAGTCCGACTTAACGGTGACGAAGATGCACGGTGTGTTCGTATTCTTTTCTGTCTTTTGCAGTTGCGAGCAGGCTTCCATGCCATCAATTCCTGGCATCTGGATGTCCATGAACACCACGTCGTAGGCTTTCGCCGTGGCTCGAGCCACGGCTTCCTCGCCGGTGGTGGCGGTGTCGGGCGACATTTCGCCCTTTTGCAGCGCGAAAACGACGGCCCGAAGACACAACGGATCATCATCCACCGCCAGCACCGAGATGGGTGGATTGATGATCAGGTCGGGGCGGACGCCGGGCACGCACAATTCGCCCAGCAAATCCACCGCGCTGGCCACCGTCCGCATCGTGGAAGGGGTGACTTCCTTGCTCTTGTCGCACAGGCGCTTAATCAATAAATCCAGCGCGGAACTCATTTGCCAGACCGGTCGCAGGTCCCAGCAATTACTCCCGGATTTGAGCGTCGTGACGTACTCATGAAGTTTCACCAGCTCTTCCCTTCGTGACGCTTCATCGGTGACTTTGGCTAGATCGGAGAGGGATTTTCGAATCGCGGTGAGGATATCCGGAGCGCTCGAGAAAAAGGCGCTGAGTAATTTCCCCGCTGCATCATCCACGCCCTCGCTGATCTCGTCCTCAAGAAAAACATCCTGCTCAACGGCAGGGAGAGGGGAGTCAAAGAGCGAGGGCATTCGGAAGTGTGCCGCTTCGACACCATCGGCCAGGTATTTTCCCGTGAGCACGCGAATTTCCGCTTCACGTTTATGGCGGCCGAGCACGCAAAAGGTCAGCACAGCCACGAAAACAATGGTTAAGCCCAGCAGAAGATGCTCGCGCCTTTCCTGCCAGATTGAATTGGGGGGTTTGGCTTCCAGCTGCTTTTGTTCGTCTAGCAGTGCCTGATGAATCGAGTCGTCTTTCTGAATGAATTCAGAAACCGTGCTCAAGGAACGGGACCCTTCTTCGGGGTCCAGGGAGTTCGGCTTGGTTTGGGTCAATTCCTGAGCCTGCACCGGCATTTCTTTTAGTGGCACGGGCCCCTTGGAGCTTAGCAGCCCATCATCACAGAACAGGCAGGCCATCTTACCGCCGCCATGGCATAGAAAACATTTCCCGTTACCCAGGCACGTGGGACAAATTTCACCAAAACATTTGCCGGCCCCTCCGCAGGTCAGGCACTTGCCCCGCAGTTCGTGGCACAGGATGCAAGGATCCATGGAACCGTGGCCGTCGCAAATGGTACAGGGCGTTTCATGGTTCGGCGACTGGGCGGCCTTTCGTCGAAGCGCCTTGAAGGCATCCCAGTTGGTGGAAAGGATCGAGTTCCAAGCCGTCTGGCGGAGGACGCGCCAATGGGCGCGGGCTTTGAAGGTTTGCCCTTCCGTTTGATTCCGGCTCCTGGCGGCCACTTCCAGATTCGCCAATTCCCGAATCCGCTCTTGGGTGGCCGCTTCCTCCACGGCCGCCTGCTGGAGCACGGTTGCGGCCGAGACTGTGACGGCAGCGACGGGAGCCGCCAGCCCGGAAGGAGGAACGGAGGGTGCGCGTCGGGCGATGAGTGCATACACGACTAAAGCCCCGATGAAGCCGAGGAAGAGGAAATGTTGGAGGCGAGTCATCGCTATTCCCAGTAAGTCGCCACGACGAGCTTGCCTTTGTTCGAGGAGGTCGCCAGCAGGTCCAGCGTGGCGCCATCGTAACTGCACACCGAAGTCGCGGCCTGATTATTCTCAAAATAGATGCCGCCACCGCCGATCAGCGAACCTCTGAAATACTGGATTTGGCCGTCCAGTTTGTTTTCGATTTCCATGAAGCTGGGCGAATAGACCACTCCACAAATGTTGGCGTTCCCGTGGATGTCCAAAATACCGATGTTGTACATCAGGGCGGGGCGGTCCTCCACCCCACTGAAGTTGGCGAAACCCCGGGCTGAAATGTCCACGTTCTTGGGATCCTTCGACGGATCCGTATAAACCGGCGGATAACCCGTGGTGTAAGTCTTGGGATCGGTGGGGACCAGACCCGACAGGTCCGCTTTGTTGACGTTCATTGTCGCCGTGTTGAAGATTTTGTCCGTCGGGAGGAACCCCCCGTGAAAATTGAAGACAAGGGTGCCCCGCACATTGATACCCCGTGGAAAATGCGCGGGGTCCAGGTTACCAAAGTTGGCGTCATTCTTTTTGACATCCACCACCACCACTCCTTCCAGGGCACCGACCGGAGTCAGGGTGACGGCATTCATGACGGTCATTAAATGCAATAAATTCGTGTAATGAGTGCCCGACACATCCGCCACGGCGATGAAACGATTGAAGTCGAACAACTGATCGGCGGAGCCTGCGGCGGTGTAGTCGGGAATCTGGTTGGCGGTGCCGAAGGAGCGCGCAAGGACCGCCGAGGTGGGAACATTCGCGTAAGTATTGTCGATGTTGGCATTGCCGTTCGCCCAAATCGCCAGTCCCTCGCCCCCATCCACAATCGTCGGCCCGCTTTTGTTGCCGCACACGACCACGTTCCCATCTTGAGCGGTGCCTTTGGAAACCCCGGAACTGGTCGAACCCGGGCTGTCGGAAATAATGGCGGCGCCGAAACCAAATTTGAATTGCACGTGCAGCGTGGCGGTTTGCGTGACGTCGCCCACGGTGGCCGAGCAAACGGCGGCGGCTTCGATCGGGGCGGGGCTGTTGGTGAACCAGAGTTGCGCCACCACCACTTGGTTGCTGAAGGGCGACGTAATGGTGCGCTCATAAACTTTCTGCTGGGAATCGCCGAGCTCGGTCAGAGTGTACGGCGTGGAACCACTGACCAGAGCCGGGAAGAAGCCTGCTGAATTGGTGAGGGCCCTGTTCATGTCGTAGCAGGCAATCACGGCCGCCCCCTCCGCGAACTGCAGCGCAGCGACGGCGTCGGTTCGCCGCTGGGCCAGACGCGTCGTTTGCGTCACGTAGGCCGCCAGGCTGCCCACGGCGGTGATGACGACCAACATCAAGATTAAGCAAGCCACCATCGCCGAACCGTCTTCTCGCTGGCGCCGCAGTGTTCCCGTAGTCATAACTTCGATTTGTTCAGGGCAAAATTGAAATGTAGTTGGTCAGAGAACGTCGGTTGAGGAGGACCGTCGTCGTTTGGATGTCGATCGCCTGGTAACGGTCCTCGGCGTAACCATCCACGATTCCAAAACGGATGAGGACCGTGTCAGTGTTGGTCACCGTGAACACATTCCGGCCGGGCAACTTACAGACGCCTGTGGGAATCAAAACCCGTGGCAAGCCATTGCTGCCGGTGTAGATGAGACTGTTGGTTGAAGACAGCAGATTGGTGCTGGAGCCGACCATTTTAAACGACTCCACATGGTCTTTGTCATTGTAAGGGAGCTTGTCGCCACTGGAATCAAGTTGGTAGTTATCGTCGAAGGTCAACGTCATCGTGGTCCCGGAAGCGTCGTTGGAAACGGAAGTCGCAATACGGGCACGGCTTTGCAACAGAGCGATCGCGTGGGCGGCCTGGTCGTTGATGGTGCTCTGCGCCGTAATGCCGGACATGGTGATGGTGGCGAAGCTGATGAAGGACATGGCGCCCCCAAGAATCATGACGACAATGCCACTCGCGAGCAACACCTCCACCAGCGTAAAAGCGCGCGTGCCGCTCCCAGGTTGCCGCGTTCCAGAACGGGGCTGGTTTATTAGCTTCATTGTGTCCCTCCGCTGTAACGGTTGAAGAGGCTTTGCAAAGTCACGGAGATAGCACGATCCGGCTCCTCAAATGTCGCAGTGACGGTGACCAAATGACCGGCTGACACCGGCTGTATTTTCGAGATGACGCTGCCTGCGACAAGAAAGTTGGTCCCGGCTTTGGCCAGTGCGATGGAGGAAGTATTGGTCAAGAGCACGGTCGTAGCTCCGAAGGGTGCCGTGGGCGGAATGTAGGTCGCGGCCCGGATGGAGTGCATCTTGGCCTCGGCCACCGCCATCGCCGCCGTGTAGTCCGCCAGGCGGCGCGACGACTTGTCCATGGCCATGATCCCGGCACCGGACGAGATGATCAACATGGTCAACAACAGCATGACCACCAGGACTTCGAGCAGGGTGAACGCGTTTCTTTGGCGCTTTGGCCTTCCACGCGGTGATGCGGGTCTATGTCTGTTGTTCGTGCGCATATCCATGATCAGGTAAGGACGCAATCGGCTCTCTCCGATCGTCCCCGTTGGGGCCAGCTAGCAGCCCAATTGCCAAGAGGACGAAAGCACCTCGGGATGAACCAAACCCATTGGTTTTCCATGAATATCCAACCAAGACTGGATTCGTAGCTGTTCGACCCCAAGTGTCCTGCTTCAGAATAAGGCACGAGTCCCAGATTCGGGACACACCCAATTATCCGAATCCAGATCGTCGCCTCTTCCCGAAAATTGGACGGTTGAAAACACCTAAAGCAATGATGCGGAGGTGACGAATTAAACAGGTAAGAACGTTCGATCCGTCGGAGGATTCCGCCGGAGCGATGGCAACAAATTTCAATTATGCAACCACAGCGCCGCACTCGATACGGGATTCACACTGTGAAATCCCCGGTGCTCGCCGGGCGTGCCGCCAAGCACCGACCATACTCGCAGCGCGCCCTTCTCGTAGCCACCCTCGGCCTGCTGGTCGGCGGCCAGTTCTTTGTCCAAAATGTGTCATCGGCCGAGGCCGTGGCAGGTTCGGCGCGGAGAATTTCTCAGGAATCCGTGGTCAGCAATTATGCCCACCTTGTTTCGATCAACTACCATGATTCCTTGGCCGCCGTGACGGCGCTGCAAAAGGCGGTTGATTTCCTCGTCGTCAAACCGTCGGAGCCGTCGCTGGAAGAGGCTCGTCGGGCGTGGCGCACGGCGCGCGTGTCCTACTGCCAGTCGGAGGCCTTTCGCTTCTACGACGGTCCAATTGATCAAATTGACGGAATGGTTAATGCATGGCCCATTGATGAAAATTACATCGACTACGTCGCAGAAAGTCCAGACGCCGGCCTGATCAACGCGCTCACGAAATATCCAGTCCTTTCAACGGAGGTGCTGCTTTCACTCAACGAACAAGAAGGCAAAAAATGTATCAGCACGGGATTTCATGCCATCGAATTCCTGCTCTGGGGTCAGGACCGCAACACCAATGGTCCCGGCCAGCGCTCTTGGCGCGATTACACAGACGAAACCCGGAACGCCGGACGCCGCAGGCAGTGTCTGCAACTCACGTCGAAACTCCTGGTGGAACATGTCGAAGGACTGGTCACGGCGTGGGCGCAAGGAAACGCCACTAATTATCGTTCGGCATTCCTGGCCGACCCAAAGGCGAGTTTTGCGAAATTGTTAAAAGGTATCGGGGCCCTGAGCGGGCCAGAAGTTGCGGGTGAGCGGCTGACGGTGCCTTACGAGACTAAGGAACAGGAGGAGGAGCAATCTTGTTTCAGCGATAACACTCGGGACGACATCATCAACAACGCGATCGGCGTCCGGAATGTATTTTTTGGATGCTATACCCCGGCGCAGGGCTCGCAGATATCAGGTGCAAGCCCCTATGAATTTCTGAGGCAATTCGACCCTGGCCTCGCCAGCAAACTGGCTGTGCAAGTTGAAACTACGGTGATGGCCGCGCGAAATATCCCGCACCCGTTCGACAGAGCCATCCTGGGAGGGAATGCCTCGCCCGGCCGCATGGCCATCAAAGCCGCAATTCTCGCGTTCCAGTCCGAGAGCGACCTGTTGGCCCGGGCGGCAAAATTACAGTCGGACCAGTTCGCACCATGACGCCCCACTTTCAGAACTTTTTGAAACTGGGCCAAATATTTTCCTGGTATGTGGCGGGTGTGCTGTGGACTGGAACACCAATTTTACGCGGCGCCATCGCTGATTTGGGTTTGGTTTCCGAGCCTGGCGAAGAGCTATCGGGCGGGGCCACCACCGTTTTCGATGAATCCCCAAAAGCGTATGGGTTTCCCGCAGCAAACTTGCGCGAAGATCGGCGCGCCTCGTTTTTCGTCGGACACTCATTTTTTAACGAAAACTGGGTGGTGGCTCCCGCTTCCACGAGCGGTCGCGACGGATTGGGTCCGCTTTTCAATACCCGTTCCTGTTCCGCCTGCCATTTGCGAGACGGGCGCAGCCAGCCGCCAAAATTGACCCAGCCGATGATCACGATGTTGCTGCGGATCAGCGTTCCGGGCGTGGGAACGCACGGGGAGCCGCTGCCAGATCCGACTTACGGCGGGCAAATTCAAAGCCAGTCCGTTCCCGGCGTGCCAGCGGAAGCGGACACCTTTGTTCGGTATGAAGAGGTGTCCGGCCGCTTTGAGGATGGAGAAACCTATTCTTTGCGCCAACCGGTTTATGCAATCACCAACCTCGGCTATGGGCCGCTTGCTCAAAACGTGATGTTCTCGCCACGCGTGGCCTCGGCAATGATCGGCATGGGCCTTCTTGAAGCGGTCCCTGAGAGAACTTTGCGTGAACTGGCCGAGCGGCAGCAACGGGGCAGCAACGGAATCGCTGGACGCATCAATCTGGTGTGGGACAGAACGGCGGGGAAAATGTTGCCCGGCCGTTTCGGCTGGAAAGCCGAGCAGCCCACTGTGCTCCAGCAGGTGGCCACAGCTTTTGTCGAAGACATGGGAATTACCTCGCCATTGATGCCGGAGGAAAATCAGACCTCACGGCAAAAAAGTCGCGCGCAACAGACGCCCAGCGGACACCCTGATGTCAGTGAAACGATTCTCGCCGACGTGGTCACATACACACGAACGCTCGCGGTCCCGGCGCGCCGAATGTGGAAAGACTCCAACGTGTTGCGAGGAAAAGTCCTGTTCACGAAAGCAAACTGTGCCTTATGCCACGTTCCACAATTAAAGACGGGCGATTGCTCAGACATCGGTGAACTGGCCCAACAAACAATACGACCCTACACCGATTTGTTGTTGCACGACATGGGCGAAGGATTGTCCGACCGGCGGCCCGTTTTTGAGGCCGGTGGTCGCGACTGGCGTACGGCTCCCCTGTGGGGCATCGGGCTCAGCGCCAAGGTGAACAGTCACACGCTTTTTTTACATGACGGACGGGCACGCAATTTTACCGAGGCGATTCTCTGGCACGGCGGGGAAGCAGAAGAGGCGCAAAAAATGTTTCGGAACTGGCCGAAACGGGACCGCGACGCCCTAGTTGCCTTTCTACAAAGTCTATAAATCATGAAAGTTTTTCCGTTTTTGACGCTTCTTGTTTTTCATACGCTCCTCGGTTTAACCGGGCATGGCGCCGATCCAGCAAGGTTCACCAAGGATGCCATGCTTCGTGATATCGCTCATAAGGTTATCTCGTCAGGCTACGAGGAATTGGATTTGAAGTGCCGGGATTTAACCAACGCCGTCGGAAAGCTCGTGGAAACCCCCGGACGCACGACACAAGAAGCCGCGCAGCAAGCATGGGTGTCCGTAGCGCAAAGCGCCGGACGAATGCAATGCTTTCAAAAAGGTCCGGTCGTTGATCGCGATTACGTTTCCACGTTTTACTACTGGCAGGTCTTGCCGCTTCGACTGGAATCCATAATGCAATCGAAGCAACCCATCAACCAATCGCTCTTCGACGAAATGGGGGCCACGACCAAAGGGATTTTCGCGTTGGAGTTTCTGCTCTTTGAGGCGTTGCCGAATGCCACCGCCTTGGACGCCACGGGGAAAGATGGAGGAAGGAGAAGGGCCTTTCTGCAAGCCCTCGCAATGGATGTTCAAACGAAAGCAGGACAGTTGGCGCTTGATTGGAAAGCTGCGGGTCACGAAAGCCCGACAGCCAAATTTGTGAATAGCGGGCAGGAGAGCGTCAACGTGCTCGTCAATCAATTGGCGCAACTGACGGAGAACGTCGGAGAACGCCATCTGAATTTTGTCTTACTCCTGCCAAGCCCGATCTCGATGCAGTTGGATCGCATCGAAGGCGCTCGAAGCGGACATTCTCTCACGGGGGTTCTGGCAAAATTGGTGGGTGCCCGAAACCTATATCTCGGCGCCGATGGATTGGGGCTGGACGACGCGGTCGGGCAGGTCAATGCCCCCCTTGCAAAACGGCTTGATGAACAGTTCGAAACCGCCATTGCTTCCGTGCGTTCCATTGCCGCACCTCTTGATCAAGCGGTAATTCATAATCGTTCTTCCGTCCAAAAGGCTTATGAAGAAGTACACGCCTTGGAGGTTATGGTGAAAGTGGATTTGGCGAGTGCGCTGGGCGTAACGTTGACCTTCAGCTCAGCCGATGGCGATTAATCTTCAAGCACTTCGCCTTCGAGCGGTTCTCGCCCCTCTTGTCGAACGTCCAATAGATCTCGCTTCGCTCGCAGCGTTCCGCGTGTTTTTCGGGTTGCTTATGGCGGCGGCGACAACGCGCTTTCTTGCCAAAGGGTGGGTGCGCGAGCTCTACACCGGGCCCGTATTTCATTTTTCTTACCCGGGTTTCGAGTGGATTCGTCCGTGGCCGGATGCCCTGATGCATGTTCACTTCTACCTTCTGATCTTTCTCGCTCTCGGGATGGCCGCCGGTTTTTTCTATCGGACTTGTAGCCTGCTTTTCTTCATCGGGTTCACCTACGTCGAACTCATCGACCAAGCCGTCTATCTCAATCATTACTACCTAATCAGCTTGATTAGTGGGATCCTAATCTTTCTTCCCGCGAATCGCATTTGGTCGATTGACGCCTGGCGTAAGCCAGCGATTCGCGCGGACATGGCACCGGCTTGGTGTATGAACCTCCTGCGTTTCCAAATCGGAGCAGTTTACGTTTTTGCTGGCCTGGCCAAAATCAACGCAGACTGGATTTGTCGGGCTGAACCTTTGCGCATCTGGCTGGCCGCCCGCAGCGATCTGCCATTTTTTGGTCATTGGCTCACGCCAACTTGGGTCGCATTTGCCGCTAGTTGGAGTGGAGCTTTGTTCGACTTAATCATTGTCGCGTTTCTAATCTGGAGGCCGACTCGCCGACCGGCCTACGCACTTTTGATTCTTTTTCATGTGGCCACGTGGTTTCTTTTCAAAATTGGAATGTTTCCCTGGATCATGATTGTTTCGGCGACGGTCTTTTTTCACCCAGGTTGGCCAAGATATTGGGGACAACGCATGGTCCGCGTCCTCAGGGGGGGCGTTCGCTCGGGGCGATGGGCTGAACAAATGAATGATGCAGTCACCCTTCGTTTTCCCATTCAGGCGGTGTCTTGTCCCAAACCATTCATCCTCCTGGTGGCATTGGGTGTTTATGCCGCGGTGCAAATTCTCCTGCCCCTTCGACCCTACTTCGCCGCGCAGCCTTCGGGTTGGACCGGTTCCGGTTTCAATTGTGCCTGGCAAGTGATGTTGGTGGAGAAGACCGGCTATGCTGAATTCTTTGCTTTCGAGCCTGCGACCGGAAAACGGTGGAGACTGCCGGTGAAGGAATATCTAACGCCACGACAGGAAATGATGATGGCACAGGACCCCTATCTCATTCGACTTATGGCGAGGCGTTTGGTGCTAGATTTAAGGACGAATGGAAATGCGGGGATTGAAATACGAGTGAACGCTTTTGCTACTTTGAACGGTCGTCCGAGCCAGCGATTGATCAATCCCGAAGCGGATTTGGCGGGAACTTCGCCAACCGCTTGGATTCTCCCGTTGCAAGACACGGTGAACTTGCGAAAGTTTCCGGAAGCAACCGTTGTCACACAGTGATGCTTCGGAGGGACTGGGGAGCAGACCCATTTTTCAGTTCTCCAAAAAAAGAGGCAGCGCTCCACATAATGCGAAGCGCTGCCTGAGTCGGAGCCGAGGGTGCTAGTAATGCTTACGGCATTGTGATGATTCCACACGACTGACCGACATCACCGCCGGATTTGTTTTGGTCGCCATCATGCACCATGAAGTACAGTCTGTAGGTATGGCCGCTCACCAGACCCAATCTGGAGATATCCCATCTAATCTCCGCACCGTAGCCTTCGTTTTTTAACCCGGGCGGCACTGGATCGCTGCCAGGTCCCAAATTCCAATCATTCTTTGCCGGGTCTGGATCCACGGAAAGGGTCACAACCTCAGGAGATCTGGTTTTGTCCACAGTCCTGGTCGCCGATTTCCACGTTCCGAACACGGCATGGGGAGGGATGGCCGTCCCGCCATTTTGCCAGTCGCCCGCGTACGGGTTGAGGGGATTAAGCGTGAGGTCCGTCACAAAGAGAGCGGGGAACAGGGGACGCCCAGACACATCAGTCCCCGCTTGGTCTCCACTTGAGGCGGTTGAACCAACCTGCGGGTTAATCGCACTTCCCGGTATCGTGGTGAGCGGCGTCACAGCGTATTGATTAGTAATACTTACGCCGGTGATGTTACCCGGCTTAGGAGTTTTGCCGGGTTTGGTGGGCTTGGGCTTTCCTTTCGTTCCCGTTGCGACTCCGGGAGACCGAACAATTACTTCGCGTACTCCCAACATCAAGGCGTGCTCATCATTGTAAAAAATCTGAATTTGGTTGGGAATGCAGCCCATGACTACAGAAACAATTCCTGTTCGAAGTACTTCACTCTCGTTGAACGGGATGCTTGTTAGAGGGTTGCTGCTCACGAACGGATAGGGCGGGGTGCAGGCTCCTAGCATGCCGCATTCACTACTGCCAGGACAGACCTCGGCATGTGCCGTAGCCATTACCCCGGCTGGGCCACCGTAATTCGTCCCGGCTGTGGCAATATTCGTCACGCAGGTGGCGCACGGCGTTGGGACGATGGCGTTGGCACCGGACTTCGCGGGCGAGTTGTGGACGAGAGGAACGGTCACACCGCCAAAGCCTGGCGTACCAAAGGCGTTTTTACTGACGATAACCGTAAATCCATCCACGTAATCCCAGAGAGGATTCGGCTCAGTGGGTGAATTGGTCGTGTAGCCATAAAAGGCCGGAGACTGATTAAGGTTGTCGCTGATGGTTGTTGTCCAACTTAAGACGTTCGTTTTGTTGCCAACGATCATCGCACCGTCGCCGCCCGCAACACCGAGGGAACCATAACCAGAAGGAAAGGACGCCGACGCGCTGAGGTAATCCAGATAAAAATCCAGCACCACCTTGCCATTGCCATCAGTCCATCGGAACTCCGCTTTATCGCTCCCGGTCAAGTCACTAAACTTGTGGGTTCGCGACCATCCCGGCGGATTGCCGACCGGTTGGTAAACGTTTTCATTGACGTTGCGGGACTGGCGGTAGGTCGCCTTGATATCCCCGTTCGCAAGCACCTCGGTGGTCAACATTCCTTGTTGGGTCGTAACGCCACCGCTATTGGTGCACATGTTTACCGGCAGAATAGTGAACGCGCGGAAGGTGACGGCGACACCGGGAGCCAGGCTCGGAACCGTGCCGACGAGAAAATCATCACCACTGAAATCCGGCGTGCCGGCGTCATCCTGGACATAAACATTCTCTAACGTCGTGCTGCCACAGTTGGTTACGGTGTAGGTGTAACCCATCTCGCCGCCGGACGGCGACACGGTAAAGTCCGCCACTTTTAATACTTGCATGCACGGGCTCGGCAAAATGTTTCGTATCAGTCCTGCATCCCAAGACAGATCGGTCTCGCCCGCATCCAAAAGCGTGCAAATCATCAGTCCATTCGCGTCGGAATCACTGTCTGCGGCGTCATCAGCCCCCTGATCTCGCAAAGTAAACGTATAGCCGGAAGGTGCCAACACGCGGATGTTGTAATTGCCGGATTTCAAGTCGCTGAAGAAATACAACCCGTTGGCATCCGTGTTGGTCACGCTCAGCACGGTGTCTTCACAGTCCATCAGGAGCACAACGACGTCTGCCACGCCAGGCTCGCCGGCGTCCTGAAGGCCGTTGGTATTTGTGTCCAGCCAGACCCGGTTGCCGATCGCGGCTTTGGGGGGCGGCTTAATAAAAAGGTCTGAATCGAAGCCCGTCGCTCCCGGACCCGAATGCTGAATTATCGTTTCCAAGGTAAGAGAATACGCGGTATGCGGATTGATCGGATGGTTCAACTGCGTCTCTTGAAAAGCTCCGCCGGAGAGCGGTCCGATGGCGGACAACGACACCGATTTGGCAAACGGAACATTCGCGGGATCGAGCCAGGCATTGTAAGTCACCGTGCCCGGCGTATTGCCGCCGATGGACGCGGTTACAGTTCCGCCTTCTGTGAAGTCGGTGTCCGTGAACTCGATTTTTAGCGACCCGGCGCCATGCGAAACATAAAACGTATTCAAGTCCATGTAGGGCACGGTTGCGCCCCCCACGAGAGGTTTGCTAACACCGGCGGCTGCGCCTACGAACCAGTTCGGACCCACATCGCCCGTGTAAAAAATGGCTCCCACTACCGAGTTTGAGTCGCCCGGACCCTGATCGACAATGGTGATCGTGCCTCCGGGTGTTCCGTCCGTGAGCCGTAGTTGTGAGGCTGCGGATGCGCCTGTGAGACTGGCCGCCAAGAGACTGGCAGCCAGACCTAACCTAGCGTTGAATGTTTTCATGGATAATTTGCTTCTGATTGTTTTTTTCTTTTCAGTTGTGCACCGGTGCACAGCCGTCTAGCTGATGCTAAATCGTTCTTGAGCGCCCCCCTCCCCGTCAATAAGCAAAAACCCCTATTGATACGCATCCGTGTCTCGGGGATTCCATGAGGGTGAAACTGGGATTTTGAGAGAATGCGCTCCCGGGACCGTGATCAGAAATATGGACGCGCACTCCGATTTGATGGGAAAGAAAACAGCACACGGCAAAACCTTTTGCGCCGCTCTGGGCGCTGCTCCGGAGAGAATGCGGCCCGCAACGGTTGGCGTTTGTGCATGTACTCCAGAACCTTCTGCACTTGCCAGCAGACCTCGCGAAAGTTCGAGAACTTGGTGATGAACGCTAGCGCGCCCATTTTGAGAGCGGCGAATCTGCCCTCAGGCAGAGCGGTACCGGAAAACACGGTGTCGGGATTTCCTTGGAGCTTTTCTGGTCGCGAATTCACTCTCAAACTTTCACACTGAACTGCCCGTTCATCTTGAAGTCGGTTACGATCACGAAGTGAGGGAAAAGTAATCGCGGTCGGCATACTCGCGCTCGTCGGCGAGATAGGCGCGCGCGGGAGGGGTTCGACGATGCGCATTTCAACATCGTAACGGCCGTGGGCCAACGCGCGACGGAAGAAGAACGCATCATTCTCCCGGTTCTTCACCAATAAAATGGTGGGCCTCACCCATGAACTTCACAGCGAATCCTGCTGATTCGTTTCGACAAAACAATTTCAGTTTATCCCAAATACAAAAAAATGGTGCGTTTAGCGATGGGAGAACCCCTTCGCACTCATGGATTCTCACCACATGGCTCTGGGAAATTGGCAGTCCGTTCCGGCTCACCCAACCGCCGCCGGGACGCATTACTTCTTCAGCAGCGCATACTCCATTGAATCCACCAGCGCCTGGAGGCTGGCTTCGATGATGTTTTCGCTCACGCCCACGGTGCCCCACTCGCGCTTGCCGTCGGTGGAGGTGATGAGCACGCGGGTCTTGGCCGACGTGCCGGTGGCACCGTTGATGATGCGGACCTTGTAGTCGGTGAGTTCGATGGCCTTGAGCTTGGGGAAGAACTTGATAAGCGCGCGGCGGAGCGCGCCATCGAGCGCGTTCACGGGACCATCGCCCTCGGCCACGGTATGCGCGGTCTGGTCGCCCACGCGGACTTTCACCGTCGCCTCGCATACGGACTCCTTCGTGTCGCGGCGCATGGAGACGTGGTAGGTGTCCACCGTGAAGAGCAGTTCGGGATTGTGATCGAGCACGCCGCGCATGAGCAGCGCGAGAGAAGCCTCGGCGGCCTCGTACTCGTAGCCCTGCGATTCAAGGTTCTTCACCTTGTCCGTGATCTCGCGTGTCTCCGGTGCGTCGGGCGCGAGCTTGATGCCAAATTCAATGGCCTTGAGCAGAATGTTCGTGCGGCCCGACATGTCGCTGACCAGCACGCGGCGGTGGTTGCCCACGGCTTCGGGCTTCACATGCTCGTAGCTGCGCGAAACGCGCTCGATGGCGTGGACGTGCATCCCGCCCTTGTGCGCGAAAGCGGTCTGCCCGACCCACGGTGCGCGCGGGTCGTGGCGGATGTTCGCCACTTCGTTCACGTATTCGGAAAGCTCCTTGAGCTTGGGCAAAGACTTCGACGGCAGACAGCGCAGCCCCATCTTCAACTCCAGCGTCGGCATCACGCTCACGAGGTTGCAATTGCCGGTGCGTTCGCCGATGCCGTTGATCGTGCCCTGCACCTGCGTCGCGCCCGCCTCGATGCCCGCGATGGCGTTGGCCACGCCGAAGCCGCAGTCGTCGTGCGTGTGGATGCCGACGCGGCAGTTCAACTTCGAGATGGCAAACTTGGTCGTCGCCGCGATCTCGCGCGGCAACCGTCCGCCGTTCGTGTCGCACAAGACGATGCAGTCCGCGCCGGCCTTCTCCGCCGCCTGCCACGTCGCGAGTGCGTATTCTGGCTCGTCGGCATAGCCATCAAAGCTGTGCTCGGCATCGTAGAAAACAATCTTCCCGTGATCCTTCAAGTAGCGGATCGTGTCGCCGATCATCGCGAGGTTTTCATCCGGCTTGGCGCGCAAAACTTCCGTGACATGCAGCAACCAAGTCTTGCCCACGATGCAGACCACCGGTGTTTTCGCGGCGAGGATGTTGTGCATCAACTCGTCGTTCTCGACGGCCATGCCTTTGCGGCGTGTCATGCTGAAGGCGGCGATCTTCGCGTTCTTCCATTTGCGCTTGGCCGCCTGCTTGAAGAACTCCATGTCCTTGGGGTTCGAGCCGGGCCAGCCGCCTTCGATGTAGTGAATGCCGAAAGCGTCAATTTTCTCCGCAATGCGCAGCTTGTCCTGCGCGGAGAAGTTGATGCCTTCACCCTGCGCGCCGTCGCGCAGGGTCGTGTCATAGATTTCGACTGCTGGTTTCATTCACTCCCGATTCACGGGAGCGGTCTTTCTACGACACAGCGCAGGCCGTGGCAAAGTGATTCAGGAACCCTTCCCTGGCACCCGCTGCGGCGCGGCGATTTCAATTTCGTGAAGTTGCTCATGCGCGTGTTTTGGAAATGGAGCGTTTCATTTTCCCGGCGCGTGGAGGCTGGTGCCGTCTGGCCATCGTGCGCCTTGATCGATCCAAGCCCGGAAGCGGGCGGTTTCGTCCTTCGTTAGCGCGGGGAATTTTTCGCGCTTCGCCAATGGTGGCATCTCGAGATCATCAACTTGATCCTGCACGAGTCGAAGCAACGGGCTGGCGTCGGATTTGCCAGGGACAACCACTGGCTCGCCGCGATTGCCGCCTCTGAGCAGGGCCGCGCGATCGGTCACTTGGAAGCCGCCCTTGGCCCGCTCACCGCTGTGGCACGCCACGCAGGAACGCTCCAGCAACGGCTGGATGTCGCGCGTGAACTCGATAGGTGTTGAGTTGCCGTCAGCAGCCGTCGCGGCAACTGCCGGAAGCGGCTTCGCGATCTTTGCGAGCGTCGGTGTGGTCGGAGGTTTCTGCGAAGGATCAAACGAGGTGGCCAGCGCCATCACGGCCCAGCTTGTTGCGGCACTGGAAATCCAGCCGTCCGCGCCGTGCGGGAAACCGCTGTCCATCGGCGGTTGGAAGGGATGCGCGCGGCGGCGCACATGCCAGGTGCCGTCGGCGAGCTGCGTGCGCATCAGGAATTCAAGGCCGCGACGCACCGCCGTATCAGTTGTGGAAATTTTTCCACCCTCCAGCAATGCGTAGAGCGACTGGCCCGTGCCGTACGCGTCGCTGTCCAAGCCAGCCAACTGGCCCCAGCCGCCGTCGGAGCGCTGCTGGCGGATCAATTCCTGCGCGAGCTTTTTGAGCGCGCCGGATTTCTCGCCGGCCCACGCGAGGCCGAGCAGTTGATGGGTGCGTTCCTCGTTGGTTTCCGCGCAGGCTTTCTTCAGCCACGACCGGGCGCGTTGCACCCGCGCGTCGAGTTCCTTCTGCCGCGCCGGGAGGCCGTAGGATTGAAGCGTTTTAATCGCCAGCGCCGTGGCGGTGATCTCACTCGCCTGAATGGGCGGACGCGGAATGTTCCAACTCCAATGACCGTCGGGGTGCTGGATCGTGGTGAGCATGTGAACCATCGAGTCGGTAGTCAGGGAAGCTGGCTCGCGCTCGCCTTGCAAATCCATCGAGGCATAGCCCGCGAAGATCGCTGCCTCGGGAAGGAACGTGACTTGCAAGCTGGTCTCCGAGTCAGTCAGCATTTTCTTGAGCAACTGGAGTTGGTGGCGGGCCGCGTCGCGATCGGTCGTGAACTGGCGGGAGTGCGCCAGACTCATCGCCGCCAGTGGAAGCTGCTGCTGGTGACAGGAGATGCAATCCTGCCGGCTCCGGTGGCGCACGAAGGTGGCTGCCGAATCCTCCGCTGTCTTCATCAACGGCGGCAGTGCCCGATGGATGGCCTCGGCCACGGTCTTGGCTCCGGAAGTTTGCGCCGAGGTTTTTTCGCTTCGAGCCGGTGCGGGCGTCTCCTTGGCACCAGCCTTGAGCAGCGCTTGCACGATGGGTGTGTCGCCGCGTTTACGAGCGAGCGATAGCGGCGTTTGCGTCCGGCCGAGAAAATTGTCCACGGGCTGTCCGCCTTCGGCATTCGCGTCTGCACCGTTCGCGAGCAACAGTTCTGCGAGCGCGGGCGAGGAATGTTCCGACGAAGCGGCCCAATGCAACGGCGTGTAATTGGCGATGAGGTCGCGTTGATCGACCGGCGCTCCGGCGGCCAGCAGCACGCGCGCGGCTCCGGCATGTTCTCCCCACGCCGCCTGCCCGAGCGCACTGCCGACGGGTGTGAACTCACCAATCTTCGCTCCGCGTTCGAGGAGCAACTTGATCAAGGATTCGTTGCCAAGAAACGAGGCCCACATCAGCGGGGTGCGGCCACCGCCCCAGATGAAACCCTCGGTGTTCATGTTCGGTTTGGCATTCACGTCCGCTCCGTGGTCGAGGAGCACGCGAATGGAATCCATGTCTCCCGCCGCCGCCGCAGCCATCAGCGCGGTCGCGCCGTACGCATTCTTTACGTTCGGGTCCGCGCCGCGCTCCAGCAGCAGCTTCACCGTCCGGCTGTTTCCAGACTTGCGCGCGGCCAGCATGAGCGCGGTGTTGCCGAGTTTGGAATGAGCTTTGACATCTGCACCGCCCGCCACGAGCAGCCGGGCTTTGTCTTCAAACGGGGCGGCATACAACAACGCGTTGGCCCCGGCCTGATTGGTCGCGTTCACGTCCGCGGCGGCCTTGAGCAACAGTTCCAACACGGCGGCATCGGCCATCCACGCGGCGGCCATCAGGGGCGTGTTGCCGAATTCGTCGCGCGCTTGGATGTCCGCGCCGCTCTTCAACCGCGCTTTAACCGCGGCGCAATCTCCGGCACGGATGGATTCGAAGATCGAGTTTTTGGATGATGCCGGGGCGGCCGCCAGAAGCGAGGAACAGGCGAGCCATCCGAGGATTGCGATTGCGATGATTGTTTTCATGGTTGGGGATTGGTTTCGGTTCCGGAGTATTTGCGAATGGGTCGAGTCTGAACAAGGTCATTGGTTTGGATGAGAACTCTCGCAACATGTCGGTTGCGACGTTCTTCTGGGAACACCGGCATCCCTGCCGGCGTTTCGCTGCGCCGTTCGTGTCGGTCATCCTTCCATTCAACTCGGCGGCAGGAATGCCAGCGCTCCCACGCGTGGGCGGTTTCATTTTGCTGACGCTTGAAGAGTTGCGCTCGCGGGCCACGGCGTGCCTTGGCTAAATTTTTGTTATTCCGGAATCCCTTGGTCGATCCAGCGCGAAATCATTTGGATCTCGTCCTTTGTCAGCGGCGCGTACTTGAGGCGTTTCGCCAGGGGAGGCATCTCCAAATCCTCCACTTCATCACGCACGAACCGGATGAGCGGACTCCTTACGGCGTCACCGGGAACGACAGACGGGTTGCCGCTCTGGCCTCCCGTCATCAAACCCGCGAGAGTTTCTGAATCGAACCCACCTTTGCTGATCTTCCCGCCATGATGGCAATCATTACACGAACGCTCGAGGATCGGTGCGATATCCTTTTTGAAGGAAAGCGTGACCGCATTGGCTGGAGCCCTGGGGGGTTGTTCCACTGCGACGGCGGAGTGGGCGGGTGTGCCCGCCAGCGTGGCGATTTGCTCCCTCAACGAGGAGGGCCGTGTTGTTGGTTCGAGCGTCAGGAGCAACGCCATCGTCGCCCAACCGGTACCGGCTGCGGAGATGAACTGATCCTTTCCGTGGGGGAACTGGCTGTCGAAATGCGGCAGCGCCGGCAGCGACCGACTACGCACCCACCAAGAGCCATCGTCAAATTGCGTGCGGAGAAGAAAGTCAACGCCTTGCCGGTAGGCAGGATCTTCAGCTTTCACCCCGCCCGCCTCATGCAGCGCCAAGAGGTTCAAGCCGGTCATCCAGGCGTCGCTCTCCAGGTTTGGCAATGAAGCCCAGCCGCCGTCGCTCTTCTGAGCCGCGAGGATGGCCCGAGCAGACCCCTTGGAGGAATTAGGCTTTTCGCCGGCCCAGCCCAATCCAAGAAGTTGAAAGGCCAGTTCGGTGGGAGACTCTGCTTTGGCGCCCTTCAGCCACGACTTCGCCCGCTCGATCCGCCGTTCAAATTCCTTCTTCCGCGAAGGCAGCGTGTAATTTCGAAGGGATTTCAACGCCAGGGCTGTCGCCTTGATTTGGCCATGCTCCAGAGGCGGACGGGTGAAGTCCCAAGGCCAGCTTCCGTCGGGATTCTGAGAGGCCGCCAGTTGCCAGACCACTGCGTCGGTCGCCGCGTCGGCGGGATGACCAAGCGCATCCAACGCCATCAACAAATAACCGTTCCCGATGCCGGGGTTCGGGGTGGGACTGATGCCCTCGTAGCATTTGGAGATCTCCGGTTCCAATTGCCGCAGCGTGGCATCCCGAATCTTCCGCAGCGACGCCATGTTTGGAGGGACGCCGCGCGCGTTGCCCAGTTGGGCCGCCATGGAAGTCATCGACTGATGATGACAGGAAACACAGTTCAGCTCTTTGACCAGACCGCTATCGAGGAAGACATCGGAACTTCGCTCCATCAGGGCGAGGGCTTGCTCGACGGATTTCCGAACGAAACGCTGGCGGGCTGGATCCGCGTTCGGAACTGCCCGATTCGGAATCCGCTTGGACTTCGACCGACTGCTGCCCGGTTTCCCTCCGGCCTCCGTGAGCGCCGTAATCATCCCGCGGTGACCCCGTTTATTCGCCCAATCCAAAGCGGTTTCGCCAGCCTCATTGACGGCATTCACGTCTGCGCCCTTTTGCAGCAGCAGTCGCACGAGTTCAGGGTTATCCTGCTCATTGTAGCACGCCCAGTGCAAGGGGAGCGTTCCATCCATGCGAGGAGAGCCGAGGAAATCCCTCTGCCTAAACGGTGCGTGAACATCGGCCCCGCTCAGAACCGAGGAACGCGCGGCTGAACCCTTTTGCCCGAATCCGGCCCAGTGGAGGGTGGTGTTCAACAGGCCCATAGACGCCTCCGGCGGACCGGAACTCTTGACCAGCACTTGTATGATCGGCTCCTTATCGAAGACGACCGCTAACACCAACGGGGAATCCATTTGATCTTCTGATCCGCTCTTGGCGACAGCGCCGTGGGCCAGCAGAAGTTTCACGGTTTCCACGTCGCCGCCGAGCACCGCGCTGCGGATTTCGACCGGCTCTTTTGGATCCAGTTTGGCTCCGTGATCGAGAAGAAATCGGACCGTACGATAGGAGTTACGAAACGCACTTGCCGCAGAGAGAACGGTGGTCCCATTTCCCGCTCGACCGTTGATCTCAGCCCCGTTCTGGAGCAGCAATTGCACTTTTTCCAGGCTGCTGGCGGAATAAATCAACGGTGTGTCTCCCCAAATATTCGTCGCATTAACGTTCGCCCCGGCTCGGAGGAGGCGGGCTAAGGTCTCCACTTCCAGATTCAGTGCGGCCAGGTGGAGCGCCGTGTTCCCGCGCTCGTCCCGCGCGTTTACCTCAGCGCCGCGTTCAATTGACTGGCGGATCGCCTTCGGATCGCCCTTCCGGATCTCCTCGAAGAGTGAGGGATTGCCCTTGGTGCTGTCGGCGGCGGACAGTTGTAGGCTCACGAGCCAGGCACTTACCAATATCTCAGCTACGTGTTTCATGGTCGTCGCGGTGAAACGTGACTGGGCGTGTGAATTTTTCATGGGTTGGGGAAGTTGTCGTCGGTGCTGAGATGGAATTCAAGTTCACGAATCCTCCGCGAGTTACAGTTCAACATTTTCATGGCTGCTTCATCTCCGCTCCCGCCAATCGAGTCAACTCTCCCTCTTTTTCATGTTTAATCGGACTCCACCCGCCACAGTTTGATCGTCTGGTCCTGGCCGCCCGAAGCGAGGATGCGGCTGTCCGGGCTGAATGCCACGGCGTTGATGACGCCGGTGTGACCGAAATAAGTGCGCAGAAGTTTTCCGGTGCGCGCGTCCCATAGCCGCACGGTGTTGTCCGCTCCGGCGGAAGCGAGGAACTTTTCATTGGGGCTGAACGCGACGCAGATGACCATGTCTCCGTGGCCTTGCAGTCTCGGCAGCGCCAGCGCCCCCGTTTCAACATCGAGCACCACCACGTCATTGAAGCCGTCTCCGGAGGCGAGTCGCTTGCTGTTCGGGCTGAAAGCGATCTTCGGCAATTCCCGCATCACGCTCTTGGGCCAAAGCGTGCGCCCTTTCTGCGCCTCGGAAAGCCGGGTCGCATCCCAGACTTGCACCATCCCATCTTCGCTGGCCGAGGCCAGATGGCGGCCATCCGGACTGAACTGAATATCCATGATCGTCGAATCGTGGTGGCCCAGGGTCCTCGGTTTAGTGCTGTTGCGCCAGTCCCAGACGAGCACCTGCCTTCTGGCCTCTTCATCGCCGACGATGAGCCCAGCCACGAGATGTTTCCCGTCGATGGACAGGGCGGCGCAAGTGTGAGGGGTCGGGGAAACCACACTGAAGAGTTGCTTCATGGAATACGCGTCCAAAAGCTGAAGGTAAAAGACCGACTCCCGACGTGCGGGAAACGTTGACACCACTTGTCGTCCGTCGGCGCTTAGCGAGACGTCGAAGAAGTTGTCAAACCGTCGGGGAGCCTGTTTTTTCGTCAGATCCCAAACGAATCCGTTGTAGTCTTCGGAACAGGAGAACAAGCGCCCATCCGGCGCGAACGCCAATGCCCAAATCCGGTTCGTCGGCCCTTTCAAAGTTTCTATTTCTTGTCCCGCTCCCACCCCCGCGCGTAATGCGTTCCACACCCGCACCGTGCCGTCGAAACCGCCGGAGATTAGTTCGCCGCCGGGTGTGAAGGCGACCGCGGAGACACTGTTGCTGTGACCAACCAAGGAAAGGACTTCCCGTTTGGTCTTCCAGTCCCAGATTTTCACTTCCCGATCTACACCGGCTGAGGCCAACCGGTTTCCATTTGGGCTGAACGCAACGCCGGACAGCTGCGCCTTGTGGCCCTCCAGCACGCCAACAGCGTTGCCGCTGGACATTTCCCACACCCTGACCGTCACATCGCCGATGCTCGCGAGCAGTCGGCTGTCGGGACTGAAGGTGACCGCCCAGACGGGTGTCAAATGCCCGCGCAATTCAAACTTTTCTTTGCCGGTCCGGGCCTCCCAGACCTTCACCACGTAGCTAAAAGTGCCTGCGGCCAGCCATTGGCCGTCCGGACTGTAGGCCACGGTGGAGACAAAGAAGTTTCCCGCGCCCAACCTGCGAACCTCTGTTCCAGTCGTCGTATCCCAGACACGCACAGACCGGTCGAAGCTGCCGGTGGCGATTTCCTTCCCATTGGGATGGAACGCCACCGATCTGATGTAGTTCGTATGACCATGGAAGGTCCGAAGCTCTCTCCGGCTCACGACGTCCCACAGCTTGACCGAATAGTTCGTGCTTACGGCAGCGAGTTGCGTCCCATCCGGACTGAACGCCACCGCGTGGGCCAACTCCGAGGTAACTGCAGGGAGAGGTCCGAGCACCGCATTGGTTTGGAGCACACCGGTTGGAGAGAGTTCCCAGAGCTGCAAACTTCCATCCACCGTCACCGCCAGATCGCGGCCATTGGGGCTGACGGCCAGCGCCAGCACGCGCGCGGGGAACTGCACGCTCTGATGCGAAGTCAGGAAGCAGCGGTTCCGAACGTAATCCCATTCCCAATCCCGCAGCGGAGCCGGGCAGTCCTCCAAAAGCTTCAGCGCATAAGCCGGCTTGTTCGCTTCGACCTCGCGATAGGCCAGCGCCACGCGGTTGAAGTAGAGAGTCTCGGCCAGTTGGCGCGCCTGGGCATCAGCCAGTTGCCGCTGCACCTTTTCCCCGTCCAAAGCCAACTCAGCCACCTGATGCAACTTTGCCTGATCCCTCTCAGCGCGCGTGGCGCGGATCGTCTGCAAGGCGCTGACCCCAATTCCGGCCACGAGCGCGACCGCCACGGTCGTCGCGGCGGCGAACACCAGTTTGTTCCTTCGGAACGCCTTCTGAAACTTGTAGGCCGCGCTGGGCGGACGGGCGAGAACCGGCTCGTTGTTCAGATGCCGCTTGAGATCTGCCGCCAAGCCGGTGGCCGTCTCGTAACGCCGCGCGCGATCCTTCTCCAGACACTTCATCACGATCCAGTCGAGATCGCCGCGCAGCAGGTTCGCCAATTTGGAAGTCTCGACGGAACGGCGCTTCGCCGTAGTCGTGAGTTCGTCACCGTGCAATGTCGCCAGCTTCGTGCTCGGACGTTGCGGCTCCTTCTCGCGGATCGTCTTGCGCATCGCGTCGATGCCCGAGGCCATCAGCTCCTTCGCATCGAACGGCGTGCTCCCGGCCAGCAACTCGTAGAGCAATACGCCCAGGCTGTAGATGTCGCTGCGCGTATCAATGTCCAGCCCGCTCATCTCCGCCTGCTCCGGGCTCATGTAAGCCGGCGTGCCGATGAACTGGTGCAACTGCGTGTAAACCGTGTTGTCAGTCAGCCGACCTTCCGTCGCCTTGGCGATGCCGAAATCGATCACCTTCGGCACCGGCACGCCGTCGTGCAGCGTGACGAGGATGTTCGACGGCTTGATGTCGCGATGGATGATCCCCTTCTGGTGCGCGTGCTGAATGGCCTGGCAAACCTTGATGAAGAGATCGAGTCGTTCCTTGGTGGAGAGCTGGGCCTGGTCGCAGTAGTCGGTGATGCGGATGCCGCGCACCAGTTCCATCACGAAGTAGGGCCGGCCCAATTCGGTTGTTCCCGCATCGAGCACCTTGGCGATGTTCGGATGATCCATCATCGCCAATGCCTGTCGCTCCGCTTCGAACCGCGCGACCACCTGCTTGGTGTCCATGCCCAGCTTGATGACCTTGAGCGCCACGCGCCGCCGCACCGGCTCGGTCTGCTCCGCGACATAGACCACGCCGCACCCGCCTTCGCCCACGCGCTCCAGCAACTTGTAGCGCCCGAGCGTCTGGCCCACGGCTTCGTCGGGCGCATCGGCGAGGTCGAGCTTGATCGTGGGCCGTGCCGCGTCGGCTGGCGCGGCCAGCAGTTCGTCAGGTTGTTCATGCGCGGCGAGCAACGCTTCGAGTCGCGTGCGCAGGGCCGGGGCACCGTGGCAGGCACCATCAAGGAAAGCGGCCCTCTCAGCCAAGGGCTTGGCGAGCGCGGCGGCGAACAGCGCTTCTTCGCGTTGCTGGGCTGGAGTCATATTGGGTCCAGAGTTGCTCATCTGCCCCTACATGCGCAATCCGTGTGCGGAAAGTATGGGTCTATTTCTAAAATTATTTTCGAGGCACATTGGCCCATGGACGGATTGAGGGCCGGGAGCACACGCGAAGGCAATGCGCCAGCCGTAGCGGCGTCTCGGCAGAACGCCGCA
>JAYVNY010000055.1:0-10517 GCA_043758205.1 Akkermansia sp.
TTCTCCGGCGGCATCGCGTCCGCATCCTGACGGCCTGAACGCATGTGGTAATAACAGCAGATCTCGACCAGTGCGACTTTGCCGAGTTTGCCGAACGGGTCGCCCAGCGGCAGGCTTCGAAAAAGACGCCACGAACCTACCGCGATTACCGCGACCTGCTCAAGGAAAAGGATCTCGACATCGTGCTGGTCGATACGCCGGATCACTGGCATGCCCTTGCCATGATCGCCGCGGTTGAAGCCGGTGCTCACGTGTATGTACAGAAACCTGTCGGGGTCGATGTCCGCGAAGGCGAAGCTATGATCGCCGCCGCGCGCCAACACGGTCGCGTCGTGCAGGTTGGTACGCAGCGGCGCAGTACACCGCATCTGATGGAAGCGCGCGAGCAGATCATCAAAGCCGGCAAACTCGGCAAAGTCGCACTGGTCGAGATCTGCTGTTATTACCACATGCGTTCAGGCCGTCAGGATGCGGACGCGATGCCGCCGGAGAACCTTGACTGGGAAATGTGGACCGGGCCGGCGCCGCTGCGCCCCTATAACCCCATCGTCCATCCGCGCGGTTGGCGCGCGTTCATGGAGTACGGCAACGGCATCGTCGGTGACATGTGCGTCCACATGCTCGACATGGTGCGCTGGATGCTCGACCTCGGCTGGCCCACGCGCGTCAGTTCCAGCGGCGGCATCTACGTGGACAAGAAAAGCGTGGCGAACATTTCCGACACGCAGACCGCGACCTTCGAGTTCCCCGAACTCAACGTCGTGTGGACGCACCGCTCGTGGGGCGACGCACCTGATCCGAAATATCCATGGGCCGCCATCTTTTACGGCGAGAAAGGCACGCTCAAAGCCGGCGTGAACGGCTACGATTTCTACCCACGCGGCAAGACCGAATCCACCGTCAAGGGCGAGCCGCTCTTTGAGTATGAGAAATTTCCCGAGGACAAGACCGAAAAGGATTTGGAGAAGCACGTCGCCTCCGCCGTGCGCGTCCACATGCAGGATTTCCTGAAAGCCATTGAAACGCGCAGCAAGCCCGTGGCGGACATCGAGCAAGGCTACATCTCCAGCGCCTCGTGCATTCTCGCCAACGTCTCCGCGCAGATCGGCCGCTCTATCTACTGGGACGCCGCGCGCGGGAAAGTGCAGAGTGACGAACAGGCCAACAACCTCCTCACCCGCCCCTACCGCGCGCCGTGGGTGCATCCGACGGCGGAGGGGGTGTGAGTGAACGGATGCGCCAGTCCAGCGGTGGACAAGGCCCGGCGGATTACCCATTTTTCCGCGAGTTAAATAGAAAAGGTGATCCGCAACGACGCGCCGCTTGTTGTTGATTGATTCTGCCTTTGTCAAAATAAGTGCGGCTGGCGTAAGGTTCGCGGCGTGAAGGTGACAGGTGATTACAAAGCGAAGATTCAATTGTGGGCGGCGAACCCACAGGTCGTCGCATTGCCCGCGTCCCCACCGTTGCCGAAATTCCCTCCGCAAAAGTTCCGCACGCACCTGGAGATGAATGTTTGGAAGAAAGAGTTGATTCTGCAAATGGCGAGAGAGACGGGGAACAATGGATGAGTTGTTCCAGATTCTGAATGCTGCGGGCGTTCGTTACCTGCTCGTGGGCGGTCAGGCCATGCGGCTTTATGGCATGCCGCGTTTCTCGATGGATTGGGACTTCTTCATCCCGCCGCGCGACGCGGATAATTTTCAACGACTGAACGAAGCCATCGGGGAACAGCTGGATGACCTGGTGGAACCGCTCGGTCCGCATGGCGAGAATTTTATCCAGACCTTTCAGACTTCCTGGGGCGTGCTGCAATTCCATCTCGGCCTGCCGGGCGTGCCAAAGTTTGACGAGGCGGAACGGGTGGCGACGACGCGCCACACGGAAAAAAGAACTCTGGTGCGTTGCCTGAGTGGCCCTCATCTGCTTTCGGCAAAGGAGGCGGCGAACCGTCCGCAGGATCAGAGCGACATCGAATTTCTCCGTGAGTTGCAAAAAATCGGACGGCTCGGATAGCCGTTCAAAGTTCCGGCGCTTTTAATTTCCCCGCCTCGCGCACATTTTTCCCCGGGCGTTTGGTGAGCAAGTCGCCCAAGTCATTGCGGGCGCGTTCGCCGAGAGCTTGGAGGCGGGCGACCACGTCGGGATGTTGCGCGGCCACGTCGTGTTGCTCGCTGATGTCTTTTTCCAGGTTGTAGAGCGCCGCGCCGATTTTGGGCCGCATGTATTTGCCTGGCAATCCGCCACCGCCCGGCACGGCGAGGTGCGCGTAGTCGTGAGGGAAGTGCAGTTTCCACGGGCCGGAGCGCACGGCTTCCAAAGCTTGCGCCCAGTAATAGTAGTAGGCGTCGTGCGGCGTCTTCGCACCGGGTTGCGCGGTCATCAGCGGCCAGATGTCGCGGCCATCAATGATGCGGTCGGTGGGCGCGCTGGTGCCGGCGAGTTTCGCAATGGTGGGGAGCAAGTCCATGGTCCATGCCATCTCGCGGCAGACGGAGCCGGCGGGAATTTTCCCCGGCCAGCGCATCAGGCACGGCTCGCGCACGCCGCCATCGAAGGTCGTGGCCTTGCCCTCGCGCAAGGGCCGCGCATCGCCCGCGTGCGAGCCGTAGAGCATCCACGGCCCGTTGTCCGAGGTGAAGACGACGAGCGTGTTGTCGTCGAGTCCGTGGCGTTTGAGCGCGGCGAGGATTTCCCCGACGGACCAGTCAATTTCCTGAACCACGTCGGCGTAGAGTCCTCGCCCGGAGGCCCCGTTGAACTTCGCGCTCACGTAGAGAGGGACGTGCGGCATGTTGTGCGGCACGTAGAGGAAGAAGGGGCTGTTGGTGTGTCGCCCGATAAAGTTGACCGCGCGTTCGGTGTACCAAGTTGTGAGCTGCCGCTGGTCGGGCATGAGTTCGATGACCTTTTCGTTTTCGTAGAGCGGCAGGGGCGGGAAGTTCGTGTGCGCCGTGGGATGGAGCGGCCACATGTCGTTCGAATAGGGCAGGCCGAACCATTCATCGAAACCGTGGCGCGTGGGCAGGAACGGCGGCGCGTCGCCGAGATGCCATTTGCCGTAGATGGCCGTGGCGTAGCCGCGCGCTTTCAGGATTTCGGCGAGGGTGATTTCGTCGGAATTGAGGCCTGTCTTCGACCGGGGCGGCAGCGCGCCCTGAATCCCAACACGATTCGGATAACAGCCCGTCAGCAACGCCGCGCGCGAGGCCGAGCACACGGCCTGGCCCGCGTAAAAATCCGTAAAGCGCATCCCCTCGTGGGCGAAGCGCGACAGGTTTGGTGTGGGCGTCTGACCGCCGAACGGCGCGATGTCCGCATACCCCAAATCATCGCAGAAGATGATGACGACATTCGGCGGACGAGCGACGGCGGTCTCCACCGAGCGCGGCGAGCGGCAGCCGGTCAGGAGCAGCGTGCTCAGAATGAGCATGAGCAAAACGCGGATCGGGAAGCGTTGGAACATGCGCGCAAGCTGCCACGCCCACGCGCCCGGATTCAATGCGCGAAACAGGTCAGTTGTCGAACGACACCACCTGGTAGAACCGCGTGGGATCGTTGCCGCTGCCGACCGCGATGGTCGTGGTCAGACCGCTGGCGATGATGTCGCCGCCGACTTGCACCCAGTTGGCCGGCGTGAGCGTGGGCGTGGTGAAGATTTTGTAGCGCCGGCCCGCGAAGCTGTCCCATGTCACGTTGGCCACGCCGTTGGTGATGGACACGGAACGCACGCGCGGCAGTGCGAGCACGGTGAGCGTGAAGTTTTTCGTGTCGCTCAGATTCGGCGAGCCGTTGTCCGTGACGCGCACGCTGAGGGTGTGTGCGGCGATCTGGTTCGTGGTGGGCGTCCAGTTGAAGACGCCGCTGGCCGAACCGATGGTCGCGCCGGACGGCACGGTGTTGACGAGTGAGTAGGCGAGCGTCTGCCCCGGCATGTCGGGATCAGTGGCGGTGGCGGTGAAGGAGACCGGGTAGCCCGCGTGGACGCTGCGGTTCACCAGCGCGGCGAGCGTCGGCGGCGTGTTGGTGGACGAGGGGAAGTTGGCCGCGCCCGGTGTGGGCGGATTGGCCTGCCAGTTGAATGCTTCGTTGCCGTAGAGCGTGGAGGTCAGTTTGGACAGGGACCAGCCGCTGCCGTCCGCCGCCTGCGGCCACGGATACACGTCGCGATAATCCACGCGGTCCACAAGGATGTAAGGCACGAGTCCGAAGTCCGGACCAGGCACGGTCTGGGGCGCGTCGGGTTTCTGAATTTCCACGTCTTCGCCGTCGTTGTGCAAGCGGCCGGAGTACGGGCCGAGGATCATCAGGCCCGTGCCGTAGGTGTTCGTGAACGTGTTGAGCGAGACGGGATCACTCACCGGATCAAAGTTCACGAGCACGAGGTAACCGCCCGGCGGCACGAGGGTGTTGGGCGGGAAGTTGAAGTCCACGCCCTTGCGGATGCGCCAGGTGTTGGCCGGGTTGTTCGTGTCGAAGAGCGGCAGCGGCGCGGCCGTGACGTTCCGCACCTCGATGAACTCAGACACGTCGTTGCTCAAGCCCGGCGGGTTGTACATCAATTCGTTGATCACGAGCGGGCCGACTTTCGGATACGAATTGGTGAGTCCGTTGCCGAGGCGGAATTGATTCGTCGTCACCGGGTTGTCCTGACCGAAGGTGCGTGCGCTCATCGCGGGAAAATCAATGCCCAGGCTCGTCGCGAAACGTCCGAACGACACGGCGTTCTCGGACGCGCCGAACGTGGCGAAGGCGCGGTAGCCCGTGACCGTGCCGGGCGCGAGCGATTGCGCGAGATACACCTCGTCGCCCTTGGCCGAGCTGAAGGAGAACGACGTCGAGGTCACGTCGGGATTGAACTGGTATTCGTAGAAAACGACGTAGCCGCCAGCGGGGACGATGGTGTTCGTCGGCACGCGGTACTTGTAGAGGTTGTTCTGCGAATCGCTGAGGTACCAGCCGCCGATGTTCACGTTCGTCGGACCGAAGTTGTAGAACTCCACGGCGTCCTCGAAGGGCGGGTCGGTGTGCGCGAGCACTTCATTCACGACGATGTTGGCGACGGGCAGGAAGTTCGGTTTGCCGGGTGTGGGCGTGGTGGGAAAGCTCACGACCGTGGCCGCACCGTCGGGCAGCAGCCCCTGCGAAACGCCGAGGGTTTGCTGGTAGAAGGTCAGGCTGTCGATGGCGACATTGTTCAAGCTGGTCAGCCCCAGGTCTTCGCCGCCGGCCTTGAGCGAGAAGTTCACATGGTCCGCACCGAGCGTCGTGTTGCCGTCGGCAACAAATTTCTGGAACGCATCCTGGCCGACCCCGATGAAACTCAGCGCTGGCAACTGATGCTGCGTGCGGTTG
The DNA here is from genome assembly GCA_043758205.1 of Akkermansia sp. Lineage (GTDB taxonomy): Bacteria > Verrucomicrobiota > Verrucomicrobiia > Limisphaerales > SIBH01 > JANNGC01. Next base: position 5,356 of record JAYVNY010000055.1, read on the forward strand.
GCCAGAGTGTCGGTGAGATAGAAGCGGCTGATGTCCACCGGCTGCGGGTTGGGATTGAAGATTTCAAAGTAGTCGCTGCCCGAGGCCGGGTTGGCCATCCACTCGTTGATTTTGAGTAACAGCGGATTGCCCAGCGCGGCGGCGAGGTTGTTGCCGCCGAGGGTCGGCACATTCAGCACCCAGTTGGTGCTGCCGTTTGGCACGCGGCCGATCGAGAAATCCGCCGCCTGCAATCCATAGCTGATCGAGCTGAGCGGCGAACCGCCCTCGGCCAGCTTGTTAAAGAGGAACACCTTGCCGCCGTTCGCGGACAGACCGAAGCCGGTGTTCGTCGTCGAACTCGGCGCGCTGGAATTGAAGCGCACTTTCAGGAAGCCGGATGCGTTCAGGATCGTGCCGTTCGGGAAGACCCAGCGCCGCGCCTGCGTGGTGTCGTCGGTCAGGCTCATGTCGCCAAGGTCCACGGCGTTCGCAGACGGGTTGTAAAGCTCCACCCAGTCGGGCTTGCTGCCGTCCGGTTCGGTGAACGAGGCGTTGTTGGCCAGCACTTCGTTGATGACCACACCCGCGACGGCGGCGCTGTTGGTCACGATGGACGCCGTCAACTCCACGCCCATCGCGCTGTCCGAACTGTTCGTGGCGCGCTGATGCACATCCACGGCGAACACGTTGTCACCGACCACCAACAGGCTCGTCGGAATGCTGAACGGCCCCTGATACACGGCGGCGATCACGGTGGACGCGGCGAACGTGGCCCCGTTGATCGGGCCGGCCGGCATGTTGAAACGCGCCGACGTAATCTCGACGCCGTTCAGGTAGAAGACCGCGCCGTCATCAATGATGTGCCGGAACTCGAGTGAGGTGTAGGTCGTGCCGGGCGGGACGTTGAAATGGGCGCGGAAGTAATAGTTCGTCTGCGTCACGTTGGTTTCGATGACGGTGCGGATCGGCTCCGGCAACACCTGCGCGCCGGAAGTGTAGCGACCCAGGAGCGCGAGTCCGCTCGGCCAGGCCGCGTCGTTGTAGGTGTTGGTCGTCCAGTTCACGGAGTCCAGATTTCCCGTGGCCTGGTAGCGCCAGGAGTTGCTGATGGTGAGCAGCGCGACTGTGACCGGTGGCGGAATCACCACGGGGCACGCGTTCGGCGCGCCGGGCGTGGCCACGCCGAGCGTGGTCCACGAGACGCCGCCGTTCGGACACCGGCCCTGCGCCACATCGGGCTGCTGTGAGCTGTAGATCACGCAGTCGAGCACCGAGAGCCTCGTATCAAACAAACCAATCTCGCCCTGCTCCAGCGCAAGGCTGAAGTTCAGGTGATCGCCGCCGTTGCCGTTGCCGTTGGCCGTGAACGAACGGAACTCGCCCGCGCCGATGAAGGTCAGCGGCTCGAGCTGGTTGCGCGCCGGGTCACCGAGCAGGTTGTCCGTGAAATAAAATCCGCCCAGGGCGACGGGCAGCCCGTTCGGATTGTACAGCTCCACGAAATCTTCCGAGACCACGCTGTCCGCGAGCCATTCATTGATGCGCAGATTGCGCGGGTCGCCGAGCGGCTGCGCGACGGGGGCGGCAGTGAAATTCGGCACGGCCAGCTTCCACTCGCCGACGCTGCCGAAGCGCGCGATGGAGAGGTCCGGCAACTGCCGCCCGAACTTCACGCTGTCGAGTTCGAGACCACCGTTCGTCACCGCCGCGAAGAGCCGCACCGAGTCGCCGTCCGCGTCGAGGTTGAAGCCGAGGTGAATGCCCGGCGTGGCATCAGGGTTGTTCGCATACACGGTCAGCGTGGCGGACGGCCCGAGGATCGTGCCGGCGGGGAAGGTGTATTTGCTGGGCTGATCCTTGTCGTTGCTCAGGCGCATCCCGCCGAGATCAATGGGCGACGCGGACTCGTTGAACAGCGCGATGGCGTCGGGGAAGGTGCCGTTGTGGTTCAGCGAGGCGACGTTGCGGGCCAGCACTTCGTTCAGGCGCACAGCGGGCCAGGTGTTGTTCACGACCCACGAGACGATGCTCGGCGCGCTCGCCAGTTGCGCGACGCCGTTCGTGCCCTTGGCCAGCACACGCACCGTGTTCGTGCCGTTGCCGAGCGCGGACAAATTGATGGGCGTGGCCAGCGCAATGTCCCCGGAGTAAGCGCCGCCATTCAGGCTGAATTGATACGTGGCCGCATCCGCCGCGCTGACCGTGAGCGTCGCGCCGGTGCTCGGCGTGGGCGAACGGGGCACGCCGGTGACGATGGCCGTGGGGCCATTCGAGTAAGTGATGGGCGGCAGGATGCCGAGCACGAAGGTGCGCCGCGAATCCATCCAGGTCTTGATGCTGGTGATCGTGCTGATCGGCACGTAGCCGCCGAGCGCCTCGTCCACCGTGGCGTTGAAGTTCGACTGGTTGAGCGGCCCGGTGAGCTGCTCGTAAAGCGTCCGGAAATAGATCGGCTGAAACTCCGGCCAGTTCAGAAAGCGATCCATCGCCAGACCGGAGCCGTTGTTGGCCGTGGCGGTGAAGATCCCCGCGTTCGGCGCGAGTGAACCGCCCTGGCCGAGGATGGTGTCGAGATCGTAGTAGGTCAGAATCAGGCGCGGATCGAGGACGCCGGCATACATGAAGTAATCGTCATTGAAGCCGGTGTTCAGGCCCGTCTCGTTGTTGCCCATCAGGTTCATGAAAGCGAAGTGCTTCATCCACTGCTCCACGTTCACGACGGCGCGGACGTTGGCCGTGGTGAAGGGCACTGAGTTGCCCGTGCCGACCACGCTCAACATGCCGATGAGGTCGCCCCAATAATTCTCGCTCGCGTTCGACTCCTTGAAGAACGTGTTCGTGTACGACGTGTAGTTCGTGCCGCGATAGCTGAAGTCCGGCGGCGCAATGTCGCGGACGGCGCGATAGATGTTGCCGCCCAGATCATGCGGATAGTGCGCCGACGCGTAGTCGCTGTCCTGCGATTCATTGGCGGCGTAGGAGCTGAACATCGGCGAACCGCTGACCGCGCGGTTGACGTTGTTGACGCGCGCCTGCGCCGCGTAGGTGTTCGCGCCCGCCACGCCGGACTTGCGCGCCAGCACGCTGCCGAGGTGCTGCGCGTGGACGTACTGCGAGTTGAGGTTAATCCCCTGCACGCCCTTCCAACGGTCGTCGTCGCGGAACTCGATGCGGTAATTTGGCGGATTGGCCCGACGGCTGCCGTGGCCGCGATTGCGGAAGCCGACGCTGTAATGCCGCTTGATGCCGCCGCCATCAATGATGATGGCCGTGCCGTTCATGGCCGCGTTCGGACCTTGGAGCGTGCTGATGCTTGGGATGGAAGCCAGCTCCGCCGCCTCGTTCGCCGTCATGATCAGCTTGAACATCGGCTGCGCGTTGGTCGGCGCGTACACCACGTCGTCAATTTGGAAAAGCGCGTTCACGACCTGCCCCGTCGGGCCGGCCCCGTCCGTCGCCGCGATGGCCGGTGCGGGCCAGGTGCGCGTGCGTCCGCCCGCGTCCGTCGCGCTCACGTAGAACTCGATGATGGCATTGTTCGCCTGCGACGGAATCCGCGCGCTCCACAAGCCGTCGCTCGCCACGAGGTCACCGTTCAATCCGTCATCGTGCATCGCCAGGGTGGTGAAGGCTGGCGGCGTGGTGCTGTCCACACGCCAGAGAAGATTCGCCGTGTAACCGCTCGACGCTTCGTCGAGCAGACGCGCGCTGATTGTCACCTGCTCGATCGATTTCGGGATCGTCGGGAAGTGCGTCACGTCGAGAATGAGTGGCGCGATGTTGTTCGTGTTGACCGAGTTCACGCGGCCCGGCGTGCCGTTGGTCGTCACGCTCGCCGTCCAGTTCTCGCCGCTATCGTTTGGCTGGTTCAGATTGATCAACTCCAGCGAGGAGCCGTGGCCGTCATGCGGCTTGGACCATTCCCAGCCGCGGTAGCCCAGATCGAGATCGCCGCGCTGGCGCACGCCCCAGTCGCCATTATCCGCGTAGGTCACGCTGTTGACCAGATTGCCCGCCGCGTCCTTGACGTTGATGTTCTCGCCGTTGTTGTTGAGCGAGCCGATCCAGTTCCCCACGACGTTCGTGACGGTGGGGAAGTTGGTGCGGAAGTAATTTGTGTCCGCCGCGACCACGAGGTAACCGCCGGGCAGGAGCGAGACGTTCGAGAAGGTGAAGCTGAAGCCCGCCGTGACGCGCCAGCCCGCGAGGTTCACCGTCGTGCCGCCCTTGTTGTAAAGTTCCAGCCATTCATCGAGCGGATTCTCCGACGTGGTGTGATACATGATTTCGGAAATCACGACGCCCACGCTGTTCGAATCGAGCAGGTAACTCCACGGCGCGGGCGAGAAGGAATTGCCCGACCCATCGGCGATGCCGTGTCCGCCGGCCCAAGCGACGTTGACCACGCCCTGCGCCGGCTGCGCGAAGGTGAAATTGTACGGTCCCGCGCCGGAACCGCTGAAACCCGTGGCCGGAGCAGCATTGATCAACAAGTCGCTCGCGTTCACGCCGGTGACCGGCTCGCTGAACGTGACGGCAATGGACGTGAGCGAAGCCAGCGTCGCACCCGGCAAAGGCGTGATGGCCGTGATCGTCGGCGGCTGCGAGTCGAGCAACTGATAACTCCAGTTCGCGCCCGCGCTGTTCGTGTCGAAAGCGTGCGAGGGCACAAACGTGTCGGCGATGCCGTGCGCCGTGACCCACGAGATCGCGACCGCGCCATACGCGGGCTGCGCGAAGCTGAACGTGTAGTTGCTGCCCGAGCCGGTGAGTCCGGTGGCCGGTAGTCCGTTGATCAACAGGTCGGACGCATTCACGCCCGCCACAACCTTGCTGAACACGACGGTAAGACCGGTCAGATTTGTGACGCTCGCGCCCGCAGGCGGAGTTTTGCTGAACACCAGCGGCGGCGCGATGTTCGTGCTCACGGTGACGTTGACCACGCTCGACGTGACGGACTGCCCGACATTGTCTGTGGCCACGGCAACCAGCGCGTAGGTACCGACGGCGGGGCTGTAATTGAAACTGAACGGCGAGGTCGTGTCATTCGCCAACAGCGCGCCGTTTGAGTAGAAGGCCACATTCGTGACCGTGCCGTCCGGATCACTCGCCGTCGCTCCGATGACAAAGCTGGCCGGCGTGCCGAAGAACGTGCCGTCCGTCGGATTCGTGATGGCGAT
>JAYVNY010000056.1:0-12493 GCA_043758205.1 Akkermansia sp.
CTGGACGACAAGATCGAGTGCAACCGGCGGATGAACGCGACGCTGGAGGCGATGGCGCGGGCGCTGTTCCAGAGCTGGTTCGTGGATTTCGACCCCGTCCGCCGGAACATGGATGAAGAGAGTCTCACGCGGAGGCGCGGAGGACGCGGAGAGGAAGAAGAGAAATTTCAGGAATCCAACTGCCCCCTCCGCGCCTCCGCGCCTCCGCGTGACCCCTCCGACGCCCTCTTCCCCGACCATCTGGAAGACTCACCCCTCGGCCACATTCCTAAAGGCTGGACCGCTGGAAAACTCGGCGACATCGGCACGAACTCACGGCGCGGCGTCCAGCCCAGTGAGATTGCACCGAACACGCCCTACATCGCCTTGGAACACATGCCGCCGCCGCTGCATCGCGCTCGGCGATTGGGACGAATCCGCCGATGTTGCCAGCGGCAAGTCAGCCTTCAAGAAAGGCGAAATCCTCTTCGGCAAACTGCGCCCCTACTTCCACAAAGTCGGCATCGCCCCGTTCGATGGCGTCTGCTCCACGGACATCCTCGTTCTCGCGCCGAAAAGCCCGGAGTGGTTCGGATTCCTCCTCGGCCACGCGAGCAGCGATGCGCTGATTCAATTCACCGACCTCGCCTCCACCGGCACCAAGATGCCGCGCACGAGCTGGAGCGACATCAGTTCATTCAAAGTCGCGCTGCCGCCTAAGCCCATCGCCGCCGCCTTCACGAAAATCATTCAGCCGATGCTCGACCGCATCCACGCCAACCTCCACCAATCCCGCACACTCTCCACCCTGCGCGACACGCTGCTGCCGAAGCTGCTGAGCGGGGAGTTGAGCGTGGCGGAAAACGAAAGGCTCGCGGAGGCAATCTCCAACCCTTAATCTCTACTGAAAATGCCGAGCGCCATTTACAGGATTGAATCGGTCGGACGCCAGTTGGGGATTGGTGTCGCTGGAAGCCGCTATGTGTATCTGAGCGCGGTGGCGAAGGAGAACAGCGCGGCAGCGGCTCCTTATTGCATCCCGAACGAATTGATTTGTGGCGAACTCGGGCGTTTTCTCCGCCTGCCCGTGCCACCCGTGGGCATTGTTTCGCAGACGAGCGGCGGACCGCTTTTCGCTTCGCTGGATTTCAACCTCGCCGGGAACTCTCTCCCGCCGGTGAACGTGGCGAATTGCGTGCAGGTCTTGCCGTCCTTGTCCGCCGGATTGCTGCTCTTCGACATCTGGGTGGCGAACTGCGACCGGCACGCGGAAAACTTCTCGGTGGATTTCCTCGGCACCCCTCCGCAGATGAACATCTTCGACCACAGCCACGCGCTTTTTGGCTACGCCGCAGGCCAGGGCGAAGCACGGATGACCGCGCTGCGCGACCGGTTGGGGATTTCCTGGACGACGAACAATCCCGTGGACTCCGGTCGGCACCGGCATTGCTTGCTCGATGCTGTGAACATGGACACTGACTTTACGTTCTGGCTCAACCGGATTGCCGCTACACCCGATTTCTACATCGAAGAGATTTGCCGGGATGCGCAGCCATACGGGCTGACGCTGCAAGAAGTCACCGCCGCCATTGGCTTTTTGAAGACGAGGCGCGATAGTTTACGACAGATAATCAACAATCACCGGGCCGAGTTTTCGGCCATTCAGGCTTGGAGCCTGCCAATATGAACACGACCAAATACCTGCTCGCGAAATACATTCCCGACTTGCACCGGTTCGAGCCGCGCAACATCGGCGTCATCGTGTGGTCGCCGCTCGGCATCGAGGCGCGCTTTCTTGCCGAGTATCCCAACCGCCCCGGCGAAGTGGACGGGCGTTCCATTCCCGGCTTCGTGACTTCCGCCAGCGCCTACAAGCAGTGGGTTCGCTACTGGCGCGATGCCATCTCGGGAACCAGCATTCGGCCCTTGGGCGGCGGCGATGTGGTGTCGTCAAGTTCACCCGGCTTCATCGAAGCGTTGCAACAGACGGCGCGCGGTAATTTCGTCGTGGTGGATGCCGGTTCGGTGCTGGATGACATCAGCGAGGAGGAGTTGCCAACGGTGGCGGACCAGCTTTTCGCGCAGCTCATCGAGGTGAACACCGCCGAGGAACCGCGCGACATTGGGTTCGATGAATTGTGCGATTCACTGATGGTTCGCGCCCAACTCAAGCATCATCGCAACTTTCACGACCGGTATCCGGTGAGATGCACCGTTCGGGGCGTGGACGAGGAGTTTTTGTTCAGCCACGCGATTGCCAATGGGACGCTGGAACGAGCTTATCAACGCTTTCCGATTCCCAAGCGGAAGACTCAACTCCAGAAGAACCGAGACGCCACGGCCTGGATGCTTGAGAGCCTGTTGAACACTAACGTCATCACTGCCGACAAAACGGTGCTGTTGGTGGATGCGACGCCGGAACAGATTTCCCAAACTGAAGTCGATAAATCCATCCGCTTGCTTGGCACCATGTCGCGGGTGGTGAACATCCATAACGAAGCTGAGGCTTTGGCGGAGTTCGGTTCCGCCGCTCAGTTGCCTGCTCACTAAACGCCCCTCGACGTGTGCCGATTTCGCTCAACGAATCCATCGTCGAAGACGCCGCGCTGACGTGGTTCGGGGAGCTGGGCTATGCGGTCGGGCACGGGCCGCACATCGCGCCGGGTGAACAAGCGGCGGAGCGGGATGGATTTGGCGAGGTGGTGCAATCTCGCGTTGCTCGAACCCTCACCCGGCCTCTCCCAGCGGGAGAGGAGAAGCGGCTGAACCCGGCCAATGCCTGCGGCAACCCTCACCCGGCCTCTCCCACGGGGAGAGGAGAGGAGGCACCGGCAACGATCCGGAATTTCCGGATGGTTCGATTTCCAACCCGACGGAGGACGAACCCATGAAGAACAAACCGGAGCCCGACTCAGACTTGATCCTCTACCAGACCGAGGATGGCCGGACGCGGCTGCAAGTGCGGCTGGAGGGCGAGACGGTGTGGCTGTCGCTCAATCAGATGGCGGACCTGTTCCAGCGGGACAAGTCAGTCATTTCCCGGCACATCAAAAACATCTTCGAGGAGGGGGAGCTGGTCCGGGATTCAGTTGTTGCAGAATCTGCAACAACTGCCGCCGACGGGAAGATCTACCAGGTCGAGTTCTACAATTTGGACGTCATCATTTCAGTGGGCTACCGGGTGAAATCGAAGCGGGGGACGCAGTTCCGCATCTGGGCCACCCAGCGGCTGCGGGAATATATCGTGAAGGGCTTCACGATGGACGACGAGCGGCTCAAAAACCCGCCGGGCAAGGGGCACGTTGATTACTTCGATGAGTTGCTGGAGCGCATCCGGGACATCCGCTCCAGCGAACGACGGGTGTATCTGCGGGTGCGAGAGATCCTCGCGCTGGCGGCGGATTACGAGCCCACGGAGCCGGAGACGCAGGTGTTTTTCCAGACCATCCAGAACAAGCTGCACTTCGCCGCGACGGGGAAGACGGCGGCGGAGTTGATTGCGGAGCGCGCGGATGCTGCCCACCCGAACATGGGCCTGATGGCGTGGCGCACCGGCGTGGTGCGGAAGGGGGATGTGACCATCGCCAAGAACTACCTGCGCGAGGACGAGATCGAGGAGCTGAACCGGATTGTCGTGATGTTCCTGGATTTCGCGGAAGATCAGGCGCGGCGGAAGAAGCAAATCTTCCTCCAAAACTGGGTGACGCGGCTGCATGATTTCCTGAATCTGAATGAACGCGCGATTTTGCCCGACGCCGGGAAGGTGAGCCGTGAGGAGGCCCACGCTCTGGCCGAGCAGGAATACGAACGCTTCGCCGCCCGCCGACGAGCGGCCTTGGAAGCACAAGGAGAAGCGGACTTGCTCGGGCTGCTTGATGCCGAAGTAAAAAAGCTCCCGAAACCGAAGAAACCCAAGTCATGAGCCTCAACGAATCCATCGTCGAAGACGCCGCCCTGACGTGGTTCGGGGAGCTGGGCTATGCGGTCGGGCACGGGCCGCAACTCGCGCCCGGTGAACCTGCGGCGGAGCGGGATTCCTTTGGCGACGTGGTGCTGGTGGAACGGCTGCGGGCGGCGATCGCGCGGCTGAATTTTTCCATTCCCGAGGAGGCGCGGGAGGAGGCGCTGCGTAAAGTGCTGCACGTGGCAACCCCTTCGCTGGCCCAGACGAACCGGGCTTTTCACCGGATGCTGCGCGACGGGGTGGATGTGGAATACGTGCGGCCCGATGGCTCGATCAAAGGCGACAAGGCGCGGCTGGTGGATTTCGCCAACGTGCGGGCGAACGACTGGTTCGTGGTAAATCAGTTCACGGTGATCGAGGCGCAGCACAACCGCAGGCCCGATGTGATTGTTTTCGTCAATGGTCTGCCGCTGGCGCTGATCGAACTGAAGAACGCCGCCGATGAGGACGCGACGATCTGGAGCGCCTACGCGCAGCTCCAGACCTACAAGGCCGAGGTGCCGAGCCTGCTGCACTACAATGCGGCGCTGGTGGTGAGCGATGGACTGCAAGCGCGCATCGGCTCGCTGACGGCGAGTCAAGAGTGGTTCAAGGTCTGGCGCACGATTGACGGGGAGGGCGATGCGCCGAAGACCGCGCTGGAGTTGGAGACGCTGGTGCGCGGGGTGTTCGACCGGCAACGCTTCCTCGACCTGCTCCAGCACTTTATTGTTTTTGAGGAGGACGCGGACACGGGCGCACTGCACAAGATCATCGCGGGCTACCATCAGTTCCACGCGGTGAATGCGGCGGTGGAGGAAACGGTGCGCGCCAGCGGCATGAACGACGTGGGCGTGCTGCGCGAAGATCCCGGCCGCTACTGGGCGGGCCGGATGCACGGCGGCCAGCCGGGCGACCGTCGCGCGGGCGTGGTCTGGCACACGCAGGGCAGCGGGAAGAGTTTCACCATGCTGTTTTTCGCCGCACGGGTGATCCGCGAAAGCGCGATGCAGAACCCAACGCTGGTGGTGCTGACCGACCGCAACGACCTCGACGACCAGCTCTTCGGCCAGTTCCAACGCTGCCACGACATCCTCGGACAGATGCCGGTGCAGGCGGAGAGCCGCGAGCATTTGGCGGAACTGCTCAAGCGGGCAAGCGGCGGCGTGGTGTTCACCACGATTCATAAGTTCGCTACGCTCACACCCTCACCCCAACCCTCTCCCACTGGGAGAGGGAGGAGCAAAGCGGAGGGTGAGGGTAATGTTGCGCCAACAGGCCGGATGGAAACCCTGTCGGATCGCCGCAACATTATAGTCATCGCGGACGAGGCGCATCGTTCGCAATACGGCTTCGGCGGGCGGGTGAACGAAAAGGGCGAGATGTCCTACGGCTTCGCCAGCAACCTGCGCGATGCTTTGCCGAACGCATCGTTCATCGGCTTCACCGGCACGCCCATCGAGAAGACCGACGCCAACACGCGGACGGTGTTCGGCGATTACATCAGCATCTACGACATCCAGCGCGCCGTGGCAGATGAGGCGACGAAGCCGATCTATTACGAGAGCCGCATCGCCAAGTTGGCGCTGAACGCCGCCGAGTTGCCCAAGCTGGACGCGGAGTTCGAGGAAATCACCGAAGGCGAGGAGCTGACCAAGAAGGAAAAGCTTAAATCCAAGTGGGCCGCGCTGGAGGCGCTGGTCGGTGATCCGAAACGCATCGCGCTCATCGCCGCCGATCTGGTGACGCATTTTGAGAAGCGCGTGGAGGCGATGGACGGCAAGGCGATGATCGTCTGCATGAGCCGCCGCATCTGCGTGGCGCTCTTCGATGCGCTGATCAAGCTGCGGCCCGAGTGGGACGCGGAGACGCTGAAAGTCGTGATGACCGGCAGCGCCGAGGACGGCCCGGAATGGCAGCGGCACATCGGCAACAAAGAGAAACGCCGCAAGCTGGCGAACCGGTTCAAGGACAGCCGCGACCCGTTCAAAATCGTCATCGTGCGCGACATGTGGCTGACCGGTTTCGACGCGCCCTGCCTGCATACCATGTATGCCGACAAGCCGATGCAGGGCCACGGACTGATGCAGGCCATCGCCCGCGTGAACCGCGTCTTCAAGGACAAGCCCGGCGGCTTGATCGTGGATTACCTCGGCCTCGCCGATCAGCTCAAGCGGGCGCTCGCTACCTACACCGAGAGCGGCGGCCAGGGCAGCCCGACCTACGACACGAAACAGGCCATCGCCGTGATGCACGAGAAGCACGGCATCGCCTGCGACATGATGCATGGGTTCAAGTGGGACAAGTGGACGACCGGCACGCCGACCGAGCGTCTGCAACTTATCCCCGCCGGACAGGAACACATCCTCGAACAGGAGGACGGCAAGAAACGTTGGGTGCAGGTGGTGGCGGAACTCTCGCAAGTCTTCGCCCTCTGCTCCGCCACGGATGAAGCGACCGCGATCCGCGACGACGTTTCCTTTTTCCAAGCCCTGCAATCCGCGCTCAACAAAAAGTCCGGCGAAAACCGCAAGTCGCCCGAGCAGATCGACGCCGCGATCCGACAGCTCGTTTCCAAAGCCATCACGACCGAGGGCGAGATCATTGATGTCTTCACCGCCGCCGGATTGAAGAAGCCCGACATCGGCATTCTCAGCCCGCAGTTCCTCGCCGAAGTGCGCGGCCTCAAGCACAAGAACGTTGCTGCCGAGCTGCTGGAAAAGCTGCTCAAAGATGAACTGAAAGTGCGTTCGAAGAAGAACCTTGTGCAGAGCCAGCAGTTTTCCGAAAAACTCAAGAAGACCCTCAACGCCTACCACAACCGCGCGATCTCCACGATGGAGGTCATTGAGGAACTCATCAAGCTGGCGAAGGAGATGGACGCCGCCACCAAGCGCGGTGAAGACCTCGGCCTGACCGATGACGAGGTCGCGTTCTACGACGCCCTCGCCGTGAACAACAGCGCCGTCAAGGCGATGGGCGACGGCAAGTTAAAGGTCATTGCGGCGGAACTGATCAAGCAGGTGAAGAAGAGCGTGACCATCGACTGGACACTGCGGGAAGGCGCGAGGGCGAAAATCCGCGTGATGGTGAAGCGCATCCTGAACAAATACGGCTATCCGCCCGATTTGCAGGAGGAGGCGGTGAAGACCGTCCTCGCGCAGGCGGAACTGCTGTGTGCGGAGTGGGTGTGAGGAAGCGGGCGGAGTTCGAGATCTTCCACGGCGACACTCTGCTCCCGCCCCTACAGGGCTTGGGGTCTTTTTTGATCAAACCCAGGGCGTTGCCCTGGGCTGGCATGTTTGCGGGCCTTTGGCCCTCAGCGCATGTCCGCATCAAGTGCATGGCAGGTTCTAACACCTCGTTTACCGAAGACGAGATCATGGTGATCAAACATCCGATGGAGCGAAGGCCCCTGGTGCCATCAATCATCCGTGCTGGTCTCGCCGTCCGCGTCGCCGGGCAGGAGCGCGGGGTGCGGCGACGGGTGCCCGTTCGAGGATGGCTCCAGGTTCGGCTCGGGCGGCTTGGCGCGGGCATACTTCATGTAGTTGATGCGGTATTTTTCAATCTTCTTGCGCAGGGTGCCGCGGTCGATGCCGAGCCAATCGGCGGCCGCGCCGATGCCGTCGGTGCTTTCGAGCGTGCGGCGGATGTGTTCGATTTCGAGTTGCTCCAACGTCACGTGATCGCCGGCTTTCATAGGGTGCAGTCAGTCATGCCAAGGAGCGCGGGCCGGTTCGGCGGAGCCGAAGGGCTGCGGTCCGGTTCGGATCGTTTCATCCATTTTTTGCCTGAGGCTGGAGTGCATGGGTTCAAGCTCCGGGACCGTGTTTTGGAAGCAGGCCGGTGTTCCGTGGGAGCACAGGCCCGCGTAAAGATGGTTCGTCTGTGGGTGACCGTGGGTTTTTCCCCCGCACTCTTAAGAGGGAATGAAGTGGGGAAATAAAAGGGCCAGGAAGGGGAAATCTCAAGATGAAAAACTGCGGCTGGAGATCGCCGAAGCGCATCTTGGCACGGTTGCTTTAGGGGGACAGCCGCCCCGGCTGTCACCAGTCTGGCGGGCGCCCCCGCCCGCAGTTCGACAGGTGGGGGCGCCTGTCGGACGGTTGACCGGCGAGGGCGCCGGTCCCACTACCCAAGCAACAGTGCCAAGATGCACCCGAGATCGCCGAAGCGCATCTGGCAAGCAACGCCATCGGCAAGGCCGGACGCGATGGTGGCAGTCCAACGGCGCGTGCGGAGCGACGCGCCCCACCGTCGCCGTTCGTGTCATTTTTCCGGGAGAGATTCCAAAAAGCAGACAGCGCGAAGAATTGCTGAACCAGCGTTTTCCTGACGTGAGGGAAAACGTTTGCGGCGGTTTTCACCGGCTGCGGCGCTTCGCCTCCTGGCATTGGCCCTGCCTGTTCCACCTCGTCAGCATTAACCAATTCACGGGCGCGATCCCGGGACGCTGACTTCAGCAGGAAACCAACAGTCAACGAAATCGAGCCTATGAAAAATCAGCAGAGCAATAAGTTGAAAATGGCGCAGACCACTTTGGGCTGCGTGCAGCACGAAACGAATGCGCCGCTCTGGGCGGGCATTGTCGGCATCGAGGAATCGGTGGAAACCCTGGAGGAAACTGTGGCGGCCATTCTAGCGCGCAGTCAGAAGCAGTCGGCGCGCACCGGGTTCACGGCGCAGAAGCAGGCGGCGTTCACCACCTTGGTCGATGCGGCCTACACGGTCTGCTCGGGCCTCAAGGCGCTGGCCTCGGCCACGGGGAACGCGCAACTGCTGGCACAGGCGAGCTTCTCGCGCTCGGCGCTGGCGAACGGTCGCGAAGGGGACGTGGTGAACCGTTGCCAGTCCATTCACACGCTCGGACAGGAGAACGCGGCGGCGCTGACCGCGAAATACAACGTGGTGGCGGCGGACCGGACGGCGCTGAACAACGCGCTCACGGCCTTTGCTGAAGTGCAGACGAAGCCGCGTCAAGGTCAGGCGGCAAGCGCGTCGGCCACGTCGGATCTGGTAAGTCTGTTCGGGGAACTGGATGAAGTGCTGAACAAGCAGTTGGACCCGTTGCTGGCGAAGTTCCGGTTCACGCAGCCGGCGTTCTTCGCGGAATACGAGACGGCGCGCACCATCGTGGACAGTGCAGCGAGCCGTGGTGCGGAGGCGGCCCCGGTGCCCGCGCCGCTGCCCATCGCGGCGTAAGGCCCTCTCCCTTAAGCCCTCTCCCCTTTCGAGGCGGAGAGGGTTTCGTCTTTCGTGGTCCTTGCCCACCGCGCGCGAGGCCTGACCCGCAGGCCGGACGGCTTAAGGAGCCGGATGGTAGTTCAGCCACGGGCCAAGCCAGCGTTCCATCTCGGCGAGCGGCTGGCCTTTGCGCTGCGCGAGGTCGGCAACCTGATCCTGGGCGAGTTTGCCGACGGCGAAATACTTCGAGTCGGCGTGCGCGAAGTAGAGTCCGCTCACGCTGCTGCCGGGCCACATGGCGAAGGATTCGGTGAGCTTGATGCCGGTGCTCTTCTCCACGTCGAGGAGCTGCCAGAGCGTGCCTTTCTCGGTGTGATCGGGACACGCGGGGTAGCCCGCAGCGGGCCGGATGCCGCGATACTTTTCGTCAATGAGTTCTTCGGTGGAAAGTTTCTCTACTTGGCCGTAGCCCCATTCTTCACGCGCCCTCTTGTGCAAATACTCGGCGAAGGCTTCCGCCAGACGATCCGCCAACGCCTCGGCCATGATGGCGTTGTAGTCGTCGTGATCGGCTTTGAATTTTTTCACCAACTCGTCAAGACCGTGTCCCGTGGTGACGGCGAAGGCGCCGAGGTAATCGCAGCGTGCGGCCAGCGAGACGCTGGCGGCATGCGGCGGAGCGATGAAGTCCGCGAGCGACCAGTTGGGCGAGCCGTCTCCCTTCTCCATCTGCTGGCGCAGGAAATGGAACTTGGTCAGTACTTTGGTTCGCGATTCGTCCGCGTAAATTTCCACGTCCTCGCCCACGCGCTGCGCGGGGAAGAAGCCATAGACCGCCGTGGCGCGAATGAGTTTCTTCGTGATGATTTCGTCGAGCAGTTTCTGCGCGTCGTTGAAGAGCTTGGTCGCTTCCACACCGTACTTCTCGTGCTGGAGAATCTTCGGATACACGCCGCGCAATTCCCAGGTGTGGAAGAAGGGCGACCAGTCAATGAACTCGCGCAGCGTGGCGAGAGGGAAGTCGTCGAGCACGCGCGGGCCGGTGAATGCGGGCTTCGGCAGGTCGTCATACTTCAGCTTCGGCGCGTTGGCGCGGGCGGCTTCGATGGAAAGCAGCTTCACCTGCTGGCTGCCGTGCAATTGACGCAGCTTCTCGTAGTCCTCGCGCAGTTGCTTCACGAAGGCGGGCTTCTGCTCCGCGCTCAACAAACTGCTCGCCACCGGCACGGCGCGCGAGGCGTCGAGGACATGGACGACTGGTTCGCTGAAGTGGTGTGCCACCTTCACCGCCGTGTGCGCGCGGCTCGTCGTCGCGCCGCCGATGAGCAGCGGCACCTTGAAACCGGTCCGCTCCATCTCTTTTGCGACGTGGACCATCTCATCGAGCGACGGAGTGATTAGTCCGCTGAGGCCGATGAGGTCGGCCTTCTCCAGCCTGGCGCGTTCGAGGATTTTTTCGCACGGCACCATCACGCCCATGTCGATCACCTCGTAGTTGTTACAGGCGAGCACGACGCCGACGATGTTCTTCCCGATGTCGTGGACGTCGCCTTTCACCGTCGCGAGCACGATCTTGCCCTGGGCCTTCACGGCTTCGCCACGCGCGGCCATCGCCGCCTTCTCGGCTTCCATGAACGGCGTGAGATACGCGACGGACTTTTTCATCACGCGCGCGGACTTCACAACCTGCGGGAGAAACATTTTACCCGCGCCGAACAAATCCCCGACCACGCTCATGCCGGCCATCAACGGGCCTTCGATCACGAGCAAGGGTTTGCCGTATTTTGCGCGGGCTTCCTCGGTGTCGGCGTCGATGTAGAGATCAATGCCTTTGACGAGTGAGTGCGAGAGGCGTTCCTCGATGGTGCCTTTGCGCCACTCTTCCTCGACTTTCTTGTCGCTCGCGGTGGTGCCGGCGCTGGCGGCCTTGAGTTTCTCGCCATGTTCAACGAGGCGCTCGGTGGCGTCGGGGCGGCGGTTGAGCAAGGCGTCTTCGACGAGTTCCTTCAGTTCCGGCTCAATCTCTTCATACACTTCCAACATGCCGGCGTTGACGATGCCCATGTCCATGCCGGCTTTGATGGCGTGGTAAAGAAACGCGCTGTGCATGGCTTCGCGCACGGGGTTGTTGCCGCGAAAGCTGAACGAGACGTTCGATACGCCGCCGCTGACTTTGGCGTGCGGGAGGTTTTGTTTAATCCATCGCGTGGCCTCGATGAAGTCCACGGCGTAGTTGTTGTGCTCCTCGATGCCGGTCGCGACGGTGAGGATGTTCGGATCGAAAATGATGTCCTCGGGCGGGAAGCCAACTTCATCCACGAGGATGCGGTAGGCGCGCTCGCAGATGCGGATTTTTTCGGCGTAGCTCGCGGCCTGGCCGTTCTCATCGAAGGCCATGACGACGACGGCCGCGCCATATTTGAGCACCTTGGCGGCGTGCTCGCGGAAAGTTTCCTCGCCACCCTTGAGCGAGATGGAGTTCACGATGCCCTTGCCCTGAAGACATTTCAGGCCCGCCTCGATGACTTCCCACTTCGACGAGTCCACCATGAAGGGAACCTTGGCGACCTCCGGCTCGCTGCCGAGCAACTGAAGGAAACGCGTCATCGCGGCAACGCCGTCGATCATCCCTTCGTCCATGCAGATGTCTATGACGTTGGCGCCGTTCTCGACCTGCTGCCGCGCCACGGCCACGGCCTCCTCGTATTTGTTCTCCTTGATCAACTTCGCGAACTTGGGCGAGCCGGCGACGTTCGTGCGTTCGCCGATCATGATGTATTGCCCGATCTGCTGGGTGAACGGCTGCGAGCCGGAGAGGCGGAGGGGGAGTGGAGCGGCGGGGGCCGGGGTGTTGCCGGAGATGCCGCCGAGACGTTGCGTGCCGGATTCTCTCGGCGCGAGGTCGCGCGCGTGCCGGCCTTCGAGTGCTTTCGCAATCGCTGCGATGTGCTCAGGCGTGTTGCCGCAGCAGCCGCCCGCGATGTTGATCAATCCGCTCTGCGCGAACTCGCTCAGATAATTGCCCATGTCCTCCGGCTTCAGATCAAAGCCCGTCGGCGACAGCGGATTCGGCAACCCGGCGTTCGGATAACACGAGATCGCCGCGCTGGATTTCTCCGACAACTCCGCGAGGAACGGCCTCATCAAATCCGGCCCGAGCGAGCAGTTCAGCCCGATGGACAAGGGCTTCACATGTTTCACGGCGTTCCAATAAGCCTCGATGGTCTGCGCGGAAATCATCGTCTCGCCGCCGCGACCGACGGCGGCGGAGATGGAGATGGGCAGACGAACCTTGTCCTGCTCGAACACTTCCTGAATCGCAACCAGCGCCGCCTTCGCGTTGAGGGAATCGAAGATCGTTTCCACCAGCAGGAAGTCTGAGCC